>JAIOAV010000123.1 GCA_019873665.1 Chloroflexota bacterium
GGATGCCACTGGCGATGGCGATCTGGCGGCGCGGGCCGGCGTCCCGTACACCGTCGGCGTCGCGGCGGACGACCATTGCGCGCTTTCCGGCATCAGCGCGCCGGGCAGCATGGGCGCGATGGGCGTCATGTTCCGCATGGCGAACGTGGATATGGATGCGCTCTTTGCGTACTTGCGCGCGCACCCGGAGGCGTTCCAGGTGCAACGGGTGGCGCTGCAAAGCCTGGAGGAGGCGGCGGCGAATCATGCGCGCGGGGAGATGGCCTGCTTTGTCATCCGCGGCGACCGCTTCTCACATCAGGTATACAACAGCCCAATCGCCGGGGTTGTAACGCTCTGCTGCCCTTGCTACGCCGGCAGCGGGCTGGATGTGGACGCGCTGACGGCCGGCGAGATCGCGTTGATGCACGAGGTGCACGAGCGCGCCAACTGGTTGCGCCAGACGACACCGGGCTTTGCCAACGCTTTCCTGCTGGATATGCCGGAGATCGGTGTGCGCGAGACGCGCCACATCGAGGGCGAGTACAAGCTGCGCATCGAGGATCTGCTGGCGCGCACCGCGTTCGCCGATACCATCGGCCGCGGCTCGCATCCCATAGACATCGGCCCGCTGCCGGAGGCGCTGCGGAACGTGGCCACGGTGGATCACTGGTCCTTTGAGATCCCCTACCGATCGTTGCTGGCTAAGGGGCTGGCGAATCTGCTGCTGGCGGGGCGGTGCATCTCGGCGACACATGAGGCTTTCGGCTGCACACGCACAACGGTGCAGTGCATGATCACCGGCCAGGCAGCAGGGACAGCGGCGGCGCTGGCGGCACGCACGGGTGTATCGCCCAAGGCGCTGGACGTGGACGCGCTGCGCGCGCGCCTCGCCGCAGATGGGGTCGTGCTGTAAAAAGATGGGTTGAGGCGAAAAATTGGGCCATGTTCGTGGTCGTCGCACGAACATGGCCCAGCAGCAAGAGGAGGAGTCCTCAGTCCGTCATGACCATTTGCGCGGCAAGCCGCAGCGCCGCCACCATGCTGCCAGCCCGCGCCGTGCCCTGCCCCGCTTTGTCAAAGGCGGTGCCATGATCCACCGATGTGCGGATGATAGGCAGCCCCAGCGTAACGTTCACCCCTTCGTCAAACGCCACCAGCTTGAGCGGGATGTGCCCCTGGTCGTGGTACATGGCCACCACCACATCGAACTCGCCTGCGTTCATCCGATAGAACACCGTATCCGGCGGCAGGATGCGCTCCTCCACGTTCAATCCCTCGGCGCGCGCTGCGTCCACGGCCGGGCGGATCTCTGTCGCCTCCTCGTCGCCGAACAGCCCTCCCTCGCTGGCGTGCGGGTTCAGTCCTGCGACGGCGATACGCGGATGGGGCAGGCCCATCCGCCGGAGCGCGCGGTCGGTGAGACGGATCACCGCCAGGATTCGCTCCTTCTTGACACGGGCGATCGCCTCGCGCAGCGAGCAGTGCGTGCTGACATGGCTGACGCGCATGTGGCCGCCCACCAGCATCATCGTAACGCTCTCCGCGCCGGTGAGTTCGGCCAGCACCTCCGTGTGTCCGGCGTAGTGATAGCCCGCCGCGTTCAGCGCCTCTTTGCTGATCGCCGACGTAACGATCGCCGCGATCCGCCCGGCCGTGGCCAGTTCCACCGCCTTGGCGATGTACTCGTAGGCGGCCTTGCCGGCCATGGGGCTCACCTGGCCGCGCACCAGCCGCGCCCTGTCAATGTTGTGCAGATCGAGCACATCTAACGCGTCGGGCGCAAAGCGCGCCTCGGACACATCCGCGATGGCAGTGACCTGTCCCACCACGCGGGTGATCTCCAGCGCCTCGCGCATCACGGCGGCGTCGCCGATCACTAGGAGCGCCATGCGCTCCTTGATCTCCGGCAGCGCCCACGCCTTGGCTACGATCTCCGGCCCTGTCCCGGCGGCATCGCCCATGGTCACGCCCAGCACGGGCCTGCGCGTCATATCGCTCCCTCCCTGTTCATGCGGTTCCGCCCCGCACATACTCCACCGCTTTGCCCAAGACATCCGCGCTGCCAAAGCCGCCCGCCTTGGTGACGACATACAGCCCATCGCCGCGGCCGCCATGCAACACACCCACCGGCACACCCGGCTCGATCTCGTGTCGCAACTCGATGGCGTCTATGCCCAGTGCCCGACACACTGCTAGCGCCACATCGCCGCCGGTGAGGATCAGCCCGGCCAGTGGCACTGCCGCGCAGAGCGCTGCTGTCGCGCGTCCCAGCCTGGCGGCGACCTCTTGCTCGTTGCCTCGCACAAAGGGCCCGCTGGCCGTGGTGAGGACGACGCTCTGCCCCTCCCCGAGCAAGCGCGTCGCTTCGGAAAGCGTCTTGCTGTCGGCGTCCGGGGAGCCGCTGAGGGCAATGCGTAATACTCGCAGATGACGTGTCCGCTCCACGTGGTGAATCTGTTGCGCCGTGGTGCGTTGCCGGCTGCCCGCGACGATCAGTGCGGGCGCAGTGACCACGGGCGGCGACGGGGGTAGCGCGTCCGGCTCGCCGAAACGCGCCGCCCACGATTGCGCCAGCCCGGCGGACCCGCATGGCAGCCAGCGTCCCTCCGAGAGCAGTATCGCCTCGGCGATCACGTCTAGGTGCTCCTGCGTTACTGCATCCACCACCACCAGATCGCCGAACACGCTGTCCAGCGCGCGTACCAGCCCCCAGGGCCCACGCTCCACCTTCTGCAGCTCCACCTGTGCGCAGAGCGCCGTTGTGCCCCGGCGGAGGATGTCGGCGACGTGTGCGGAAGCGAGCGGCCAACGGAGCGACTTGGCCAGCTCCGATCGGTCCAGCGGGCGGCCACGCACCCAGAGCTGCCCGTCGCGCACGATGCGCTCCTGCTCTGGGAAGGCGGGAGCTACAATCGCCTTGGTGTAGCCCAGCTCGCGCAGGAGGGTGGTGATCTCCAGACCGGGATTGCCGCGCAGCGTCGAGTCGATCTTTTTATACACGGCGCGGTCTCGCATCTGCCGCGCGGCCTCCTTCACCCTTTGGACAATCTGGTCGTCCGCCTCGTCGCGGCTCTCGCTGCTGATGACGAGCACGGGCAGCGCCGAGTAATCGTGCGCTGTCAGCGCCACCCAAGTCTGCAAGCCGCGTTTGGCGAACTGGAGGCCGGTGTCCATCGCCCCGCTCAAGTCATCGGCGATCACGCCGAGGCTGAGCCGCTGCGCCGATTCCTCTGAACCAAGTGGCATGTGCCTTCTCCAATGAAAGATTCTGCCCGCACCGAGGAAAGAAGTAGCGCCCATCGCGGTGTCGCCTGCATGGGCAGGATTCAGCCTTTGCTTTCGGGCTGAGGTGTTCTCCTTTTGGCTGAGGGATTTGACAGCCAGCACTTTCATCTTTATAATAGGAAGTAAGCGAGATGCCGTCAAACGATTGGCTCCTCGTGCTCTATGGTGATGGGCTCGATCCGTGCTGGGTTCCACGCATCGCCTCGGCGTAGTGGACACCATGTGGGTGGAACGATCAGCCCCCTTGCCGCATTCGATGCTTGCCACAGCTGTGTGGCGAGGAGGCATGCTCTACCGTCGTGCAGTTTGCGCTCGGCAAGGACGTCGCGTGAACAGGAGGGTATTGGGAGTGGCTCCGGGTCTGTCGCTCAAAGGTGTGGGCTTGCCGCTGACTGCCCTGTGGCCTGTTGCCGGGGTGGTATGCGCTCATCAGCGGCGCATGGCAATGAACGGGCCTCATCCCTTCAGACCTCGCCTTTCCATGCCCCAGATCTTGTGGCATCTTGCATCAGCTCGCTCCTCCCTAGTGTTTCCCGCCCTGGTGCTATCTCCCGAAGGTGCGACGCGCACGCATATCCGTCGCCAGTTAGCCGGCGGCTTTCGTCATGCTTTCAGCTGCTGTATCGGGCATGCCCGGGGTGAGCCGGTGCGGGAAGGGGGCCATCGTCGTGGTAGCTGCTCATGGCGGCATCCTGTGCTTTCGGCCTGGACTGGCTCTCTTGATGGCTGATGAGAGGACACGTTAGCGCGCTGGTAATCTCATCGCATGCGCTGGATTGCCCAGCACGGGCATAACACGCCTAGCGCGCTAGGAGGAGGTGCGATAGCCAAACTATACGGGCTTCCCATCTAGGCAGCAACGCAAGGTAGCGCTGCCGCCAGGCGGCACGTAGCAGTGTATAAGGGAGGGTGTAAATGTTACAGTATTTGATCAAGCGTCTGTTGTATATGATTCCTACGTTGCTCATCATCTCGATCATCTCGTTCATCATCATCCAATTGCCGCCAGGTGATTACCTGACCTCCTATGTGGCGCAGCTTCGCCAGCAGGGTGACTATGTGGATGAAGAGGAGATCGAGTCGCTCAAGGTACGATACGGCCTTGGGCAACCGGTCTATGTGCAGTATTACAAGTGGATATCCGGCATTATCCTTCGTGGCGACTGGGGACAATCCATGGAGTGGCAAAAGCCGGTGAAGGAGCTCATCTGGGAGCGCCTGGCGTTGACCGTGGCCCTCTCTGCTTCAACTATGCTCGTTAGCTGGTTAATATCTATCCCCGTGGGCGTCTATGCGGCCACCCATCAGTACAGCATTCTGGAATACGTGCTGGCGTTCATCAGCTTTGTCGGCGTCGGCGTGCCGAACTTTCTCATCGCTTTGGTGGTGATGTGGATCGCCATGTCGGCCTTTGGCCTGAACGTCGGCGGCCTGTTTTCCGAGCAGTACGTGCTGGCGCCATGGACCTGGGACAAGGTGGTGGATTTGGCCAAACATATCTGGATCCCCATAGTGGTCCTGGCGCTGGGGAGCACGGCAGGCGGCATCCGCACCACGCGAGCTAATCTGCTTGATGAGCTGCACAAGCCGTATGTGACCACCGCTCGCGCGAAGGGGCTGACAGAAACCCGACTCATCTGGAAATACCCGGTACGAGTGGCGCTGAACCCGTTCTTCAGCACGGTGGGTTGGTCGCTGGCGGGCCTGATCTCCGGCTCCCAGATCGTGTCGGTGGTCCTCAGCTTGCAGACGACAGGACCGCTCCTGCTGCGGGCCTTGCAATCGCAGGACATGTACCTGGCAGGGAGCTTCATCCTCTTGCTGAGCGCGCTCACCGTCATCGGCACCCTGATCTCGGATCTACTGCTGGCATATGTGGATCCGCGTATTCGACTAGGAGGGTAGGCACATGGCGGCGAATGTGGCAGGTCGGCTTGACGAAGAGGGGCGCGTCATCACACAAGAGGAAGAAAAGATATTTGTGGCCACCCAGTGGCAACTGATGTGGTGGCGCTTTCGCAAGCACAAAATGGCGATGATCAGCACCGTGGTGCTCATCATCATGTATCTGATCGCGCTGTTTTGCGAGTTCGTTGCGCCGTATAATCCCGAGTCTTTCTTTACCCGCTACAAGCTGGCGCCACCTACTAAGATTCATATCCGCGATGCAGAAGGTAACTGGCGCACGCCTTTTGTCTATCGCATCCAGCGGACCCTCGATCCGGAGACGATGCGCAGTATCTATACAGAGGATCCGACGACCATCTTCCCGATCGAGCTGTTCTCACCGGGGGATCCCTATAAGCTGTGGGGCATCATTGAGACGGACGTTCACCTGTTCGGGCTGGCCGCAGGGCGCGAGGAGCAGGGCGTCTTTCTCTTTGGCGCGGACCGCATGGGGCGCGATCTGTTTTCGCGCGTGATCTATGGCGCGCGCATCAGCCTCTCTATCGGTCTGGTGGGCGTGTTCCTCAGCCTGATCCTGGGTATCATCATTGGCGGGATATCGGGATACTATGGTGGGGCAGTGGATAACCTCATCCAGCGCGTGATCGAGTTCATCCGCTCTATTCCGAGCATCCCGCTCTGGATGGGGTTGAGCGCTGCGTTGCCGCCGGATTGGCCGGTGGTGCGCGTGTACTTTGGCATCACGGTGATCCTGTCGTTGATCGGGTGGACCGGCATGGCGCGGGTAGTGCGCGGGCGCTTTCTCTCGTTGCGCGAGGAGGACTTTGTCATGGCCGCACGCCTGGCAGGGGCGAGCGAGCTGCGCATCATCCTGCGCCACATGGTGCCATCTTTCTTGAGCTACATCATCGCCTCATTGACGCTGAGCGTGCCGGGCATGATCCTGAGCGAGACCTCGCTCAGCTTCCTAGGGTTGGGCCTGCGCGCGCCGGCGATCAGTTGGGGCGTGTTGTTGCAGGAGGGGATGAACCTCCGCTCGCTGGTTCTGGCCCCGTGGGTACTGATTCCTGGGGCAGCAGTAGTCAT
Organism: Chloroflexota bacterium; assembly: GCA_019873665.1. Lineage (GTDB taxonomy): Bacteria > Chloroflexota > Anaerolineae > JAAYEA01 > JAAYEA01 > JAIOAV01. The sequence goes on from JAIOAV010000123.1 coordinate 6,262, forward strand.
CGCGGTGCTCGGCTTCAATTTTATGGGCGACGGCCTGCGTGATGCCGCCGATCCGTATTCGCGCTAGAGGGAACAGCAAAGGAAAGAGGAGTGAAGCTGAATGGCAGAGAACAGGGACATCATGCTGCAGGTGAAGGATCTTCGGACGTATTTCTTTCTGGACGAGGGCACGGTGCGGGCGGTGGACGGGGCGTCGTTCCAGTTGGTGCGTGGGGAGACGCTGGGCATCGTGGGGGAATCGGGGTGTGGCAAGTCGGTGACGTCGCAGTCGATTTTGCGCATTGTGCCGCGGCCGGGGCGGATTGTTGGTGGGGAGATCATCTACTATCGGCGGGGTGAGGATGGGAAGGGGCCGGAGGGGGCGACGGAGGCGGTGCGGCTGGACCAGTTGGACGAGCGGGGGGCGGAGATTCGCAGCATCCGTGGCAACGACATCGCCATGATCTTTCAGGAGCCGATGACGTCGCTATCGCCGGTGCACACGATTGGCGACCAGATCATGGAGGCGATCATCCTGCACCAGGAGGTGGACAAGAAGGAGGCGCGGAAGCGGGCCATTGACATGCTGGACCGGGTGGGGATGCCGAAGCCGGAGCAGCGGGTGGACGACTATCCGCACCAGTTGTCGGGGGGGATGCGGCAGCGGGCGATGATCGCCATGGCGTTGTCGTGTCATCCGAGTCTGTTGATTGCGGACGAGCCGACGACGGCGTTGGACGTGACGACGGAGGCGCAGATTTTGGATTTGATGCGGAATCTGCAGGATGACATGGGGATGGCGATCATGTACATCACGCACAACCTTGGGGTGATTGCGGAGATGTGCGACAATGTGGTGGTGATGTATCTGGGGAAGCAGGTGGAGCAGGCGAGTGTGGATGCGATCTTCTACGATCCGAAGCATCCGTACACGCAGGCGTTGTTGCGGTCGATTCCGCGCATTGGGCGCAAGTCGCGGGAGCGGTTGGAGTCGATCAAGGGGGTGGTGCCGGACCCGTACGCCATCCCGAAGGGGTGTCCGTTCCACCCGCGGTGCACCAAGTTCATGCCGGGGGTGTGTAACGCGGACACGGAAGTGCCGTATGTGGAGGTGGCGCCGCAGCACTGGGTGCGCTGCCACCTGTATGGAGAGAATGCACCGCAAGCGGAAGGAGAAGCGCAGGCATGACGGAGCAAATGGCGGGGAGAGAGAACCTGTTGGTGGAAGTGAGGCATCTGAAGAAGTACTTTCCCATTCGGCGGGGTTTTCTGCGGCGCATGGTGGGGAATGTGCGTGCGGTGGATGACGTGAGCTTCTTCATCCGCGAGGGGGAGACGCTGGGGCTGGTGGGGGAGTCGGGATGCGGCAAGACGACGACGGGGCGGACGCTGCTGCGGGCCATCGAGCCGACGGACGGGGAGATTCGGTTCAAGGACCGGAACATGGGGTGGGTGGACGTGCGGGCGCTGGACAAGGCGGAGCTGAAGCAGATCCGGCAGAACATGCAGATGATCTTCCAGGACCCCTACTCGTCGCTGAACCCGCGCATGACGCTGCTGCAGATCGTGGGGGAGCCGCTGTTGGTGAACAAGGTGGCGCACGGCAAGGAGCTGGAGGAGCGGGTGGCGGAGCTGCTGCGGGTGGTGGGGTTGCGGCCGGAGTACATGGTGCGCTACCCGCACGCCTTCTCCGGCGGGCAGCGGCAGAGGATCGGCGTGGCGCGGGCGCTGGCGCTGAACCCGCAGTTCATCGTCTGCGACG
>JAIOAV010000124.1 GCA_019873665.1 Chloroflexota bacterium
GGACATCGGGCGCAGAACATCGCCGGGGCGACGTTGGTGGTCATCTCATCGGCAGTGCCGCCGGATAACCCGGAGGTGATGGCCGCGCGTGCCAACGGCGTGCCGGTCGTCAAGCGCGCCGACATCCTCGGCGAGGTGATGGCAGGCCGATATGGCATCGCCGTCGCCGGCACGCACGGCAAGACGACGACTACCGCCATGATCGCGCATATCCTGCAGCAAGCGGGGCAGGACCCCACTTTTATCGCCGGCGGCATCGTGGGCGATCTGCATGCCAATGCGCGCGCCGGACGCGGCCCGCACTTTGTCATCGAGGCCGACGAGTACGACTATATGTTCCTTGGGCTGCGGCCACAACTGGCGGTGGTCACGCACCTGGAGCACGACCATCCGGATTGCTTCCCGACCATAGCCGACATGATGGACGCCTTTCGGCGCTTTCTGGCGCTGGTGCCCGCCGGCGGCCATATCGTCGGTTGCGGCGATGAGCCGCACGTCCGCGAGCTGCTGAACGGATATGCCACAGCGGGCAGCGCCACGGTGGTGCGCTACGGGCTGCTGCCGGGCGCAGACTGGAGCGCGGCAGAGATCGCGCCCAACGCTGCCGGTGGCAACGACGCGACGGTGCTATGCCACGGCGAGCCTGTGAGAACCGTGCATCTGTTAGTGCCCGGCAAACACAACGTCAAGAACGCGCTGGCGGCGGTGGCGGTCGCCACCATCGTCGGGATCGAGATCGCGACGGCGTGCGCGGCGCTGGGGACGTTTCACGGCGTGCAGCGCCGCTTTGAGATCAAGGGCGAGCGGAAGGGGATCACAGTTGTGGACGACTATGCGCACCATCCCACCGAGATCCGCGCCACGCTGGCAGCAGCGCGCGAGCGTTACCCGGGGCGACGTTTATGGGCCTTCTTTCAGCCGCACACCTTCAGCCGGCTGGAGGCGCTCTGGGCTAGCTTTCTGACCGCCTTCGATGCGGCAGATCATGTGATCGTGAGCGACATCTATGCGGCACGAGAGCGCGCCGGGGAGAAGACCGTTCGCGCCGCTGATCTGGCGAAACAGATCGTGCACCCTTCTGTACGCTACTGCGCCACCTTGCGCGAGGCGGCGCAGTACTTGCGGGAACACCTGCAGAGGGGCGATGTGCTAGTCACACTGGGGGCAGGAGATGGGTCTGCAGTTGGCGAAGACGTTCTACAGAACCTCTGAGACACTCGACCATCGGGTGACGTCCTTGAGAGCCGCGCTGGGCGAGCGCGCCGCGAGCGGGGAGCCATTAGCGCACCACACATCCTTTCGCATCGGCGGCCCGGCCGATCTGTTCGCGGCCGCGCACTCTGCGGCGGAGCTGGTCGAGATGGTGTCCCTAGCTCGTCAGCACCATGTGCCGTATCTGATCCTCGGCCGGGGGTCGAACTTGCTGGTGGCGGATGCCGGCTTTCGCGGCCTGGTGATCCAGAACGCCAGCCGCGAAATGCGCACGCAGTTCCTGTCGGCAGCGGATGGCGCCGCGCTCCAGAACGGCACGAGCAACAGCATGCTCTGCCGCGTGGAGGCAGAATCGGGCGTGTTCCTGCCCGGCCTGGCGCAGTATACAGTGCAGTTGGGGCTGGCGGGACTCGAATGGGCTGCGGGCATCCCCGCCACATTGGGCGGAGCCGTCGTCAACAACGCCGGCGCCTTTGGCGGCGCCATGAGCGACATCGTGGAGACGGTAACCCTGCTGCGCGCCGATGGCAGCATCATCGCCTGCCCGGCGGCCGATCTCCGATTTGGCTATCGCACCAGTCGGCTGAAAGAGGCCGCTGCTGATAGGGAGATCGTGCTCAAGGCGGCGCTGCTACTGCATCGCGAAGCTGCATCCGCGTTGGCTGCTCGCATGGAGGGGTATCTCGCCCAGCGTCGCGAACGACAGCCAAGAGAGCCGAGCGCTGGCTCTGTCTTCAAGAATCCGCCGGGGGACTATGCGGGGCGACTGATTGAGCAGGCCGGACTGAAGGGGCTGCGCATCGGCGATGCGCAGGTTTCGCCCAAACACGCGAACTTTATTGTCAATCTGGATCACGCGCAGGCCAGCGATGTCTATGCGTTGATCGTGGCGATTCGAGCAGAGGTGGAGCGGCGCTTTGGCGTCGCCCTAGAGCTGGAAATCGAGTTGGTCGGCGAGTGGGGCACGCTTACATGAAGGCGGCGCGAGATACAGGGCGGAGGAGCAAAAGCTGAATGACAGATCGGCGGGGCAAGATTCGCGTGGGCATCATCTTTGGTGGCCGTTCCGGGGAACATGAGGTTTCCCTTGTCTCGGCGCAGTCTATCATGTCGGCGATTGACCGCGACAAATACGACGTTGTGCCGATCGGCATCACCAAAGAGGGCCGCTGGTTGACGACGGGCGAACCGATGAAGCAGCTCCGCGCGGCGCTGGACAAGACGCCTGTCGCCCTGACGCCATCGCCGAATCCCTTGCCCGAAGCCGCCAGCCAGCAGACACGCGATCTGATCCCGGGCACGCGCGAGGCGGGCATCCCGGTGCTGGATGTGGTCTTTCCTGTGCTGCACGGGCCATATGGCGAGGATGGCACCGTGCAGGGCTTGCTGGAGCTGGCCAACCTGCCATATGTGGGTTCTGGCGTGCTCGGCTCTGCGCTGGGCATGGACAAGGCGGCCATGAAGGCGATCTTTCGGGATGCCGGGCTGCCGACAGTGAGTGCGCTGGTCGTGCTGCGCCGCGAGTGGGAAACCGATCCGGAGGGCGTGGCCGCACGGATGGCGCGGGAGATCGGCTACCCGTGCTTTGTCAAACCCGCCAACATGGGCTCCAGTGTGGGCATCTCCAAGGTGCACCACCCAGGAGAGCTGGCGGAGGCTATGGCGACCGCCTGCGCCTACGATCGCAAGGTGCTGATCGAGATGGCGGTCGAGGCGCGCGAGATCGAATGCAGCGTGCTGGGCAACGACACGCCGATCGCTTCTATCTTGGGCGAGATCGTGCCGAAACGCGAGTTCTACGACTATACCGCCAAATACGGCGACGAAGACACCGAGCTGATCATCCCGGCGCCGCTGCCGCCAGAGACAACCGCCGCGATTCGCGAGATGGCGCTGCGCGCCTTTTGCGCGCTGGATTGCGCCGGCATGGCGCGCGTGGACTTTTTCCTGGACAAGCGTACCGGCCAGGTTTATGTCAACGAGCTGAACACGATCCCGGGCTTTACGCCGATCAGCATGTACCCGAAGCTCTGGGCGGCCAGCGGCATTCCCTACGCTGAGCTGATAGACCGCTTGATACAGCTGGCTCTGGAGCGGTTCGCGGACAAGCAACGTACCAAGACATCCATCTAGCGAGAGCGATCATGAAACCGGTGTATCCGCGCGGCAAAAAGAACAGGCGACGCAGGTCGCAAAGCCGTCCCGGGCGACGCTTCACCTATGAGCGTTCAGTCTCCCAAACCGATATGCAGGTGCAGAGCTGGGGTGTGGGTCGCCACCTGCGCTGGAGCAAGGTGCCAGACTGGGTGCTGCTGGCGGCGCTGCTCATCGCGCTGATCTACTTGTTCGTGGACTCGCGGTTTTATGTGCGCGGCGTATCGCTTTCCGGCAATAGCCTCGTCTCGGCAGCCGAGATAGACGAGGTGGCCGGCCTGCGCACCTGGAGCATCTTTTACGTCAATACCGGTGTCGTTGCCGACAAGATTCGGGAGCGCTTCCCATGCATCCGTGCTGTCAATGTGGCCTGCCGCCTGCCGGCTCAGGTGCTCGTTACCGTTCAGGAACGCGAGCCGGTCGCAGTCTGGGAAGCCAGGAACGGCCGCTTCCTGGTGGATGCAGAGGGCGTGGTGCTGAAAGAGACGTCGCGCTTGGACGATTTCGTGCTCATCAGGAACCTCAAAAGCGAGCAAGTCAAACCAGGAGACAAAGTCGCTACCGCGCCGATCCAGACAGCTATCGAGCTGCATACGCTTCGTCCGCAGATTCGCCTCGTAGACTATGCGCCGGAGAGCGGCATCTCGCTGGATGGCCCCAACGGATGGCGGGTGTTGATTGGCCTGGGGGGCGACGTGGCGGCCAAGCTCACCAATCTGGATGCGTTAGTGCGACAGCTCCAGCATGAAGGCGTCACGTCGGTAGAGTACATAGATGTGCGGGTAGAACAGGGGCCGCTCTATCGTGCGGCCAGCGGCCGCTAGGACCGCACGCAAGGGGGTGTAGAGTATGTGGCTGCCAATCATTGGCCTGTTGCTCGGTATCGCGATCGGTTTCGTGTTCTCGCTCACCGTTCCTGCCCAGTACTCGCGCTATACCGCGATGGCGATCCTGGCAGCGCTGGACTCGGTGCTTGGCGCCGTGCGTGCGGAATTGCAGGGAGAGTACGATAATCGCGTCTTCCTGTCCGGGCTTATCACGAATGCGTTTCTTGCCGCAGGGTTGACCTTTTTGGGAGATCGGCTAGGAGTGCAACTGGAGACGGCGGCCATTGTCGCATTCGGCGTCCGCCTGTTCAACAATCTCGCGATCATCCGGCGACGCTTTATCTAGGACGTAGCGCTGTGCCGACGCCGGTAACTGGAGACCAAATTGGAAGAGATCATCGTTGGGATCGACGTTGGCACCACCAAGGTGTGCACGCTGGTCGCTGAGCTCGACGGGCGCGGCAGATTGCGCATCGTAGGGGTGGGCGTTGTGCCCTCCGAAGGCCTGAGTAAGGGTGTGGTAACGAACATCGAGGAGGCGACTCAGGCGATTGCCCGCTCGGTGGAGGAGGCCGAGCGCGTCTCTGGCTACCCGATCCAGTCAGCCTATGTAGGCGTGGCAGGAAGCCACATCTCGTCGGTGAACAGCCGGGGCGCGGCGATCATCGGCCGCGGCGATCGTCCCATCACGCAAGACGACGTGAACCGGGCGATGGACGAGGCGCAGATGATCGCCATCCCGCACAATCGCCAGATGCTGCACGCCATCCCCCGCCAGTTCACGGTGGACGGGCAGAACGGCATCCCTGATCCGATCGGCATGTTCGGCTACCGCCTGGAGGTGGAAGCGCATATCGTTACCGCGATGGTCACCGCGATCAAGAACCTGGTAACGTGCGTGCAGACGGCTGGCATTGCGGTGAACGATCTCGTATTGCAGCCGCTGGCCTCAGCGGAAGCGGTGCTGCGTCCCGACGAGCGCAAGATGGGGAGTGTTCTGGTAGATATAGGAGGTGGCACAACAGACATCGCGATTTTCATCGAAGGGAGTGTATGGCATACGTCTGTACTCGGCATTGGGGGGAACCATCTCACTAACGATATCGCCATCGGCTTGCGCACGCCTTTTGCCACAGCAGAGGAGCTTAAGGTCAGATACGGTCATGCGGTGCCGGAAGCGGTGGATTCCCGCGAGTTTGTAGACATCAACACCTTTGGCGATACGCCACGGCAGTCGGTGTCCAGGCGAGATTTGGCCACGATCGTGGCGTGCCGTTGCGATGAGATCTTTGATCTCATCACGCGGGAGATCAAACGTTCCGGTTACGACGGATTGTTGCCAGCGGGCGTCGTGTTGACGGGGGGTACGGCAGAGCTGGAGGGCCTGTACGACCTGGCGATCACGCGTCTGCAGATGCCAGTTCGTGTGGGCATCCCCACCAGCTTGGAAGGGCTAGTTGCTAGAATAAGCACTCCGACGTATGCTACCGCGGTTGGTTTGCTGTTATGGGCAGCGAAATACGGCAATCCACCCCAGGAGAGCCGTGTGAGCACCAGGCCCTGGCCAGATCTATACCATCGGTTCTTGGAATGGCTGAAAGTTTTCTTGCCTCGATGAGGGCGCCAGAAGGGAAGGAAAGGAGCACCATGGATCGCACACAGAACTACACAGATGTGGAGAATGTAGCTCAGATTCGGGTCATCGGGATCGGGGGCGGCGGGTCGAATGCCGTCAATCGCATGATCGAGGCCGGCCTGCGCGGCGTCGAGTTCATCGCGGTCAACACCGACGCGCAAGCCCTGATGCTGTCCGAAGCCCCGCTGCGGGTGCGGATCGGCGACAAGCTCACCAAAGGGCTTGGCTCCGGCGGCGACCCCATCATTGGCACCAAAGCGGCGGAGGAATCCAGCGAGGATCTGTTCGAGATCGTGCAGGGAGCGGACATGGTCTTTGTTACCGCAGGACTGGGCGGGGGCACAGGCACCGGCGCAGCGCCCGTGTTGGCCCGGCTCGCCAAGGAAGCGGGCGCACTGACGATCGGCGTGGTCACCAAGCCCTTTAGCTTTGAGGGGGCGCGCCGCCTGAAAGCCGCAGAGGAGGGGATTCGTGCGCTCAAGGAGCACGTGGATACCCTGATCGTCATCCCCAACGATCGCCTGCTGCAGATCGTTGACAAGAAGGCGTCTATCCAACAGGCATTCCGCGTGGCGGACGACGTGTTGCGCCAGGGCATTCAGGGCATCTCCGAGCTGATCACCGTGCCAGGCCTCATCAACCTGGACTTTGCTGATGTCAAGGCCATCATGAGCTCCGGCGGGGCCGCGCTGATGGCCGTCGGCCACGGCACCGGGGAGACGCGAGCAGTGGCAGCCGCGGAGCAGGCCGTCGCCAGCCCTCTACTGGATGTTACTATCGAGGGCGCACGCGGGGTGCTCTTTAACGTCGCGGGCAGTTCCGACCTGACCCTCTATGAGGTCAACGAGGCGGCAGAGATCATCAAGAAGATGGTGGATCCGGAAGCCAACATCATCTTTGGCGCCGTGATAGACGACGCCATGGAGGACGAGGTGCGCATCACCGTCATCGCCACTGGTTTCGACGCCGAGAGCCGCCAACAGCAGCGGCCGCACATCTTGGCGGGCGCGACGACCAAATCCGGCAAGACGATCCCGTTCCCCGTGCACCCGACCAAGATAGATAACGAGGATATTGACATCCCTGCCTTTCTGCGGCGCCGATCCAATTCCTAGCGAGCGTTCGAGGTGTCCACACGCGCACAGAGGTCGCCGGTAACGGCCTCTGCAGGGACCACTCGCCCAGACAAATGAGACGTGACGCGCCACGTCTCCATAGCGGGGAAAAGAGAAGAACAGAGCGCTGTTCTTCTCTTTTTCTGTGCATTTGACAGAAACAACCTTAAAATTGTGCCCCATGTGCCTATATTTAAGATTCGACCTCTTGTCAGTTTCGCGAAAGTGTGCTACACTATGACCAGCGGGCAACACAATGGATAGTGGGATTCGCGGCGAAAACATACTAGATATAGTGGACAAATCTCCTGACAACAGGGGATTTTGTTTCTGAAGGGGACGAGGATGAAATGCCCATTTTGCGCCCAGAGAGAGTCCCGGGTGATAGACACGAGAGAGGTTGGCGATGGCATCCGTCGCCGGCGGGAATGCCAGAATTGCCAGCGCCGATTCACAACCTACGAGCGCGTCGCGCCCATCAACCTGTTGGTGATCAAAAGAGATGGCCGCCGCGAAGAGTTCAACCGCGACAAGCTGTATGAGGGGTTGCGTCGCGCCTGCACGAAACGCCCCATCAGCACCCAAGTCCTGATGCAGATCGCCGACGAGATCGAATCGCAGCTTTACAGCTCCGGAGAGACCGAGGTGGAAAGCCGCGTCATCGGCGAGATGGTGATGGAGCGCCTCAAAGGGTTAGACGAGGTTGCCTATGTAGATCGGAAGAGCGT
>JAIOAV010000125.1 GCA_019873665.1 Chloroflexota bacterium
CTGCCGCAGCCGGATTACGCAGGCACGCCGCGCCTGCGTGACCTGTGGGTGTGGCTCGAATCCCAAGAGACGACCATGATCTCGCCCCGTATGTTCGCCGAGTTCTTCCTGCCGTACCTGGCAGACCTGGGCCGGCTCTTTGGCCTCGTCTATTACGGCTGCTGTGAGCCGCTGCACGACCGCTGGGACCGCATCGTCGCCGCCATCCCAAACATCCGCGCCGTGTCCATCTCGCCGTGGAGCGACTTTCAGGCGATGGGGGCCAAGCTGGGACGAGACCATGTCTTTTCCCGCAAGCCCAAGCCCTTCCCCATCAGCCAGCCGACGCCGGACTGGGGCGGCATGCAGCAGGACATTAACGACACGTGGGCCGCTGCCCGCGACTGCCATCTGGAGATCATCTTTCGCGACGTGTACCGCATCTATGGCGACCGCCCCCGCCTGCGACGCTGGGTGGAGATGGTGCGCGCCACCATCGGCGCGTGAGCGGCAGGCGTCGTCATAGATCGCCACCACGCCGAAAGGAAGCCCATGGACGCCATGAATCACCGCGAGCGAGTGCTTGCGGCCATCAACCGCCAGCCCGTGGACCGCATCCCGACCGACATCTGGGCCACGCCGGAAGTGTGGCAGATGCTGCGTGCCCACTTTGGCGAAGAGGTGGACATCCGCGAGGCGCTGCACATTGACGGCGTGAAGGGGATCGCGCCGATCTACATCGGCCCGGCGCTGCCAGCGGTGGGCGAGAACGAGACGGTCAACTACTGGGGGATGGTGCGCCGGCACACGCAGTATGACACCGGCGCATACGACGAGCTGGTGCATTGCCCCCTCGCCTTTGCCGAGACGATAGACGACCTCGACCGATACGCCTGGCCGTCGGCGGACTGGTTCGACTATTCGGCGATGCGCGCCCAGGCTGAGGCAGCGCGCCAGACGCATGTCGTCGAGTTCGGCTACATGGCGCCCTTTTACTACCACAACCTGCTGCGCGGCCTGGAGCGCTCGCTGATGGATCCGCTGCTGGACCCCGAGTTCACGCACGAGGTGGTGCGCCGCATCAGTGATTTCTTCTACGAGCACCACCGCCGCGCGTTCATCGCCTGCGAGGGGCTGATTGACATCGCGCAGGTAACCGACGATCTAGGAAGCCAGCACGGCCCGCTGATCAGCATGCAGGTGTATGAGACCTTCTACGCGCCGCAGCACCAACGCTTCATTGATCTGTGCCACGAGTTCGGCATCAAAGTGTTCCACCACGACGATGGCGCCTGCCGGGCTTTCATCCCCAGGCTCGTCGAGATGGGGATTGACATCCTCAACCCGATCCAGTGGAAGTGCCCGGGCATGGATCGCGCCGAGCTAAAGGCGGAGTTCGGCGACCGGCTCTGCTTTCACGGCGGCGTGGACAACCAAGAGATTCTCCCCTTTGGCTCGCCGGAGGAGGTGCGCGCTGAGGTGCGGGCCTGCATTGACACGCTGGCGGCGGATGGCACCGGCTACATCGTCGCGCCCTGCCATAACATCCAGCCGGTGACGCCCGTGGAGAACATCCTCGTCCTCTACGACGAGGCGTGGCGTTACGGCCAGCGCGAGTAGGGGCGCCGTTTGGCCTAAATCCAGTCAAAGAGGGGGCTTCATGGCCGACACACGACCGAACATCCTGTTCATCATGGCCGACGACCACGCCGCCCATGCCATGAGTTGCTATGGCAGCCGTATCAACCGCACGCCGCATCTGGATCGCATCGCTGAGGGCGGGATGCGGCTGAACAACTGCTTTTGCACCAACTCGATCTGCACGCCCAGCCGCGCCACCATTCTCGCCGGCACGTACAACCACATCAACGGCTGCACGACGCTGTCCACGCCAATGGACAACCGTCTGCTCACCTTCCCCAAGCTGTTGCAGGCAAGCGGCTACCAGACGGCAATCTTTGGCAAATGGCATCTCGGCATCGGGCCAGACCACTGCCCCACCGGCTTTGACGACTGGGCTGTCCTCCCCGGGCAGGGGCTATATCACAACCCGGATTTCATCTTCAGGGGGCCGAACGGCGGCATGCGTCGCGTGGTGCAGGGATACGTTACCGACCTGATCACCGATATGTGTCTGGAGTGGCTACAGCGGCGCGACCGCAGCCGCCCATGGTGCCTGCTCTACCACCACAAAGCGCCACATCGCGCCTGGGAACCGGATGAGAAGCACGCGGGGCTTTACCTGAATGAGGAGATCCCGGAGCCGCCGACGCTTTACGACGACTATAGCCAGCGCGCCAGCGCGGCAGCGGCGGCGGAGATGCGCGTCGGCGTGCACATGGAGCGCTTCGACCTCAAATGCGAGATCTCGCCCAACCTCTCAGAGCACGACCTGCGCAAGTGGGCGTACCAGCGCTACATCAAGGACTATTTGCGCGTCATCGCCAGCATTGATGACAATGTGGGGCGCGTGCTCGATTACCTCGATGCCGAGGGGCTCACCGAGAACACGATGGTGATCTACACCTCGGACCAGGGCTTTTTCCTGGGCGATCACGGCTGGTACGACAAGCGTTTCATGTACGAGGAATCGCTGCGCATGCCGTTCATCGTGCGCTACCCGCGCGAGATCGCACCAGGCACGGTGAACGATGACATCATCCTCAACGTGGATTTCGCACCACTCTTTCTGGACCTGGCGGGGCTGCCGGTGCCGGAGACGTTCCAGGGGCGGAGCTTTCGCCCGCTGCTGCGCGGGGAGCGCGTGCCGGATTGGCGCCAGGCGCTCTACTATCGCTACTGGATGCACAAGGCGCACCACAACGTGTATGCCCACTACGGCATCCGCACCAGGCGCTACAAGCTCATCTACTATTACGCGGATGCGCTGGGGCAGCCGGGCACCATTGACGAGACGTATGAGCCGGAGTGGGAGCTATTCGACCTGGAGAAGGATCCTTACGAGCTGCACAACGTCTACGCGGAGCCGGCCTATGCCGCCACAGTGCGCGAGCTCACGGAAGAGCTCCGCCGGCTGCAAGTTGAGGTGGGCGATGAGCGTTATGTCAAGGATGTGGATTGAGGACGTTTGCCGATAGCAACCGTCGCGCAGTGGAGAGATCCTACGAGATGCGGCAGCGTTTGGCTGGGAGGTCTAGGTGAAGCGAAGAACCGCCGACAGCAACGGTTCGGGCACGAAGCTTGTCAGATTCCGCTCCACGGGAGATCACAGCCCATCCAGCGGGCTGCGGACAGCCAGGCCGCCGCGCTGCAGAACGTGGGTGTAGATCATGGTCGTCTTGACGTCCTTGTGGCCGAGGAGTTCTTGAACGGTGCGAATGTCGTAATGCGCTTCCAGGAGGTGGGTGGCGAAACAGTGGCGCAAGGTGTGGGGACCAACCGGCTTGACAATGCCCGCCAGGCGGGCCGCCTCCTTGATCGCTTTTTGCAGACTGCTCTCGTGCAGATGATGGCGGCGTGTGATGCCGGAACGAGGATCCTGGGACAGAGAGTTGGCCGGGAAGACGTATTGCCAGCCCCACTCCTTGTCGGCGCGGGGGTATTTGCGCGCCAGGGCATCGGGCAAATAGACTGAGCCGAGACCTCGAGCCAGATCCTGCTCGTGCAGGGCTTTTACCCGTTGGAGGTGTTCCTGAAGCAGCGGGATGAGGCTATCGGGCAGTACCGTCACCCGGTCCTGCGCCCCCTTGCCGTCGCGGACGATGATGGCCCGCCGTTCGAAATCCAGGTCTTTGACGCGCAAGCGTAGGCATTCCATGAGGCGCAGGCCGCTGCCGTAGATCAGCTTGGCCATCAACTGATATGTGCCCGACAGGCAGCCGATGAGGTGGAGGGTCTCCTCTTTAGTCAGGACGGTCGGCAGTCGTTTGGGGCGTTTGGCGCGCAGGGCATCAATGGGGCCTAGGTCTTGCTGGAGCACCTCGCGATAGAGAAAGAGCAGGGCACTGAGAGCCTGGTTTTGCGTCGAGGCGGCAACATTTTCCTTGACAGCCAAGTGTGTCAGAAAGGCCTCCACTTCCGGCGCACCCATCTCGGAGGGGTGGCGCAGGCCGTGGAAGCGGATGTAACGTTTGATCCAGGTGGCGTAAGCCTGCTCGGTGCGGATGGAACAGTGTTTGAGGCGCAAGGCGTCGCGGACTTGATCCAAGAGTTTCTTTGGGCGCTGTTCCTCCATAGATCGCCTCCTGCTGTCTGGCAAAACGGGGGTAAGGCGGCTATAATAATATAGGTTTCGTGAGAACCGGTGCCTCAATTCAGATTGCCCAGTCAAAGCACCAGGTATTATAGCCAAAGTTCAGTATAAGTCAACTCATAGGGAATGCTATACCGAATTTGTTCTATCTAGAACCGAGGCAGTTAGGGCCGAAATAGTTCGGCATACTCAATAGTTAGCCCGCCTTGAGCCAGGAGAGATGGATGCTTCAGGCACCAACCATACAAGACATTGAAGCAGCGCGGAAAGCTTTTGAGGCGAATGAGCCGCGAGATCTCTTTTATCGTGCTGCGACGGAATTGGTATCACTCGCATTGGAGGGCAGGACATCATTGAGTGTAGCAGAAGCATTGGCTGTGCTCCTTCAGACCTGGAACAAGATGTTCTATCAATACAGGCGATTTGATCACCAACACTTTACCGACATAGAGCGGCTCATCAGTGATCACTATCCGCTACTGATCACTTTCAGACAACGGTCCATAGAAAGCTTCGGCCAAGAGGACGAGAGCAAAGTCAAGCAGGTTTTCAAGGCTTTTGAGGAGATTCTTGGCCCTGTAGGTGCTGCAAAGTGTTTGCATCTTCTGGCACCGCATTTCTTTCCCCTTTGGGACCGCGCCATAGCGGAAGCTTACGACCTTCCGCTAGGGGAAAGGGGCAGAAATGCCGACAGATACTGTCGTTTTATGGGAATTGTACAGGAGCAGATTCAAAGCCTTGGTGGAGAGCAAACCATTGGCCGAAATCCATTGAAAGCGATAGACGAATACAACTACTGCAAGCATACCAAAGGATGGATATAAGGTGATAGCTGTGCGGCGGGCTAACATCTCGCTCCAGCCGACGCCGCCTTCGGCGGCGCGGCTGAGCTCGGTGCCGTTAGCCCGCCAGTGCCATTCCGCAATCAACTGTGTTGGGCGAAAGTTCATCAATGAAAGGAGATTGACATGGATACTTTGGAATGGGTCTTTCTAGCGATTGTACTCGTCTACATCGCTGTATGCTTCGGCGAGATAGCAGCCAAGCATGGCAAGAACCCGATTCTGTACGGGATACTGTCTATCATTTCACCAGTGAACATGATCATTCTGGGCTACTGGGCGTTTTCAGATTTTGAAACGCAGAAGACGGCGTGAGTGCGCGGGAAGGAGTGGACATGAATGAAGAGATGGTATCATGAAGATTGGCGCTTTAGAATCGAAGTAGTGCGAGTCGGCAAGGAAAACAAAGCCGAAGAGTGTCGGCTCGGTCTTGAGCCTGGAGACATCTTCGAATGCACATACGAGACACCCGCAGGTTTCTGTCCGACCTCATTTATCAAGATATTTCCAAGCATGGAAATCGTCAGGTGCGGCGGTGATTTGCGAAATCTGGGTGGGAAAGGCCCCTGCGAGACAACATTTGTTTGTCCAGATGGTGTAGTGCTGTTCAGACTTACGGGTGAGCAGATGCCAGAGTAAAGAGCAGGAAGGTCACATTCGGGGCAAGAGGCGGGCTAACCCGCGCTTGCACCCGACGCCGCTCCGCTGCGCTTCGCGGCGCGGGTGAAGCGCACCGTTGGGCGGCTGAGTGTAGTGTAGAGATTTCGTATGTCAGCAAAGTCACGCGGTGCAAATAATCAACAAGTCGGTCGTGCTGGCGAGTATTTCGTTGTTGCGGAATTGAACAAGCGCGGGGCGTTTGCTGTGCCTTTTGCTGGTAATATGCCCAAGATTGATGTTATCGCTTGCAACAGTGATGAAAGTCGCACAGTTTACATTCAGGTTAAGACCAAGCGTGGCGGAAAGACGTGGCATTCAAGTATTGTTGGCAGCCAGCCAATGTCTCCAAAAGATGACGAAAGCAATTTCTGGGTGTTTGTTGATTTGGGTGATACGAATACACCGCCGCGCTACTGGATCGTGCCAGAGTGGTGGATAAAGGACAACATCTACAGGACACACCAAGAATATCTGAACAAACACGGCGGAATACGTCCTGGGAATCCAGATTCGACGCATCACTCGATTGATGAGAGTAGGCTTGAACAGTGGAAAGATCGCTGGGATATTCTTGGTATCTTTGAGTGAGGAGTTCATATTTCCAGTGAAGTTTCAATTGCAAGGTTGCCGCCCAACACTGCGTCCAGCCGACACGCTCCGCTCGGTCGCTTCGCTCCCTCGCTCCGCGTGCGGCTGACGCTTACCGTTAGACGCCCCAGAGCAACGCGCAACAATCACCCCATGAGGTAGAGCATGGCAAAGCGCAAAAACAACACAGGGCCTACCGAAACCAACGGCGCCACCGTCGGCTATGAGGCCCAGCTCTGGCAAATGGCCGACGCGTTGCGCGGCTCGATGGACGCCGCCGAGTACAAGCACGTCGTCCTCGGCCTGATCTTCCTCAAGTACATCTCCGACGCTTTCGAGGAGCAGCACGCCAAGCTCGAAGCCGAACGCGCCCAGGGCGCCGATCCCGAGGACCCGGACGAGTACCGCGCTGAAAACATCTTCTGGGTGCCGCCCGAAGCGCGCTGGGCGCATCTGAGGGCGCGGGCCAAGCAGCCAACCATCGGCCAGCTCGTAGACGATGCCATGGCCGCCATCGAGCGCGATAACCCGTCGCTCAAGGGCGTGCTGCCGAAAGAGTACGCCCGCCCGGCGCTCGACAAGACGCGCCTGGGCCAGCTCATTGACCTGATCAGCAACATCACAATCGGCGACGAGGCCAGCCGCGCCAAGGACGTGCTCGGCCGGGTGTACGAGTACTTCCTCTCGCAGTTCGCCAGCGCCGAGGGGAGAAAGGGCGGCGAGTTCTACACGCCCCGCTGCGTGGTCAAGCTCCTGGTCGAGATGCTCGAGCCGTACCGCGGCCGTGTCTATGACCCGTGCTGTGGTTCGGGCGGCATGTTCGTGCAGTCGGTGGAGTTCATCCGCGCCCACGCCACCGGCAACGGCAACGGCGGCCGCGCCCGCGCCGATATCTCGATCTACGGCCAGGAGTCGAACTATACCACCTGGCGGCTCGCCAAGATGAACCTTGCAATCCGCGGCATCGAGGGCCAGATCGACCACGGCGACACCTTCCACAACGACCGCTTCCCGGACCTAAAAGCCGACTTTATCCTGGCCAATCCACCGTTCAACGTCTCGGACTGGGGCGGCGAGCGCTTGCGCGACGACAAGCGCTGGCAGTACGGCGTGCCGCCGGCGGGCAACGCCAACTTTGCCTGGGTGCAGCACATTGTGTACCACCTGGCGCCGACGGGCGTGGCCGGTTTTGTGCTGGCCAACGGCTCGATGTCCTCCAACCAGTCCGGCGAGGGCGAGATCCGGAAGAACCTGATCGAGGCCGACCTGGTGGACTGCATGGTGGCGCTGCCCGATCGTCTCTTCTATTCAACGATGATTCAATGCTGCTTGTGGTTTGTAAGACGGGGCAAAGAGTATCCTAAGCACCATGT
>JAIOAV010000126.1 GCA_019873665.1 Chloroflexota bacterium
CGAGGATCAGGAAGCGCTCAGCCCGGTAGATACGACGTACCAGCATCTCCTGGGCGACAAGCTGGAGGAGGTGCTTGCCACCCTTTCCCCGCGCGAGGCGAAAATCCTGCGCCTGCGCTTTGGCCTGCACGACGGGCGGAGTTATACGCTAAAAGAGGTGGGTGAAAAGTTTGGCCTGACGCGCGAGCGCATTCGCCAGATCGAGGCGGAGGCGCTGGACCGCCTGCGCCATCCCAGCCGCAGCCGCCAGCTGCGCGGCTATCTGTAGGCCGCGGTGGATCATGCCGATGCCTGACAGGGATGCCTCTGGTTTGACCCCTCAGACGCCAGGTGTCGTGCTGGTGTCCGTGCGCGTGGTGCAGGGGTACATGGTCGCCCAGGTGCTCAAGAGCAAGCTGGAAAGCGAGGGGATCCCAGTCGTGTTGCGTTACGAGTCGGTGGGCCACGTGCTGGGGATCACTGTGGATGGCCTGGGCCGGGTGGAGGTGTTGGTGCCGGCGTCGCTGCGGGCGCAAGCGGAGGCCGCGCTGGACGAGGCGGAGCCGCTCACCGATCCGCCCGAAGAGCAAACATAGCGTGTCCTGTGGTGATGAACCGGCCTTGGGCTAACCCCAAGGCCGGTTTTTCATGAGGAGCGGCAGATAGAGATCCGGCTCGAACACGCCGAGCCGATACTGGATCACCAGCATCGGATGGAGCCTTGCATCCCAGTATTCGGAGGACGCGAAACCATACTGCTTGGATAGCAGCGCGTCGCCGCGCAGCACCACGCCATAGTTCTGCGCCCCGTTAATCACCCATGCCTGCACAAGGTCCGTGATGGGCAGGTCATACCAGCGCCCGGCGCCCGTCAGCGTCGTCTCGGCGGCGGCCATCCCCGCACGATCCACTCCCTCCTGATCGCAGCCCGCGCTCTCCCAGCCGTCTCCGGCCCGCGCCTCCAGCCACGTCGCCTCCGTCCCCACCCAGGGGCGCAATACGCGATAGGCGCTGGCCGTCAGCGGCGCGCCGCCGCCGGCGATGGCGTGCAGGCGCAATGTCGCCGCGATGATCTCGGTGTTCGCCGGAAAGAGCGACAGGTCAAAACGGATGAGCGGCGCGATCATCTCCGGGTAACGGATGTTCAACTGCGTGCTCGCCGCATAGTTCCGCGCCGGGTCCAGCGAGCTCAAGAAGGTGTCCGTGGTGCCGTTGTAACCCCGCAGTCCCTGCTGCAGCACGATAGTGTCCTCCGGCAGCAGCGTGGGCGTTGCTGTGGCCGTGGCCGTCGGCGTGGCGGTATCGGTTGGCGTCGCCGTCGCCGTGGCGGTGGCCGTGGCGGTCGGCGTGTTGGTCGGCGTCAGCGTCGGCCAGCCGGAAGGGAGCGGCGTCGGCGTGGCGGTGTGGGTGGGCGTCTGCGTGGGCGTGGCCGTCGCCGTGGCAGTGGGCGTGGCGGTATTCGTAGGCGTCACACTGGGCGTCGGCGTGTTGGAGGCGGTAGGCGTGACGGTGGGCTGCACGGCCAGCCCCATGTAAAGGGTGCGGGTGGATGCCGGGAACAGGTACACGGTCTGCGTGCTGGCAGTGGTATAGAAATAGCCCGCCAGATTTCCGCCCTGCGCGGTATACCAGCCGGGCGGCAGGCTCGCCGCCGGCGGGTCGCCCGGGCCGCTGGTGAGCGTGGTAACCGGCGCGTTATGCACATCCAGCACCTGCACCTGCACGCCGGCCAGCGCCGTCTCACCCTCTTCCGGCACGCCGTTGCCGTTGCGGTCCCAGAAGACCTGCACCGCCAGCCTGGCCGCGAGCGGCGTCGCCGTCGGCGTGGCGGTGGCGGTCGCGGTGGGCGTCAGCGTCTGCGTGGGCGAAGGGGTCACGGTGCGCGTGGCGGTGGGCGTGCGCGTGGCCATGCGTGTCCAGGTCGCCGTTGGCGTCGGCGACGGCGTGCCGGTGGGCGTCGCCTCCGGCATCACGTCGCTCGTCTGAAAGTGCGCGATCTCCATCCAATAGCTGTAGAGTTGGCCATCAAAGGCCCGCGCGCGCCAGTAATATGTCCTGCCCGACACCACATCTCCAGTTACCTGCCAGGCCGTGATGCCCTCCCCCTCGGCCACCGGCTCGCTTTTCTTCCAGGCGGGCAGCACCACCTTCTCGTTCGAGATCTGAAAGTAGTAGGTGAGGGGGCTGCCACCGTGCGACACGCTGTTCTGCACGGCCAGCGTGGGCCGCTTGGCGGTTACATAGCTGCCTAGCGGCGGCTGATGCAACGTGGGCGGCTCTGGCGGGCGCACCGCTGCGCCTACCCAGTCATGGTAATAGACATAATCCGTAACATGGTCGCCCGACCCCTGGTTCACGCTGTTGGCGCAATCATCCGCCACACTGGATGGATCGTACGGGCCGTCGGCGGCGTGCCAGTCGTTGAAGCGGGCATCCACGCACCAGTAGCGGTTCTGGTTGTTGATGCCATAGCCGGCGCCGTCGGTGCCGGTGTTGTTCTCATAGATCTCATTCCCCTCGCCCGACGCGCCGCCCACGGTCACCCGGCCGCCGCTGGTGTTATAGACGCCGTACTCGTTGTGGCGGATGATATTGCGCGTCAGGCGCGGCATGGCCGAGCTGCCCTTCACATGGGTCCCGTAGGTGTGGTTCTCCAGCAGGCATCCGCTCACCCGTGGCGAGGCGTCGTCCACATAAATGCCGTACTTGTTGCTGCTGATGATCCGGCAGTCGGTGATCTGCGGCGTCGAGATGCCGGCCAGGTACACGTCGCCATAGGTGCTCCCGTTGCGCTCAAAAGTGCTGCCGCGCAACGTGAGGGAGCTTTCCACCGCATACAGGCCATATTGCGGGCTATCCACCACAGTGCACCCGCTGATGGTGGCGGTCGCGCCGACGAGGTGGATGCCGTGTCGGTTGCTGTTGGAGATGGTGCACTCGGCCAGCAGCGGCGCGGACGCGGCGATGTTGACGTTGCCGTACCAGGAGATGTTGCGCCAGCTCGTGGTGTTCCCCGCCTGCGTAATGGTTACACCTTTGAGGAGTGAGCGCTTCACGTCGCTGGTTGGCCCGAAAAAGACGCCGGACCAGCGGTAGAACGCGCCCTCGCGGTTCTGCGTGAGGGTGATCGGCTGGCTCGTGCCGTCCGCATAGAGCGCGCCGGGCGCGGTGTCGCTGCCCACGAAGAGGCCGCTCCCCTTGTCGAACTTGAGCGTGATGCCCGGCGCCAGCGTCAGCAGCGGCGATGATGCGCCCGCCACGACGAGGTTCCCCTCGATGCGGTAATGCGATAGCCCCGCCATCTGCGCCAGCGTGCCGTCGGTCTCCAGCGTGCCGCCGAGGATGTGGATGGCGCGCCCGGGCTCGATCTGGTTGTTCTGGAAGAACGTGGCGCTCTGGATGCCGACGCGCGCCAGATGTGGCCGCCCGGCGCCAAAGACGCTATCCCGCACCGACACGACCGACGCGGCATCGGCATTGATGTCGTAATATTGATCCAGTTGCCCGTTGTTCGCAAAGCGGCACTCGCGGATGTGCACTTGCGCCGCTTGCACCTGGATGCCGTCGCGGGAGGCGTTGGCGATAGTGCAGCGGTAGAGCGTGGGCGCGCACTGGTAGATGTTGACGCTGCCGCCCCAACTGCTGCCGTTCCAGTTGACCGACGACTTGCCGGCGTATTCGATGCGCAGTCCCGCCAGCACGCTCCGCTCCGTGTCCGCCCTGGTGTCGAGGAAGAGCCCCTGCCAGCCGGAGAGGGCGGTCGTTCCCGCGCGGGTCATGAGGATCTCGCCCGCCACGCCTTCGGCGATAAGCGTGCCCGGCTGCTCGGCGGTGCCGATATATAGCCCCGCCGCGTCCGCGAATTTCAGGGTCGTATGCGGGCCGAGGGTGAGGGTGGGGTTATCCGGCCCGGCGACGATCAGCGGCCCTTCGATGTAATAGTGCGCCGCGCCCTGGCTGCGCCAGTCGCTATCGCCGGCGAGCGTGCCGGCGAGGATATAGATGCCGCGACCGGAGGCCAGAGTGTTGTGCGTCATGTCGCGCACCGCCGCCGCCGAGATGCGGACAGCGTATGCCGGCCCGGTCTGAAAGGCGTTATAGCGGACGAGGGGCCGCGATGCGGCGTCGCAGTGGATGTCGAAATGGCTGTCGGCGGTGCCGTTGTTGCTGAACACATTGGCCGTGATCGTCGCGTCCGCGCCCTCGAGCATCACGCCATGCCGCGCCGAATGCGCGATTACCGATTGCGAGATGGTGGCAGCGCAGTGATAGATGTTGATGTTGCCATACCAGTAGCGCACATATCGAAAGATCCCGGCGCCCGCATGTTCTATCACCACGCCGGAAAGGGTGGTGCGTCCGGCGTCGCACATGGCGTCCAGGAAGACCCCCGCCCAGTTCTGCTCCCCCTCACCTTTGGTGAGGCGAATTGTGCCGCTGCGGCCATCGGCGATCAGCGCGCCTGGCTCGCTGGCCGTGCCGACGTAGAGGGCGGATGCCGCGGCAAAGCGCAACGTCGTGCCCGGCCCCAGCGTCAGGGCCGGCGCCGTCGGCCCGGCGACGGTCATATCCCCCTGGATATAGTAGTACGCCATCCCCTGGTTGGTCCAGGTGACGTCGCGGTCAATGTTGCCGCGCAAGATATAGACCGCCTTGCTGGGATGAAAGACGTTCCCCTGCATGGCGCCGGCAGCCAGCGGCGCGATCTTGACCGCATAGCGTTGCGCGTCGCGACCCAGGCCGAACTGGTTGTTCTCGATCACCGGCGTGGAGGCCGCATCGCACGAGATGTCGGCGTGGCCGACCAGCGTGCCGTTGTGATGCAACCAGTTGCCGCGGATCACCGGCGCAGCGCCTTCCATGTAGATGCCATATTCCTTGCCGTAGGCGATCTCGCCATCCACAATCGTGGGCGCGCTGCGATAGATGTTCACCGCGCCGGTCCAGTAGCGGTCGTGCCAGCGACTGCCGCGGGCGCTGCCGCCATATTCGATGACAGCGCCCACAAGCTGCGTGTTGGTGATGTTGGCCGTTTGGTCAATGAACAGCCCGCTCCACTCGCCGGTCGCCTTGGCGCGCGTCAGGCGGACGCCGCGCTCGCCGCCGTTGATGCGCAGGCCGCCGGGATCCACATCGCTGCCGACATAAAGCCCGGCGCGCTCATCGAACTTGAGCGTGATGCCGCGTTCCAGCGTGAGCACCGGGTCGTCCGGTCCGCTAATGAGGATGTTGCTGATGACGCGGTAATGGCTGGCGCCCTGGTTGCGCCAGGTGGCAGAGGTGGCGATGTTGCCGCCGGTGATGATGCCACCGCGCGCCTGCTCAAAGATGTTGTTTTGCATCGCGCCAAAGGCGGCGGCGGAGGCTTGCACCGCGTAGGGGCCGCCCCTGCCAAAGCGGTTTCCCTGGATCACCGGCGCCGAGTCGGGGTCGCAAGCGATGTCGAGGCCGCCGCTGCTCTGCCCGTTGTCGTGGAAGGTGTTCTCCACGATGGTCGGGCTGGACTCGAACGCGCTGATGCCATGATAGGCGCTGTGGTGTAGCTCGCAGCCCTCGATGCGCGGTGAGCTGCGGTAGAGGTTGATGTTGGCCTCGCAGTAGGTGTCGTGCCAGGGATAGCCGCGCCCGCCGTATGCGATGCGCAGGTTGCGCAGCACCGATCGCGTCGTGTCTGCCCCCTGATCCAGGCTCAATCCCGCCCAGTACACGCCCAGATCCGGCGCGCCGCTGGTCATGGTGATCGGTTTGGTGCTGCCGTCTGCGATCAGCGCGCCGGGCTGATCCAGCGTGCCGATGAAAAAGCCGACGGTGTCGCCGAATTCGAGCGTGACGCCCGGCGCGATCGTCAGCACCGGCGCATCCGGCCCCGCGACGATCACATCGGCGGTTACGCGATATGGCGTGCCGTGGTTCAGCCACGCGCCGCTGGTCTCCATCTTGCCGCCGCGGATGATGATGCGGCGGTTCAGCGCGAACTCGTTGACCTTGACCTGGGCGACAGCGCCCGCCGGGAGCGAGAGCGCAAAGGGCTGCGTGCCGAGAAAGCGGCAATCCTCGATGGTCTGCGGCAGCGCCGTCACCTCGCCCCAGATGTCGTAATGCTCCGGTGCGCTGCCGTTGGCGAAAAAGGTGCACCCCTTGATGTGCGCGTCATCCAGATCCAGCTCGATGCCGTGCCGCGCGCTGTAGGCGATGGTGCAGTGGTCGAGCTGCAGGCGCGCATAATAGACGTTGATGTTGCCGTAGCGCACCTTGCCTGCCCAGGGATCGCCACCACCGCCGCCATAGCGGATGTCGGCATAGCGCAGGATGCTGCCCTGATCATAAAAGCCGAAGAAGAGGCCGTTCCAGTAGCCGGGCGTGGGCGCGGGCGTGTTGGCGGTCAAGATCACCGGCTGACCCGGCTCGCCGGCGATGATCAGCTTGCCGGAGCCATCTTCGCCAAAGCTCTCGTCGCCCACCAGGAGCGCGCATCCTGCCTCGAAACGCACCTCGACGCCCGCCTCGATCGTCAGCGTGGCGCCGGTCATGACGCGCAGCAGCTTGCGGCGCACGATGTAGGGGCTTTGCTCGCGCCGCCAGCGCGTGTTGAGAAAGATGTCCCGGTCTACATAGGTAGGCGACTCGGCGTTGATCGTTGTCGTCGAGAGCAGCGATGCGATGATGACGAACAGCGCGAGGAGCGCCGCTCTGCGTAGCGTGGATTTCAATGTGAACCTCCGTCTGATTGCCAGCACAGGGGCAGTGGCCGGGGGAACACAAAGCAGTATATCACATAACGTGCACCATCTCAATAGGACATTTGTACCGAGGATGCAGCGCCAGCTCCGGGCTCAATGCGCTGTTGTCATTGCGAGCCGCGCCGCGGCGAAGCAATCTCCTGTCAACGTGAGCTGGGGATTGCTTCGGTCGCTTTGCTCCCTCGCAATGACGCGCCCGCAGTGGCCGGCTCACATCCGGAAGCGCGGGTCCGCCTCCAGCAGCTCGCGCAGCCCTTTCGCCAGATCGTACTTGGGCTTGAACCCCAGCTTTTGTCGCGCCAGCGTGATGTCGGCCACCAGCCGCCTCACGCCGCCCGACTCGGCGCTGCTGTAGAGCCGGTACGCCTTCTTGCCCGTCACTGCCTCGATGGCGTCCACGAGCTGGTTGATGCTGACCTCCTGCCCGCTGCCCACGTTGGCGATCAGGCCGTTGATGTCCTGGGTCAGGCCCGCCGCCGCCAGCGCCTGCACCGCATCGGCGATGTAGATAAAGTCGCGGGTCTGCGTCCCCTGTCCGTAGATGACGACGGAGCCGCCCGTGAGCGCCTGCTGCAGCAACTTGGGGATGACCGGGGGGTGTGAGGGGGGAAGCGGCTGGCCGGGGCCATAGACGTTAAAGATGCGTAGGATGACCGTCTCGATGCCATAGAGTCGGCCCAGCGCCTGAACGTAGCCTTCGGCAGCCATCTTGCTAACAGCATAGGGGCTATCGGGGTGGAGCGGCGCGCTCTCCTTGATGGGCTGCTCCGCCTGCGCGCCATAGGCCGCGCCGGACGAGGCGAGGATCACCCGTTTGACGCGGGCATCGCGCACCGCCGTCAGCAGGCTCACCGTGCCGCCGACGTTCACGTCGTTGTAGTCCACCGGGTAGGCGATGGATTCTTCCACA
>JAIOAV010000127.1 GCA_019873665.1 Chloroflexota bacterium
CAACCGCTTGAAGATGTTCATGCGCGTCGGTTCCTTTCGCGGTGATGTGCTCATTATGGCGCAGGGGCCGCTCTTGTCAACCGCGCAATCGGCGATCAGGGATCAGCGACCGCCAATTGGCGACTGATTCCCCGCTCATGTCTGGTAGCCCTTCTGCTGGGTGAGCGCCGCCGGGGGCGGCGCTCACCCAGCACGGGATACTCCGGGTAGACGCTCCCGCGCAATGGTGGTATAATCAACTCCGAACGGGGACCGTAGCGCCGTGGGAGCGGGGGGATGAAGAGCATTTCGCTCGTCTGGACCGATACCGTAGACGATCTGGAGGTACGCTTTGGCCTGGCCGCCGTGCAAGAGATCGTCAACAGCCTGCAGGTGATCAGTTTTCGTCGCGGGCTGTTTCAGGCCGCCCCCATCGTGAACGTCTTCGGCAACTGGGTCATCCCCGCCCTGCCGCAGGGCAGCGACTATAGCAGCCTGCAGTGGTACGTGGACAACAGCTACGACCACGAGCGTAGCCGCGTCATCGGCGCCAAGCTGCTGGACCTGATCCTGAACGAGCCGTGGCAGCGCAGCGGCGCGCACTATGATGTGATGATGATCGGCGACAACCTCGTCCCCAGCACCGAAAACCGCCCCGAGTACGAGGCGCTGGCGCTTTCGATGCCCGGGCGCGCCACGGTGGTGTCCATGGCGCCTTTGCACAAGATCAACGATGACCGCGTGCGCCTCTTTGTGGTGCGCCGCGTTGTGGGCCACCAGCTCGGCCACCTCTTTGGCATCCCGCGCGCCCAGCGGCCGGGCGCCATCTCGCAAACCCCCGGCGAGCGGCATTGCCCCAACCTCTGCGCCATGCGCGACGCCGACGATCTCGACGCGCTAGTTGGCATGACGCTAGAAGAGCTGGAGGCGCACATCCTCCTCTGCGCCGACTGCTGGCAGGACCTTCTGCAGATCATGGTGGATTCGTACCACGGCATGAACTAACCCGCCGCCCGCGGACATGGCTCATGGCCTATCTGTTGGCTCGCTGTCTGTCTGGCAGAGCTTGGGCTCGGCCAAAGTCAAACCATCAGGAGATGCCATCGTGGGAAAACGGGAACGTTCCCTCGGTCTGTGCGTTGTTTTCTGTATCTTGCTGCTCATGTCGGCCATGCCCGCCGCTGCCGAGCCGGCCACACCTGCCCTCCCCCGCTTCAAGGCCGCACAGTGGCGCGCCGACATCGCCACCCCGCCGCGCGCTCCCGGCGCGATCGCCACCCTCAGCGCCCCCACGCTGGCGGCGCCGCTGGAGCTTTGGACGCGCATTGCCTTCCAGTCGTATCGCGATGACAACTGGGAAATCTACATCGCGCGCGGCGACGGCGAACTGCCGCAGCGACTGACAAGCCATCCCGACGCCGATA
This sequence comes from Chloroflexota bacterium, assembly GCA_019873665.1. Lineage (GTDB taxonomy): Bacteria > Chloroflexota > Anaerolineae > JAAYEA01 > JAAYEA01 > JAIOAV01. Next base: position 1,404 of record JAIOAV010000127.1, read on the forward strand.
TGTATCCCAACCTGAATCGCGGGGCGAGCCAGATCGTCTTTGCCTCCAACCGCGATGGGAACTATGAGATCTATCGCGTGAACGCCGATGGTAGCGGTCTGACGCGCCTGACATACTCCCCCTCTACCGAGACGCGCCCCGTCTGGTCGCCGGACGGCCAGCGTATCCTCTTTGAGGCGGGCGACGAGAGTTGGAACCTGCACGTCATGAACGCGGATGGTTCTGGCATCACGCAGCTCACCACTGGCGGCGCCGACACGATGGGAACTTGGTCGCCCAATGGCAGCCAGATCGTCTGGGTGCGGGCGCTGAATCAGACATACAGCGCTCTCTGGGTGATGAACGCCGATGGCAGCGGCGCGCGGGCGCTCAGCGGCCCGCTCCTCTATCTGCAAAACCCGATCTGGTCGCCCGATGGCACGCGCATCGCCTTTGACTGCGACTGGGACGCGGACTATCTCAACGAGGTGATGATGGTCAACGCCGATGGCAGCAACGTGCAGCGCATCTATGACCCTTCGGCGCGCGGCCAATTGGCCGATGGATGGGCGGGAAGCTGGTCGCCCGGCAGCTCCTATCTCCTCTGCACGCTGGTGCAGTATGTGATCGAAGGCCAGGACGTTTACATCGCCGGCTTTCACCTGGAGCGCAAGGCCGCGAGCGCCCAGGACCCCGACGGCAGTGGAGTCCGCCTCCCCGGATCCGGCTGGGACGCCATGCCCGACTGGCAGAGCGCCGACATCTGGCCGCCGCAGGTGGCGATCAAGCCCATGCCGCGCTTTGTGCGCGCCCCCGATGGCAGGTTCCTCGTCGAATGGGGCGGCCACGATGTGGGGCCCGCGGAGATCTCCGCCTATGAGGTGCACTATCGCGTCAGCAATGGCCCGTGGGTGGACTGGCAGCGCCAGCCCTACGAGACCGGCGCGCACTTTTTCGGCCAACCGGGAGAGAGCTACGCCTTCCGTGTTCGCGCCCGCGATTATGCCGGGAACGTCAGTGCGTGGAGCGAGGGGCCGGGGAATGTCGTGACGCCCTATGCCTGGGCGATCAGCGGACAGGTACGGGACGTGCGCGCCAACCCCATCCCGATGGCCAAGATCGTGGTTGACCCGCCGGCCTTCATGGGCGAGTTCGCCGACGGCCAGGGGCGGTATGCCACCTACACGGCGCAGCAATACCAGTGGCTTTACCGGGTGTCGGCAGAGCGTCGCGGCTATCTACCTTCTGTGCCCACGGATCAGCCTGGCCAGAGCGACGTGCAGGGCTTTGACCTCTACCTGCTCTCGCAGCCCAACCTGCTGCAGAATGGCGATTTCGAGTCCGGCAGCCTCGCTGGCTGGCAGACGCTGGGCGGCACGCCGCCGCAAGGGGTGGACGCTCACCACACCGGGGCGTATGGCGCGCTGCTCGGTCAGGTGTTCGGCATGAAGCGCGTAATGATGCCGGAGCAGCTCTCCTGGGTGGTGTTGGGGCTGGACTCGCACCACACGGTGCACGGGGTGTACGTGCGCTGGCCAGCGGCGCCGCGCGTGGTGTATGTGAGCCGCCCTGCGGCTGGCGACTGGTCCGATCCGCTCACGCTCAGCACGCAGCAGTCGGACATGGTGCGGCTGGTGGTGGATGCCAGCGACACCGTTCACGTCCTGTGGAGCGAGATGCTGAGCGAGGAAGGTTACAGCCTGGTACATAACGCCCGGCTGCCGAACGGGAGCTGGACGGGGCCCAGCATCGGGCCGCTGGGCCCGTATCCCGCGCCCTGGACGCCGCAGGTGGCCGCCGATAGCGCGGGGAATCTGCATCTGGTATGGGGCGATGGGATGGCGCTGCGCCACATGATCCTCTACCGCAACGGCGCATGGAGCACGCCCACCGTGTTGCCGGGGAACCCCGACCTGAAGTATCTATCCCTCAACGGGGTGTACGTAACCGCCGGTGATGTCGTGCACGTGATCGCCACCGAAGAGCGCGAGACGCCCGATTACAGCGGCCACTACACGCTGACGCACAGCCGCAAGGCGCCGGGTGAGGCCTGGTCCACCCCGCAGCCGATCGCCACCATCACCGGCAGTCAGCACGTTACCCCTCGTAGCGCCGTGGACGATGCCGGGCGGCAGTACGCGCTCGTTACCATCGGCCAGTATGACGATCCCGCGCCGGGCTGGAACTATCGCACGCAGCTTAGCCGCTGCGACGATGGCCGCAACTGGTCGCCGCTGGTGCCGCTGCCGGCATGGGACAACGCGCTGCTCTTTGCCGTGGCTTCCGACGGGCAGGGCGGCCTGCACGCCTTTTTGCAGGATACGACGACCGGCGAGTTTGTCTATAGCGCCTCGCGCGACCGAGGCGCGACGTGGTCTGCGCGCTTTCCGCTGGGGCGCGACTTTTTCCCGCAGATTGCGCTGATTGACCCCACGGGAAATCGCGCCTACTTGAGCACGCAGAATGAGATGGGCGAGATCGCAGGCTTTGTCGAGACCACCACCGACTCGGCGTTGCGCCAGACCGTCGCCGTTCCGGGAGAAATGGGCGCGCCAACGCTGTCCTTCCTCTACCAGATGGTGCGCATCCTCGGCACATCCGCCGAGGACCGGCTGGAGGTGAACATCAACGGTACGCCGGTTTGGACTACCAACATGCCAACGGCGGGCTGGACGCACGCCTGGATGGACCTGTCGCCATATCGCGGCCAGACCATCATCATTGACCTCAACCTGCACAACGATGCCGGTGGGGCGCGCAGTTGGGCGTATCTCGACGATATCTCGGTCAGCGGCTGGCAGCCGTTCCCGTATGAGCGCACTCACCTGCCGCTGGCGCTCAAGCTGCGGCCGTAGGCGGGTCTGCCTCGCGCAGGTTGCGATGCAAGTATCCAGCCATGCAGAGGGCTTGGCGCCTGGAGTAGCGCTCTCTCCCGCGTCCTGCGGACGCACCCTCTCCCATCGCCATGGGTGAGGGCAGGGTGAGGACAGGATGAGGGCTTCCCGCGCTGGCTGCGTGCCTCACGTCGCCATGCGAAAAGCCCAGAACAGAGCCGACTCGATTGACATCGCAGGGCAGGAGACGACAATGCCCGATGTGGGAGGCTTCAGCGATTTCAAGGGAGAAAACAATGTGTCAGGCTACCGCGTATCTTGATGGCGAGAAGATCATGGAGGACGTGATCTGGGTGCAGCCCACCGCAGACGGAATCCTGCTGCGAACCCTTTTCGGCGAGGCTATGGTCGTCGCGGGCACGCTGCAGGGCGTTGACCTCCTCAAGCACCGCGTGTTATTGGCTCCTGAAGGGGTCCAACAGGAAGAACGCCGAGAGGACAAAGCATGAACGATATGGAAAGGCTGCGGGTATTGTTGCCACACTGGATAGAACATAACGCGGAGCATGCCAGCGAGTTCCGCGCCTGGGCGGAGAGGGCGCGGGCCGCCGGCCACTCGCCACTGGCCGCATACATCGAATCGGCAGCCGCCAAGATGATCGCCGCCAACGAGGACCTCACAAAAGCCGTGGGCCTTCTGGCGGAAACAGGCTAGATACTGGTGCGATTCGGGATGGCGCTCACGCGTGGCGGCGAAAAGCACCAACGCCACCAAGGTCGAGAGGCTTTCGCCAGATAGCCTCCCGCAGGTTTCGCAATGCTAGCATCGCGGAACCTGCGGGAGGTTAGGCCGCCGGAGGAGTACCCTCACCCGCCTCGTTCCGCCGCTGGGTAAGGCATTGACGGGCTTCCATTTGGCCAACGTGTGTGCCTTCGTGGGGAACCTTCGCGCACACTCGACTTTTGGGTTACAATGTATGGCGTGGGGTCTGTGGTCGATCGCGCTGTTGCGATCCTAGTGGGGGGGAGGAGGATACCATGTATCAGCAGCGTTTGTCCTCCCTGAAGGCCTACACCATCCTCTGCATCGCTCTCCTCGCTTTCGGGGCATTCCCCATTGTCGCTGGCGGGGCCCACCACCAGATGCACCGCTCGCGTCCGCGCCCGCCGCCCTGGCAGCCTTCTCTGGCTATGTCTATGAAAGCCTGGGCGGCCGTAGTCGCCCTCTCGCCGAGGTGGAGATGGCTCTCTATGGCTCGAATAACCCGTACGAACAGGGCGAGCTGTTGGGTCGAACCGAGACCGGCTCGGACGGCTCCTACTCTCTGCTGATCCCCGCGACAGTGTGGGAGTTCTACAACATCAAGGAGTGGAACCTGCCGCGCTACAGGTCGGATCGGGCGGAGAGCATTGGTGGGACGGTGATCACCGCCGACTGGATCCAGTACACGCACCCACTGGCCCAGAAGGTGCTCTACGGCAATAACTTCTGGGACTTTGGCCCGCCGACACTCACGCCCACGCCGACGCACACTCCGACCACGACATCTATCCCCACGCGCACCGCCACGCCAGCCAACACCAGCACGGCCACAGCTACACCCACCCGCACGCCGACCGGCCCGGTACCCCATCGCATCTGCGCCTCGGCCGACACCTTTGTGAAAAAGTCGCAGCCGCAGCAGAACTACGGCGACGCTTCCTTCCTCGATCTGGGCTTTTTGCAGGAGGGCAGCATAGAGATCACGCGGCGCGGCTTCTTGCGGTTCGACCTGACGAGCATCCCGACTGGCTCGCAGATCATCAGCGCCTACATCGGGCTGGGCATGTATGACGCCTACGGCCTCAACCTGGTAACGCTCGGCCTGCACGTCGTGACCGAGCCGTGGGACGAATACACCATCACCTGGGGCAATCAGCCCGCCTTTCGCGGAGATCCCTATGTCCAATCCGTTGTGGACAAGACTATCCCGCAACTGGTGTCCTGGGACGTTACCGAGCTGGCGCGGGCCTGGCTGCTGGATCCGCGCGGGAACTTTGGCGTGGCCATCATCGGCCCGGAATCGGGCGGGGCCTGGGCCAGAGTCTTTGAGAGCAAAGAAGGCGGCTACTGCCCGGAGCTGGTGCTCTCCCTGATCCCTGCCGGCACGATCCCCACCTCGACGGTCACGCCGACGCGGACTCCCACGGCCACGCCGACTTCACCCTGTATCTATCCCGATGAGGCCGGCAACTCCCCCGTTACCGCCGATTATCTGAGCCTTTTCAGCGAAAAGAGTGGCTACATTTGCCCCTCCGGCGACGAGGACTGGTACCAGTTCCCGGCGCAGAGCCAGAATGAGATCATCGTGCGTCTGCCGAACCCGCCGAGGGATTACGACCTGACATTGCTCAATTCCGACAGCTATGGCGCGGCGTGGTCCTCCAATAGCGGCACAGCCAGCGAGTTCATCCGCTACTATGCCGACCGCAGCGGCTACTGGAAGGTCGGCGTGCGCGGCAAGGCGGTGCCCGATTGGGACAAGAATAACCCTTACAACCTGCGTGTGGATGTCTGTGGCGGGCCGGATGACCCACAGAATCCCGGCGCGGGAGATTCCGAGTACTGGCCGGCGCATCTGGTAACCGGTATCACGCATCACGGCTGGATCTGCCCGCAGGGGGACGAGGATTGGTACGAGTTCACCGTGCCGCCGGGGCAGGCGATGATCAACGCCACGCTGAGCAACTTGCCCAGGAATTACTACATGGACCTCTATGATCCCAGTGGCATGCCACGCGCCACCTCGCAGCAGAACGGCCCGCCACAGGAGACGATCAACTATATCGCCATGAATCAGCCGGGACAGTGGAAGCTAGTCGTGCGCGGCCTGCCACTGGGAGATCCGGCCTGGGATCACGTGAACTCCTATAGCCTGCTGGTAACTCTGCCGCCGCTGCCCGACTTCAGCATCCTGGGGATCGAGGTCGTGCAGGTCACACAGAACACCACAGGCACGATCCCGCTGGTGGCGAACAAGGCCACCATGGTGCGCGTGTATGTGGACAGCGGGCCAGCGCAGGT
>JAIOAV010000128.1 GCA_019873665.1 Chloroflexota bacterium
GCCGAGGAGTCGTATGTTGGACAAGCTAAGGCAGTTCTGGCGACGCATCCAGGCGCACCGCCTGCAGGTCACCCTCATCTTTTCCTTCTCCCTCATCGCCGCGTTTATCATCAGCGCCGGCATGCTGGTAACCTCCCGCGTCATCCGCAGCTATCTGAATCAGGAGGCTCTCGCCCGCGTGCGGCGCGGCATGGTGCGCGGCCAGGCGATCTATCAGGATTACATGGTAACGCTCATCTCCATGGCGCGGCGTGTGGCGGTGCATAGCGCCCCGCCGCTCGCGGCAGGTGGCGAGGAGCCGCTGGCTTTCCTCGCCGAACAGGCGCGCATCGAGGTGGAGGCGTTCCCCTTTGAGGGGAATCGGTTCGTCGTCGTGCTCGACGCGGAGGGGAACACGCGCGCGCAGAGCGTCTATCCCGCGCCGTCATCGCCTACCAGTTGGGGCAACTGGAAAGGGTATTCGCTGGTAGTGGATGCGCTGGCGCAAGGCCGCGTCGGTGGCTCGACCGAGGTGATGCCGGTGGAATACCTGGCCCTGCTGGGGCTGGACAGGCAGGCGGCGGTGGTGATCCGCGACACGCCGAAAGCCGCTCCGGAGCTTTTCGACCAGCGGGAGGGGCACGCCGGGCTGGTGTTGATCGGCACAGCGCCCGTGATCGGCGCGGATGGCCGCATCATCGGCGCGGTCATCGCCGGGCACCTGCTGAACAACGACTTTGCCCTGGTGGATCGCATCAGAGAAGTGGGGCACATGGATACGGCCACCATCTTTCTCGGCGACCTGCGCGTCTCCACCAACGTGCCCTCGCCAGATAATGGCCGCGCCGTGGGCACGCGCATGTCGGCAGAGGTGAGCGATGTCGTGTTGCGCCGGAACGACGTCTTTGAGCAACGCGCTTTTGTGGTCAACGAGTGGTACATCACGCGGTATGAGCCGCTGCGCGATCACGCCTATCATGTGGTAGGCAGCATCTATGTCGGCATGCGGGAGAAGGCATTTCTCGGGCTGGTGTCGGCCTTTAACGAGCGCATCCTGCTGATCGGCCTGGCCAGCATCCTGTTGGTCTTTTTGATCGCCATCCCCACCGCGCGCTCTATCGCGCGGCCGCTGGCGGAGCTGGCGAACGCCAGTCGGATCGTCGCCGCGGGCAATCTGGACGTGCGCGTGCCGGTGCACGGGCATGGCGAGCTGGCCACGCTGGCGGAATCCTTCAACGACATGGTGGCGGCGTTGCAGGACACGCGCGAGGAGCTGGTGCGCAAGGAGAAGCTCGCCTCTGTGGGCCAGTTGGCTGCCGGCGTGGCCCACGAGATCAACAACCCGCTGGGCACGATCCTGCTCTATGCCGACCTGCTGCACAAGGAGCTGCCACCGGATGATCCGCGCCGCAACGACCTCAAGATGATCATGGACGAGACGATGCGCTGCAAGCGCATCGTAGGCGATCTGCTCAACTTTGCCCGACAGCGGCAGTTGGCCGTCAAGCCCACCGACGTGAACGGGCTGATCCGCAAGACGCTGGGGGAGGTGGCGATCCAGCCCGCTTTCCGCCGCGTGGAGATCATCACCGACCTTGCGCCTGATCTGCCGTTGATCCAGGCGGACGAGGCGCAGCTCCGGCAGGTGATCGTGAACCTGGTGCTCAATGCCATTGACGCCATGGATGACATGGGACAACTGACAGTTACGACGCGGCAGCTATCGGGAGAGATGATCGAGATGTCCTTTCGCGATACCGGCTGCGGGATCGCCGAAGAGCACCTGGGCGAGCTGTTCACCCCGTTCTTTACCACCAAGCCGGTGGGGCAAGGCACGGGGCTGGGGCTGTCCATCATCTACGGCATCGTCAAGATGCATCGCGGCCAGATCGCCGTGCAAAGCAAAGTGGGCGAGGGCACGACCTTCACCGTAACGCTGCCGATCAGCCAGCCCACCCGCGCCGAGAGCGAGGTTGTCGGGTAAGGCGGGAAGCGCTAGGTGACGCGCGGCACGCGCGCCAGAATCTCGGAGATCACCTCGTAGTTGATCGTGCCGAGACGCGCCGCCACATCCTCGACCGTGATGCGGTCGCTCCCCTGCTGCCCGATGAGCACCACTTCATCCCCCTCGCGCACGCCCGGGATGGCGGTAACGTCTATCATCGTCTGATCCATGCAGACGCGGCCCACGATGGGCGCGCGCTGGCCGCGCACCAGCACCTCTCCCCAGTGATAGGGGGCGCGCCGAAAGCCATCGGCATAGCCCACCGGGATGACGGCGATGCGCGCCGGCGCGGGCGTGCGATAGGTGCAGCCATAGCCGATGGGGCTGCCCGCGGGCAGCGCTTTGACCTGCGCGATCATCGTCTTGAACGCCAGCGCCGGACGGAAATCGGGCGGACACCTGACCTCCGGGGATGGGTCCAGCCCGTACATGGCAATGCCCAGCCGCACCATGTTAAAGCGCGTCTCTGGCATCTGCAATATGGCGGCGCTGTTCGCCGCGTGCACGTAGCGGAAGCGCATCCCGTCCGCCTCCAGCTTGGCCAACACGCCACGAAAGCGCGCCAGTTGCTCTTGCGTGTATGCCCTGTCGCTATCGGCGGCGGCAAAGTGGGTGAAGATCCCCTCCAGCTCCAGCCCGGGCAGATCGCGCACCTGCCGCACAAAGCCGACCACCTCTTCCGGCAGCAGGCCCAGCCGACCCATACCGGTATCCACCTTGATATGCGCCCGCGCCCGCCCGTGCAGTTGCACCGCGGCGCGGCTGAGCGCCCGCGCCACATCCACCGAATAGAGCGTGGCGGTTACATCGTGCAGCACCGCCTCCCGTGCCTGCCAGGGCGGCGTGTAGCCGAGGCTGAGCACCGGCGCGGTGATCCCTGCGTCGCGCAATACCAGCGCTTCTCCCAGACATGCCACGCCCAGCATGTGCGCGCCGTTGTTCAGCGCGGTGCGCGCCGTCTTGATCGCGCCGTGGCCGTAGGCATCCGCCTTGAGCACCGCCATCACCGCCACGTCCGGCCCCACCAGCGCCACGATGCGGCGCACATTATGCGCGATAGCCTCGAGATCCACCTCCACCCATGTGGGGCGTCCCGGCCGCACCAGCCGCACCTGCTCCCATGCCGCGCCCTGCCGCACGAGGAGGCGCGGCGCATCCGCTGGCTCGGCCAGCAACCCCGCCACGATCTCTTCCATGCGCGCGCCTGCCGAGCCTTTCAGCAGCACCACGTCGCCCGGGGCGAGCTGGCCGCACAGTCGCGCCAGCGCGTCATGCGCCGTATAGACGACGGCGATGCGATCAGGCGGCAGGCCACCCGCCGCCGCGCCCTCAGCGATCCAGCGCGCCCTGTCCCCTTTGGTGATGAGCAGGTCTACCACCCCGGAGGCGCGCCGCCCCGCCTCGCGGTGTAGCTCCGCCTCTGTCGGCCCCAGCTCCAGCATGTCGCCCAACACTGCGATGCGCCGCGTCGCCGGCAACTCGGCCAGCGTGTCCAGCGCGGCGCGCACCGCCGCCGGACTGGCGTTGTAGGTGTCGTCCAGCAGCAGCGAGCCGTTCTCGCCGGGGAGCGGGTTCAGCCGCCCGGGCGCGGGCCGCAGCGTCGCCAGCGCTTCGGCGGCGGCTGCCAGTGGCACGCCCTCCACGGCGCCCACCGCGATCGCCGCCAGCGCGGCATAGACGTTGTGCCGGCCCAACAGCGGCAGATGGACGCGCTGCGCCGCGGCGTCGGCATGCGCGGTGAAGCTCACCCCGGAGCGCTCCGTCGCCACCTCCTCGGCCCAGACGCGGCGATGCGGCTCGTCCCCGCGCCCGATGCCATAGAGGAGCACCTGCGCCGCTGTGCGCGCCGCCATCTCGCGCACGCGCGGGTCGTCGCCATTGAGGATGGCCCAGCCATCGGGCGGCAGCGCCTCCACCAGCCGCCCCTTTTCGCGCGCGACATTGTCCAGCGAGCCGAGCGTCTCCAGGTGCGCGGGCGCGACCTGCGTGACGACGCCGATACGGGGGCGCGTGAGCTGCGCCAGCTCGCGGATCTCGTCAAAGTGGTCGCAGGCGATCTCCAGCACCGCGCGGTCATGCGTCGGCTGCAGATCGCCCAGCGTGATGGGGAGGCCATAGCGGTCGTTGAAGGAGCCATAGTTCTTGAAAACGGCGTAGCGTGTGGCGAGCACGGCGGCCACCGCCTCTTTCGTCGTCGTCTTGCCGGTGCTGCCGGTGATGCCGATGACCGGCGTGGCGTACTTGGCGAGGATGTAGCGCGCCCAGTCGGCCAACGCCTCGCGCACATCGCCCACCACCACGCACGTTACCGGCCATGTGGCCATCTCGGCGGGCGGGCGCTCGCAGAGCACACCTGCCGCGCCGCGGCGACAGGCGTCGGCGATATAATCATGGCCATCGGCGCGATCCGTCTTGACGGCGAGAAAGCATTGGCCCGGGCGCAGCAGCCGCGAGTCGTAGGCAAAGCCGTCGAACTCGCGCGCGTGCGTCGCGCCGTGCACCCGGCCGCCGGTGGCGGAGAGGAGGTCATCGAGATGCATGGGCCCCGCTCACTCCCTCAAGAATCGTACTTGCCGTCGAACCGACAATACCGCTCCACCGCGTACATCAATGCGCGCAGGTTCTCAAAGGGTGTGTGGTCGTTGATGCTGCCCGCCGTGTCCACCACGACGCCGCCATCATGCCCTACCTTGCGGAAATCCTCGCGCACGCGCGCGATGACCTCTTCCGGCGTGCCATTGCGCAGCAGCAGCGGCGGGATGTGCCCGTGGATCACCGTGCGCGGCATCTTTTCCCGGATGTAGGCGATATCGCTGGCCGGGCCGAGGTTCACATGCCCGATCTTGAGGTCGTTCAGGAAGCCCAGCAGGTGCGTCATGTTGCCGTCCGAGTGCAAGAAGCGATAGTCGCCCTCGTCCGGGCTGAACTCGCGATACCAGCGGTCGAACACTGGGTACTCGAACTCGGCAAAGAGCTGCGGCGAGAGGAGCGCGGAATCGTCGTCATAGATCGCCAGGCCGCGCATGGAGAGGCCCGTGAGCTGGCGCATCTCGCGCATGAAGCGGATGCCCACCTCCTCGATGCAGCGATACAGCTCTTTCATCAGCGCCGGCTCGTCCTGCAGGAGGTAGATGAAACGGGTCGTGCCGCAGAGCATCGCCGACAGGGTGGCCGGGCCGTGGAACGAGGAGCCCAGCGCGATGTTGACGCCCCAGCCGTCGAGGATGCGCTGTCGCCATTCCAGCCAACGCGGCATGATCCCCCGCCGGGTCAGATCGGCGCCATCCATGCGCCGGATGAGCGGCAGGATGTCATCCTTGTCCGCGATCACCGGCTCGATCCAGGGGGGCGTGTGCTCGGTATAGACTACCTCTCCGCCAAAGAGGGATGAGTACGTTACCGATCCCACGTTGGCCGCCGGGCCGATGGTGAATCCCAGCTCCCGATCCAGGATGGCGGATACCTGTGCCCGCACCGCCTGCTGGTAGGCGAAATCGTTGTAAAAGCGCCGGTGGTCGGTAACGCCGGCGACGGACTTGATCAGATCTTCGCCGATCCCCATGCTCAGCCGCAGGCGCGGCTTGCGCGTGGTGAATTCGGTGGAGCAGAGCCGGTTCTCCTCCCAGAACGCGTGGACGTCTAGCTCGATCTTCATGTGAACCTCCCCTCCGAGTTGGCCCCCTATTTTATGCCGAAAGGGGTCAACGCGGAAATCATCCGGGGAGGCCACACCGCGCCGGGCAGCGCGCCTACCAGAGCGGCAAGCGGTTCGGCACGGCCCAGCGCACCCGCGCCAGCAGCGTGTTCCCGCGCCACCCGTCCGCGGGCAGCGTCTCGCCCACAGTGATCCAAGACTCGTGCGGCGAGACGTTCGTGACGTGAAAGTTGCCCATGCGCGCCACATGCGCCGCATCGCGCACGCCGTCGCCAACCAGCGGAATCGCCACGCGCTCGGTGGCGCGGATCAGGCGCAGCGTGCGGCGATCCGCCTGCGCCAGATAGAGCGGCGCGCGCCAGCGGAATACGTTGACGTTCTCGGCGGCCCGCCGCGTGTACACCAGGAACAGCCCGTCGCTGTGCGTCAGCCAGTGTTGCTGCGTCGTGGACATGGTCAGCGGCTCGCCGTCGTCCCACATCCACGGCTGCATATTGCGCCAGTGCAGGCCGTCGTCGGAGGTGCTGACGAAACCCTGCCCGTTCTCGGCGCGGATCGTCATGTAGAATTGCTGATCCAGGAGGGTGATGCTCGGCTCCAGCAGACCCCGTCCCACCGACAGCCGCAACTCGTTGCCGAACATGTGCACCGTCAGCCTGTCGCCATCGAAAGAGCAGAGCAGCGAGCCCACGGCGCGGTCATCCCGCCCATGCGGGGCGAGCGAGATGGGGATGATCAGGTCGCCGTTGCGCAACGTAACGCGCTGCGCGCAGCCGCAAGTGTAGATGGCCGTGGCGCGCGGGTCCTCCCACGCCAGCGTGCGCCGCTCCGACGTCCACTGGCCCTGCGCGTCGCGCACGGCATACACCGGAAAGCGCGCCTCGCTGGGCCGCGCCAGCACATTGTCTCGATAATAGACATTGTGCCCGATGGCGAGGATGGTGCCGGTCTGGGGGTGATAGGTTGGCACGACATCGCAGACCCCCTCCTCCAGCCCATCCGGCAGCGTGCGTCGGCCAAAGCCGGGGATCGGCTGTGGCTCGCCCCAGGTCGCGCCGCCGTTGGCGGACGCGGTCCAATGCACCGGGCCGTACACGTCCGAGCCGGAGATGGGCTGCTGCGTCATGAACGCGATCGGCTGCGGCGCGGCGGGCACCATGCAGGCGCGCGGGTGGAACCAGGTAACGCCCCCCTGCCGCCCGGGAAAGATGACGGACACGTCAATGCGCTGGATCACGTGATCACCTCCGCGAGTTCTCTGCGCTCTGAGTATAGGGCCTTCGCGTTGCGTGTCAAAGCCATGTGTCGCCAAAGCTCGCCATTTTTCGCCTGTCGCTATTGACATTTTTCGTTTTTTGTGCTATAATGGAAAACGAATATCGAATCGGAGGAGACATGGCTGGCAAGGTAGACAAACTCGATCGCCAGATCATTGCGCTGCTGCAACAAGATGGGCGCATGTCGAACGTGGACATCGCCAGAGCCGTCGGCGTCACCGAGGCGACGATCCGCAAGCGCCTGGAGCGGCTGATCTCGCAGGGCACGATCCGCATCGCCGCTTTCCCCGATCCTACCCAGATCGGCCTGCCCATCGAGACGATCATCTCGTTACA
>JAIOAV010000129.1 GCA_019873665.1 Chloroflexota bacterium
GCTTGCCGGTCGTCTGGACTATCAACCCGATGTTCCTCCGCAAAGAGGTCAAAGGCTACGTACCGGTGGTCTTCCGCAGCTGGTACGAAAAGATGTGGTTGGCTCCCTCTCCGTAACTAGCGGAGACTCGAGGGTCACTTTACCAGGCCCGGGGCATGGACTCCGGGCCTGGCTTTCCTTACAGGGAGGAGAGCTTGACCAAGTACATCATCCGCCGCGTTCTCGCTCTGATACCCGTTCTCTTGGGCATATCAATCCTGGTCTTTTCCCTCATCCGACTCATCCCAGGTGATCCTATCACGGTCATGCTGGGCGAAAAGGCACGGCCCGAAGATATCGCCGTGGTGCGAGCGCAGCTTGGATTTGACCGCCCCATCTATGTTCAATATCTGGAATACATGGGTCGGCTGCTGCGCGGCAATATGGGCAAATCCATCATCAACCGCACAGAGGTAACGAGGGAACTGCTCTACCGTTTGCCTGCCACGATCGAGTTGGTGGTCTTTGCTATGATCATCGGCGTCACCGTGGGCATCTCCGTGGGCATTGTCTCAGCCGTCCGCCGCAACTCGCTCTTCGATGTCGTCGGCATGATTGGCGCGCTACTCGGCGTGTCCATGCCGATCTACTGGCTTGCCCTGATGTTGATCTATGCGCTCGCTGTGAACCGGTAATTGCTCCCCCCGAGCGCGCGCCTAGACGTGGAGATGACCGTCAATCGTCGAACAGGCTTTATGCTGATAGACACGCTGCTGATGGGCGACAGCCGATTGTTCCTCAACGCTGTCTGGCATCTGATCCTGCCCAGTGCGGTGCTGAGCACCACGGTGATGCCGATTCTCGCGCGGATGACGCGCTCCTCTATGCTAGAGGTATTACGGCAGGACTATGTGCGGACTGCCTGGGCTAAAGGGCTGCGCGAGAGGGTGGTGATCCTGCGCCACGCCCTGAAGAATGCTTTGCTGCCGGTGGTTACGGTTGTTGGCTTGCAGTTGGGTGGCCTGCTTGGTGGCGCGATTCTCACCGAGACGGTGTTTTCCTGGCCCGGCATGGGGACCTGGACGTATCGCGCCATTCTCAGTCGCGATTATCCGATCGTCCAGGGGAGTGTGCTCATCAGTGCAACGATCTATGTCTTTGTCAATCTCCTGGTAGACATTTCATACGCGTTTCTGGACCCGCGGATTCATTACAGATGAACCCCAATGGCGGAGGAGAGCGGATGGGAGCAGTAACAGGTTCTGTAACGGCTAACGCCCTGCACGAGCTCGCGCCGCGTCGCAGCCGGGGACTGCTGCGCGACGCATGGCGGCGCTTGCTGAGCAGCACAACGGGACGCATTGGGCTGGCGCTGGTGATCTTTATCGTCGCCGTTGCTGTCATTCCCCCACTTGTGGCACCCTATGACCCCTACACCGACTCGAACTTGGCCGAGTACCTCAAGCCGCCATCCTGGGAAAACCCGTTCGGCACTGATCGCCTGGGTCGTAGCGTCCTCCGACGCATCGTGTACGGGGCTAACGTCTCGCTCCGTGTGGGCGTTCTGGCCGTGCTGATATCCACTACGGTGGGTACCGCCCTAGGTCTGGTAGCTGGATATTTTGGCGGTCTAGTAGATACCGTGATCATGCGGCTTATGGACATCCTGCTTGCCTTTCCGGCCATGTTGCTGGCCATCGCCATTGTGGCAGTGCGAGGCATTGGTCTGACCAACACCATGCTAGCGATCAGCATTGTCGGCGTGGCCGGCCCATCGCGTGTCGTGCGCTCCATGGTGTTATCCATCCGCGAGCGCGACTACATTGACGCGGCGCGCATGGTGGGCGCGCGTAACCTGCGTATCATCCTGCGGCATGTATTCCCAAACACCCTGTCGCCGATCATCGTGCAGATGACGATGGGCATCGGTAGCGCCATCCTCATGTCTGCTGCGCTGGGCTTTCTCGGCCTGGGCGCGGTGCCACCACAGCCAGAGTGGGGCGCGATGGTCAGCGATGGCATCCCTTTTCTGCGCCCCGGCACCGGCCAGGCGCCGTGGCTGGTGTTCTTCCCCGGCATGGCAATCATGATCAGCGTTCTCGGCTTTAATCTGCTGGGAGACGGACTACGCGATGCGCTGGATCCGCAGATGACAGTCTAAGTCTCAACTCGCTCCTGAGGAGGCCATTGCCCTGACAATGGCCTCTTTTGTTTCACGGCATAGCACTCTCCTCCACACTCGCAGTGATAACAGCCGGTTGGCATATAACGCGGCTGGTGTTATAATCTGCCACCTCTATTCAGAGCATTGGAGATCATGGAGATGGGCAACCGACGACGGCGCCGGCTGTGGTTTCTGGTCATCGCGTCAGTGGTGATCGCGGCGCTTCTGGGGATCACGCTTCTGCTGCCATACGCTATCCCGGCGCAGCGCGATACAGTGCCGCCAGAGGCATTGGCCGACCCGGATAGCCGGTTCATCGAGCTGAACGGCGTGCGGGTGCACTATAAGATATACGGCCAGGGAGAGCCAACCTTCGTGCTCCTGCATGGCCTGGGGTCCAGCACCTTTTCCTGGCACAAGGTGGCGGACATGCTGGCCGCGGAGGGCACGGTGATCGCCTTTGATCGGCCCGGCTTCGGACTGACCTCGCGTCCGCTACCCGGCGATTGGCAGGGAGAGAACCCCTATTCCCGCGAGGCACAAGCAAAGTTGACCGTCGCACTGCTGGACGCGCTGGGCCGAGAGCGAGCGGTGCTTGTGGGGCACTCGGCGGGTGGAAGCCTCGCGTTCCTGACAGCGTTGCGCTATCCTGAGCGAGTAACGGCGGTGGTGTTGGTAGATGCTGCTATCTACACCGAAGGGGGCGCACCGCCGTGGATCCTGCCGCTTTTGCGCACGCCGCCGCTGCGGCGTCTCGGGCCGCTCTTTGTGCGGCTCATCTTTGGCGCGAATGGCGACCGATTGCTGCAATCAGCGTGGTATGACCCCTCCAAGATCACGCCGGAACTGATCGCCGGGTATCGCAAGGCCACGCGCGTCACGAACTGGGATCGGGCCTTCTGGGAGTTCACACTCGCCAGCGAGCAGTTGAGCCTGGCCACCCAGGTGGCGACGATGACCTTGCCAGCGCTCGTTATCACTGGCGGCAACGATACGTGGGTACCCACGGCGGAGAGCATCCGCCTGGCCGACGAGCTGCCGAATGCCCAACTCGCCGTCATCCCCGACTGCGGGCACGTACCCCAGGAAGAGTGTCCGGCAGCATTCCTGACGGCCATCGTGCCTTTCCTGCGCGGGATCCCGCCGCCACAACCGCGATGAACATGCAAGCCCAAGAGACGCAAGCCAAACAACAGGCGCCGCCGATGACGGCTAGCAAGCCCGCGCCATATGGCGGCATCTCACCAAACTCGTTGGAGAACCGCCCCCTGCACAAGGCGCTCATGTTAACGCGCCTACCGCAACGATGGCCCTGGTGGGTGGTCGCGCTGCTCCTGGCCGGTGGCATCGGCGCGGTAGCAGCGCTCTGGGCGCGGCTTGCTCCCAGCGTGGCGCGCCATATCCTGCTGTCAGTGACCGTTTTCGCGCTGGCCGACGCACTGGTCTGGTGGTCAGCGCCGCGCTTGGGCGTCTCGTTCGGGCCAGTGTGGGGCCCTCTCTTTCTGCTCAGCTTGCCTCGGCTGATCGTGGCTGCACTTGGCGCTCTGGTTGCGCGGTGGCTCGGTCCCACCTCGGCACTTGCGGTAGTTGCAGTGAACCTACTGGCCTCGGTCGCTCTCGTATGGGGCGCGCTGATCGAGCCGCGCACGATCGGCCTCTCTCACTTGGCCCTGGTCGCGCCCGGCTGGCCGGCAGATGCGCCCCCGCTGCGCGTGTTGCAGATCAGCGATCTGCATGTGGAGCGCTTTGGCCGCCGCGAGGCGCATCTCCTGCGGATGGTGCGCGAGATCGCGCCGGACCTTATCCTGCTGACAGGGGATTATATCAACCTGTCGAATGTAGATGATCCGACCGCGCACGCTGACGCACGGCGCGTTCTAGCCGCGTTATCCGCACCGTATGGCGTGTACGCCATCCTCGGCAGTCCACCGCCGGAGCGCAACTCAGCGGCGCTCTTTCCCGGCCTCAAGATCCACCTGCTGCGCGACGCGCGTGCGCTCGCTGATCTGGGCGCAGGGCGACAGCTCGCGCTGCTCGGACTGGACTGCATCTACGACCTGGACATCTCACGCGCGCATCTGGCCCGTCTCACCGCCGATCTGCCGGAGAGCGCCTACCGCGTGCTGCTCTATCATTCGCCGGAGCTCATTCCGGACGCGCCCCGCTTCGGCATCAACCTCTACCTCTGCGGGCACACACATGGCGGGCAGATTCGCCTCCCTTTCTACGGCGCGATGGTCACCTCCTCCACCCTTGGCAAGCGGTATGAGATGGGACACTATATCGTCGCGGGGACAGACATCTATATCAGCCGCGGTATCGGGCTGGAGGGGATGGGCGCGCCGCGTCTCCGCTTCCTCTGCCCGCCGGAGATCACGCTCTGCACCGTACGCGGCATGAGCAGACGAGAGGCAAAACCCATCATTATGCCATCAGCATGAGGAGCATTTCATTGGAACCAGTACCTCTCATTCTCGCCTCTGCCTCACCACGGCGCCGCGAGCTGCTCGCGCTCCTGCAAGCGCCTTTCCATGTTACGTCCGCTGACGTTGACGAAAGCCGACTGCCAGGCGAATCGCCAGCTGAGATGGTACGTCGCCTGAGCATGACCAAGGCACGGGTGGTCGCGGGCAGACAATCCACAGGCTGGGTCATCGCCTCCGATACGGTGGTCGTGCTGGATGGCAAAGTGCTCGGCAAGCCAGCTGACGCAGAGGAAGCAAGGGTAATGCTGCGCCGCCTGCGGGGCCGCGCGCACTGGGTCTACAGCGGCATCGCTCTCTGCGATGCCGCGAGCGGGCGGTGCGAAAGCGATGTGGTCGCCACCGAGGTGTGGATGCGCGATTATGGCGAGGACGAGATCGAGGCCTATGTGGCAAGTGGCGATCCGCTGGACAAAGCCGGAGCATACGGCATCCAGAATGAACCGTTCCATCCGGTGGCGCGTATCGCGGGGTGCTACGCCTCCGTGATGGGCCTTCCACTATGCCATCTGTATCGCCTGTTGCGGCGCTGGGGCCACCCTCTGTCACAGTCGCCCCAAGCCGCCTGCCGTGCTATGACGGACCATCCTTGCACGATCCAATCTATTGACGAAAGCGGGGAGATGTCCGCTGACCCCAGCGTTCCGCGGACATGAAGAGAGGGGAGCGCATCCCGCGCTCCCCTCTCTTCTGTGCCGCCTGCTCAATTATTGAGCGGGAACGGCCGTGGCGTGTTTGTCGGCGTGGCGGTGTCGGTTGGCGTCGCCGTCGGACGGTGTGTCGGGGTCATGGTCGGCGTCGGCCCTGTGATCGCGTAGGTGATGATCAGTTTGGGCCGGTATTCTGTACGCCAGTGCTCAGAGGCGATAAAATTCCATTGCACAGCGATATCGCCATAGGCTTTCAAAATGACGCCTTGGTTGGCCGGTGTGGAGGCCACCCAGTCCTGCGCCATGCCCGTAAGGTCGAACTCGTACCAACGGCCCGTCTCAGTCAACTGCACCTTGTCAGAAGGATCTGCCGCGCGGTCTGCACCGCCTTGAGTACATCCCGGCATCGCCCAGCTATAGTTCTTTGCTGCTATCAGCCAGTTCACCGTATCAATATCCCAGGGGCGGAACACACGATATAACTCGGCGCGCATCGGGTGTGGGCCAGCGCTGGCCGCGTACAGGCTCAGTTTGGCAGAAAGCACTACTGAGTTGGACGGAATAAACGACAGGTCATAACGGATAAGCGGCGACATCTGATTGCCGTTGCGCAGCGACATCATGTTATAGCGGCTGTAGTTGGCACGCAGGAACCACTCGGTGATGTACGTATCCTCAACCCCCGTGTAGCCATCCACTCCCTGCTGCAGCACACGTGTAAAGATATCCTCAGGCGCAAAGGGTGTCGGGGTCTCCGTGGGGGTTGGCGGCGTGCCCGTGATCGTCGGCGTCTCGGTCGGCGTTGGCGTAGCTGGCGCGCGACGATCCACAAAGTACATCGCGCCTGGGTTCCGCGCGTACGGAATGCCCAGCTCTACCGTGTTGGCATCAACAACGCGGGCATAGAGGGGCGGCTTGTATGCCGCCACCGACTCGTAGCCGTTTGGATCGACCTCCACCACCCGCAGGAAAACATTAGCGGCATCGGTAACGTAGCTTAGCGAAAACCAGCCACTCTCTGTCGTCTCCGTCGCGTCCACTAGATGCCACACCTTCCGATCGCCGGCATAAAGCTCAACGCGAACCCTGCTGAGCGGCAGCATTCCCTCAGCCGGCGGCGGCGTATCCAGCAGGCCATTCTCATCATATACGTAGCCGTTAATGGTGTACTGCGTAGGAACGTAGATTGAGGTCGCGGTCGGCTTGGGCGTGTTCGTGATGGTGGGCGTCGCCGTGGGACCAGGAGGCAGCACCTCATAATAGGTGGAATAGATGGCATTCACGGTAACGCGGTAGCGCCCGCAATCGCTATTGGGGATCGTGTAGATATCAAAGCAGAACGAACCATTAGCCTCAGCTTGCATCAGGCTATGCGCCACGACCACATTGGGGTCGCAGCTTCCAGCAGTACCCCAGATCTGCCAGGAAAGCCATTCATATGGCTGGAAGCCAGTGCCGGACAGATAAACGATCTGCCCTGGCGCATAGATGCTCTTCTCGTAGGTGGGGGGACATTGGTTCACCGTAAAGACCGCCGGGACACCGGCAGCCGCAAATCCTGCCTGTGGAGTCGTCAAGGCGGGTTCCGCCGAGAGGGTTGGTAACGGCTGCCCATACACAAAAAGCAACGCCAAAATCACAACGACTGCCAACAGGAATGCGTAGCGGCGATGAGGCATGTCCGACGGCAGGAATGAGCCAAAACGTTTCCGTGTCATGATCCCGCTCCTCTATTTGATTCAGGCAGGGGGCATTACCTTCATTCGGACATTATATACTGCCTGCCAATGCAGGTCA
>JAIOAV010000130.1 GCA_019873665.1 Chloroflexota bacterium
AGCAATGTTAAAGAGATCTATGATAAATGCAAAGAGCTGCAGGCGGCGGATCCGTCGCGGATCGTCATCCTAAACCAATTCGAGGTGTTTGGCAACTATCGCTTTCATTACTATGTAACCGGCAACACGGTGGTGGAGCTGGCCACCGAGCTGCAACAGCAGGGCATCGGCAACGGGCGGATCGCCGCCTTTGTCTCGGCGATGGGGTCGGCCGGCACCATCGCTGCGGGCGACCGCCTGAAGCAGGTGTGGCCCGACCACCTGATCGTCGGCGTGGAGCCAGTACAGTGCCCGACACTGACGCGCAACGGCTACGGCGGGCACGATATTCAGGGGATCGGCGACAAGCACGTAACCTGGATTCATCACGTGCTCGACATGGACGCGATGGTTGCCGTTGATGATATGGAGTGTAAGAAGGGATTGCAGCTCGTGACGGAGGAGACAGGTTGGCAGGCGATGATCCGGCGCTACGGCGTGCCGGAGGTGAGCGTCCGCCGCATGGCGACCTATTTCGGCATCTCTGGCATCGCCAACGTGCTGGGAGCGATCAAGATGGCCAAGTTCTATGGCCTGGGACGGCAGGATGTGATCGTTACCGTCTGCACCGATGCCATTGACCGCTACCGCTCGGTCATGGCAGCGCTCACGGCGCACTATGGCCCGATGGACGAGACGGAGGCCGCGGTCCGCCTGGAGAGCATCTTTCACGGGCAAAAGACCGACTGGGTGGAAGAGGGAACCCGTGCGAACCGGCAGCGGTGGCACAATTTGAAGTATTACACCTGGGTGGAGCAGCAGGGCAAAAAGATCGAAGAGCTGAACGCGCAAAAGGACCCGGCGTTCTGGCTGGCCGAGCAGAAGAAGGTGGCAATGATAGACCATCTCTTGCTGGAGTATCGTGCCGCAAGACGTGAGCCGCACTAGATCTCGACGAAACGGAACTCGCCGGTCGCCGTGTCGTAGAGGCCGAAGCTGGGCTGACCAAAGCGGCCCATCACCTCGCCCGGGTTGGCCCAGAGGGTGTGGCCAAAGCGTTCCAGCTTGCGCTCGTGCGTGTGGCCACTAAAGACGGCGTCATATAGCCCACAGCGCGCCAGCGCCTCGCCCACTTGCGGGTAGTGCGCGATGGCGATCTTTCGCCCGTCCAACTCGATCGTAGCGACCACTTGATGTAGCTGGACATGGGGCGCGCGCCCTGCCACCCGGCTAAGCAGCAGCGGGTCGCCATCGTTGTTCCCCAGGATGCAATGAATCGGCCCGTTGAAGCCAGTGGCCAGCGCCTGCAAGGTGAACGGCGCGCAAAAGTCGCCGAGAAAGAGCAGCGCTCCCGCCTCCTGCAGGCGGGGCATCACCTTGGCCACATTCCAGATGTTGTCATGCGTATCGGAAAGCACGGCGACAAGCATATCATCCTCCCTGATGAGTGAATGTCCCCAAGGGCGTGCCACACCGGGTGCAGAACTGGCTGCCCGCGCGACCAGTGTGCCCGCAATTGGGGCAGACGGGGTCCGTGATCTTTAGCCGTCCCAGGCTCGCCTGCACGCGGCTGATCTCGGTGCGCAACCGCGCCACGCTGGCGCGCGTCGCCGCGTCTTCGCGCACTTGCAGATGGCGCTTCTTGAAGGCCAAGTCGCTGGCCAGTTGCGTCAGATAGTGCCAGGCGCTGGCCTGGCGGCGACCTCCCTGCCGGTAATGTTGCCGATAGATCCGAAATCGCGCGCGCAACGACGGCAGCGCCGCGTAATCCTCTGGCGCCAACACGCCCAACGCCACCTCCTCCTTCAGTTCCTCGCGAATCCATATCATCTCACGGCGTCGCGCCACAAAGAGAAGCACCACCAGTGCCAGGAGGCCCATCCAGTCCGCCGCGATGGCGGGGAGGAGCGCACCCCAGAGGCCCATGGTCCCGTTGTGGAAGGCGTGCAGCGCTGCGGCGATCAGCCAGCCGGCAAGCAGCAGCGCGTATCGTTGCCGGCGGCTGCGCGTGAGCCGCGCGGCGCCGAAGGATGCTCCGACGATACCGGTGTAGAGCGCGTGCGTCAGCCCGAAGAACAGCGATCGCACCAACACGGTCGTAGTCCACTGCTCCCAGCCGCCGCTGCCAAAGCTCCGCAAGAAATACGCCACGTTCTCCGTCATGGCAAAGCCCAGCCCGACTAGCGCGCCATAGATGATGCCATCGAGGATGCCGTCAAACTCGCGGCGAAAGAGGAGGTAGAGGATAGCTACGGCCAGCGCCTTGACCGACTCTTCCACCAGCGGCGCGACGATGCTGCTGGAGATCAGCTCGGCGCCCTGCAACGACCACACGTATAACGGCACGCCAAAGATCTCCTCTAGGATGACCGCCAGGATGATTGCCGGGACCGCACCCCACACGAAGGTGGCGACGAGCAGCATCAGCGGCTCTTTTTCGTGGCGGTCGGCCAGCCACAAGAGCAGCAAGTAGAAGATCGTGGGCACGACGCCTGCCACGATGGACAGGATCACGACCAGGGTTGTCGTGTCCATAGCCTGCTCCCTTTAGAGGCCCGGATCTGCTCCCTCATCGGAAGCAGCGCCATCTGTCTCGATCTCCTTCCACGACACGAAAAGATCCCCCAGCGACTGCCCGGAAAAGTTGCGACGGATCGCCTCTGCGAAAAGCCCTGCGACGGAAAGCACCGTCATGTTGGGCAGCCGTTTGGCGGGCGGGATCGGCACAGTGTTCGTCGTAACGATCTCCTTGATCTCGGGGATGGCGGCCAGCCGCTTGGGCGCGTCGGCGGTGAACACGCCATGCGTGCAGACAAGCGAGAACTCCCTGATGCCGCTCTCCTTGAGGCTGGCGATCGTCTCGATCATGGAGCTGCCGGTGGCGATCTCATCATCCATGATGATGGCTCGGCAGCAACCGCGCAAATCGCCGATGATCTCGATCTCGACGCTCTGATCGGCAAAGCGCTGCTTGTTGCCCGCGGCCACCGCCCCCACGCCCAACATGCGGGCAAACTCGGCGGCGCGCTTGGCATACCCGATGTCGGGCGCGACGACCACCGTGTCCGAGAGGTCCCGCCCGCGAAAGTGGCTCGCCAGGATAGAACGGGCGGTCAACTCGTCCGTGGGGACGCTGAAAAAGCCATGCACCTGCGGCGAGTGAAGGTTCATGGTGATGACGTGCGTGGCGCCCGCGGTGGCCAGGAGGTCGGCGATGAGCCGCGCGGTGATCGAGATGCGCGGCGCGTCCTTCTTGTCGGAGCGGCCATACGAGTAGTAGGGGATCACGGCGTGGATGCTCTTGGCGGAAGCGCTGCGCGCGATGTCCAGCATCATGAACAGCTCGAGGATGTGATCGCTCACCGGCGGGCTGAAGGGCTGGATGAGAAAGACCTGCTTTTCGCGCACGCTGCATCCCAAGTGCACATACAGGTTGTCATTGCTGAACTTGCTGAACTTGACCGGCTGCAGCGGCACGCCCAGATTTTGGCAGATCTCGCGCGCTAACTGGCGATGAGCGCTGCCGCTAAAGATGCGGATCTCGCTCATATCCTCCGGCAATTGCGAATTCAATTCTCTCCTCCCTGACTCGTTCTCGCGCCTGCGGGCAGCGCTCACCGGCGGTGCTTGTTCAGGGTGCTGAACCAGTGCACCCAGGGCGGGCTGAGCCGGCCCCTCACCTGGCCGTGCACGATCTGCCGCAGGAAATCGTCGCGCCCGGAAAAGAAGGGCATCTCGACGTATGCCGCGCCGATCTCGGCGGGGATGTGTGCATCGCTCCCACCGCCCGCCGGGATGCCATGCGCCAGCGCGAACTCGCGGGCGCGCCGGTTATCCCACGGCAATAGGACCCGCGCGTTGAACACCTCCAGCAGATCAATCTCCTCCACGATGGCGTCCAGCGCGGCACGCTTGAGCGGCGAGCGGCGCACGCGATCCAGCGGGTGCGGCACATATACTAGCCCTCCCTGCGCGCGAATCGCGGCGATCGTCTCCGCCGGCGACAGGCCGCGAGCGATCTGCTCCGTCAGAAAGAGGCCGATGATCTCGCCCTGGGTGGTCTTGATCTCCTCGCCGACGATGACCGGAAAGGGCGCTACCGCCGCCAGCTCCAGCGCGCCGGCGATGGCGTTGTGGTCGGTGATGGCGACGCCGCCCAGGCCGCGCCGCTGCACCGTGGCGATGATGTCCTGCGGCGTCATGCGGCAATCGTGCGAGTGATGCGTATGAATGTGGAGGTCAATGCGGATCATACTTCCCCTAGGCTCGGCTGATCTGGCTATCTGTCCGGCGGGACGCAACAGGCTGTATTATAGCACAGCTCGCATTGAAGCCGAAACAATTTGCCTGCTATCCCCCCCGCACCTCAGTGGGGATGCCCAGCGCGCAGAGCGCACGCGCCATCTCCTGCAACGTGGCGATCGGGTAAGGGACTTTGGCCTGCCAGGTGGGGTCGAGCGTGGCATCGGCGCGGAACTGCTGTAGATAGTAGCGCCGCGCGCTGTGCAGCAGCTCGGCCAGGGCCGGGATATCATCAGGCGTCAGCAGATCGGGGAGCACGGTGGTGCGGAACTCGTAATCTACATCACCGCGCAAGAGGAGGGCAATGCTCTCGGTGATGAGGTCGGTGCGCACGGGGACGCCGGCGGCCAGCGAGTACTTGGCAAGGGTGGACTTGATATCCATCGCCACATAGTCCACCAGCCGGTCGGTGAGGAGCGCCGCCAGCACGTCGGGGAGATAGCCATTGGTATCCAGCTTGACGGCGAACCCCAGCGCCTTGATCTGCCGCAGCCACTCTGGCAGGTCCGGCTGCAAGGTGGGTTCGCCGCCGCTGATCACCACGCCGTCCACCAGGCCGCGTCGCTGCTCCAGGAAACGGAGCACCTGCTCTGGCAGGATGTCCGGCAGCGCCTGCGGTGTTGCCACCAGTTCCGGGTTCTGGCAGAAGGGGCACCGCATGTTACAGCCGCCGGTAAAGAGCAGCGACGCGATCTTGTCCGGATAGTCAATGATGGAGAACTTAACGAGTGCTTTTATCCGCATGAGCCGTGGCGGCCTCGGTCTCCTCGGTCACGCGATACACCTTGCGCTCGGCGAACTCGCGTTGTTTGCCTTTGTTCCAGTTGCGCACCGGCCGGAAGTAGCCGACGATGCGCGAATAGACCTCGCACGGGATCCGTTTCTTCTCTGCCATGTGATCCTCCCCCCTTTGTGATCGCAACGGTGTGCCCCGCCCGTTGTGGAAAGGCGTCGTGGCTAGGCCTCGACGCCCAGCGCTGCCAATTCCTCTTCTGTGTGCTCATATGGGCAGAACTGATGTTCTCCCGCAATATACCCATGCACCGGACAGATGCTAAAAGTCGGCGTCAGCGTATAGTAGGGCAGCCGGAACCGCTCGGCGATGCGCCGCACCAGCAGGCGCGCCTGCCGCCAGTCGTCAATGCATTCGCCCAGGAAGGCATGCAGGACAGTGCCGCCGGTATAGAGCACCTGGAGGTCATCCTGATGCTCCAGCGCCGCAAAGAGGTCCTGCGTATAGTTGACCGGCAAGTGGGTCGAGTTGGTATAGTATGGGACCTCCGGCGTGCCGGAGGTGATGATGTCCGGATAGCGCGCCTTGTCCGCTTTGGCCAGGCGGTATGAAGCGCTCTCCGCTGGCGTCGCCTCCAGGTTGTAAAGGTGGTTGGTTTCTCCCTGGAAAGCCTGCAACACCTCACGCATGAACTGGAGTGTCTTGACCGCAAACGCCTTGCCCTCCGGATGGCCGATATCCACGCCGAGAAAGTTCTGGCAGCACTCGCTCATCCCGTTGAGGCCGATCGTGGAAAAGTGGTTCGCCCAATACGCGCCCTGGCTCTCGTAGACCATATCCAGGTAGTGGCGGCAATACGGGTACAGGCCCGCCGACGTAAAGCGCTCCAGCACTTTGCGTTTGATCTCCAGGCTGGTCTGCGCCACGCGCATCGCCTGTTCCAGCCGCGTGAAGAACTCAGTCTCGCTCTTGGCCAGGTAGCCAATGCGGGGCATGTTGATGGTGACAACGCCCACGCTGCCGGTGAGCGGATTTGCGCCAAAGAGCCCGCCGCCGCGCTTGCGCAGCTCGCGGTTGTCCAGCCGCAGCCGGCAGCACATGGAGCGCGCGTCTTCCGGCTTCATGTCGCTGTTGACAAAGTTGGCAAAGTAGGGGATGCCATAGCGCGCCGTCATGCGCCAGATCGGCTCCAGCGCGGGGTTTTCCCAGTCGTATTCGCGCGTGATGTTATACGTCGGGATGGGGAAGGTGAAAACGCGCCCCTTTGCATCTCCCTCCAGCATCACCTCGGCAAAGGCGCGGTTCAAGATATCCATCTCGGGCTGAAAGTCGCCGTAGGTGACGTCCAGATATCGTCCGCCGAGGATCACCGGCTGATCGCGCAGCGTGCTGGGCGGCGTCAGATCCATCGTCAGGTTGGTAAAAGGGGTCTGAAAGCCGACACGTGTGGGCACATTGATGTTAAAGATGAACTCTTGCATCGCCTGCTTGACGCCCTCATAGTTGAGGTTGTCATAACGGATGAACGGTGCGAGCAGTGTGTCAAAGTTGGATAGCGCCTGCGCGCCCGCCGACTCGCCCTGCAGCGTGTAAAAGAAATTGACGATTTGCCCCAGCGCTGTGCGCAGATGTTTGGGTGGCTTGCTTTCCACTTTGGCCGGAACGCCGCCAAAGCCGCGCGTGAGCAGGTCCTGCAGGTCCCAGCCACAGCAGTAGGCGGAGAGCATGCCCAGATCGTGGATGTGAAAGTCGCCCGTCACATGCCCGCTCTGCACCTCTGGCGGATAGATCTTATTCAGCCAGTAGCGCGCCGAGATGGACGACGCCACGTAAAAGTTGAGTCCCTGCAGGGAATAGTTCATGTTGGCGTTTTCGTTCACGCGCCAATCGAGCCTGTCTATATAGTCGTCCACCAGCTTCATGCT
>JAIOAV010000131.1 GCA_019873665.1 Chloroflexota bacterium
TCATGCGTATGGGCCCAACGCAAGCACGAGAGCATGTTCTCATGCTCCAGCGCCAGGGCAGCGATATCCCTTTGCCGGGTCTGGATGTAGGCGCGGTAGTAAGCGACGGCTCGCTCCATCACTGCCTCTTCGGTAGGCCCCAGACGCGCACGTGTCAACTCGATCAGAGATGGCACGAGATAGTAGCGATCAGGCTTCCATGAGGTTGTCTTCAGAAGGCCGAGTTGCCGCAGCGTGTTGAGATCCGCGCGCACCAGCTCGGTCCATTCTCGCTCTACTTCCTCCCACGTTTGCTCGCCCGCCGACGCTGCCCCCAAGCGGCGAACGACTCGCCGCAACCACAATTCCGTACGCTGCCGCCACTTGCCGGAGATCGCCGCAGCCGCGGGCGCGGTGAAAGTGCGTCGCTGGAAGATGCTCAAGGCTGCCAGCAATGCCCGTTGTTCCTCGCTGAGCGAGTTATAGAGGAGCGTGAAGGCGAGCTGCAGCACGTGCAGGCCATCTCGCGGGGTGAGGTTCTCTACAGTGGGGGCGAGATCGCACAGCTCGCCGAACACGGTGGCGGGCCGCAAGTTGCGCATCCGTTGGTAGCTGGCAACCAGAGATAGCGCCAGAGGATGATACCCCAGCATGGCGCAGATGACCTCGACATCATCCTCGTGATCGGCGAGACGGCCGGTCAAGGCCCGCACGCATGCGACCGCTTCCCGGGGTGCCAGGGGCGACAGCGCGACGCTGACCGCGTCTGGCAATTCCACCGGCTCACGCACCGAAACCAAAATGGACGCGGACAATTGCGCGCAGACTACTTGCGCCAGCACCGGGTCCGGCAGGCCATCCAAGACGATGAGCACGCTCCTGTGCGCGAGCACCTCCTGCAGCATCGCCGCCTTTTCTTGAGGGTCGTTCAGCGACAAGACGGGGCGTACATTCAGACGACAAGCGATGTCGTCACAGATATCCGCCAGCGTCAGCTCATCAGAGCCAAACCAGAAAATGCCATCATGGAAGAACGAGGAGACATGGGGCGAAGCGAGTGACTGCACGATCAAAGCGGTCTTGCCAATGCCGGCGATACCATGGATGACACACGGCACGCCATCTCGCAGCGCCTGGCGCACCGTGGCAAGCTCTGCGCTACGGCCAGCGAACGCTGCGTCGGCCAAAAAGAGCGGGGCGGGATGGGAGGTGCTACGTCCCAAGAGATGTGAGTACGCATCATACCAGGCCACACAGTCAAAAAGCGGCATACCCTGACGGTTCGCCGCGCGCCAAGATAGTACACCCTCGCGCTCGTCATGTGCAGCACTAGAGCCCGGATTTGTGACAACCTCAAAGGACTCGCGCTGCTCTGCAGGCAGGCGATCTCCTCCGCCCCCCATGGTCCTACTCCTCGGCAAGTATATAGTTGTTACATGACAATATAAGCATACTATATACTTGAAATCACGTCAAGCAGGCATGGGAAACCACAGGCCAGGCAGCACCATCAGTTGTGTGTTGGAGAGGCATCAAATACAACTGATAGAAGCGAGATAACGCACCCGCGGGTTCTCTGGAGAGGAAGAGAGCGCAGCGAAGGATCGTCCGCAAATGCGGTACATGTTCAGACGGCGCGAGCAGCGTGATCCCCAATAGGCATAGATTCACCTGGCAGACAGTGGGCAAGCGATGCCCAGTCAGCCAGGCCCAGTGTCTCGGCGCGACGCCGTGGGTCCAGGCCGCAGCGCCGCATCGCCTCCTCGACTACCGCCGTCGGCAGGCTCAGCCCGTGCGACAGAGCGTTGCGCAACTGTTTGCGACGTTGGCCAAACCCGGCCCGCACCACAGCAAAGAAACGCGCCGTATCCGTTACCTCGACGGGCGGTTGAGCGAAGGTGTCAATGCGCACGATGGCTGAATCCACTTTGGGCCGAGGATAGAAGGCGCCGGCAGGCACGTGCGCCACAATGCGGGGTGCACCGTAAAACTGGACGCTCACCGCCAGCAGGCTCATGTCTCCCGGCGTTGCGGTAATGCGCTGCGCGACCTCCTTCTGCACCATCAAGATTAGGCGCGTGGGCCGAGGGACGCTCTCCAGAAGATGGCGCAGCGCGGCAGAGGTGATGTTGTAGGGGAGGTTGGCCACGACCTTGTACGGCTCAGTGACGTGGGAGCCCAGCAATTGCGCCATGCTCACTTCCAGGATATCTGCGGCCACGATCTCGACATGCGGCAGATCGCCCAGCATGTCGCGCAGAACTCGCACCAAGTCGCGATCCAGCTCCACCGCGATGACCCGTCTTGCCCGTTCAGCCAACGCACGCGTTACGTTTCCCAGCCCAGGCCCCACCTCCACGATCTGATCCCGTGGCCCGATCTCAGCGGCATCAACGATGCGCTCCACATAGCGATCCTCGACAAGAAAGTTCTGGCCCATCCCCTTGCGAGGCGCCAGGCCGTACTGCTGCAAAAGCTGTTTGGCGCGCATATCCACTTTTCCTGCTAGCGCTCGATGGGCCAGTTCGGCAAGGTCCAGGTGATCTGGCTGACAGGTGGCACCGGCTCCAGCAAGTAGATGTCCACCCACTTCCACCACAGGACCAGGTTGTTTTCATCGTAGCAGAGGTCTATGCGGCGCCCCTTGATCGCGCTGCCCGTGTCCCCTGCCACGCCGATGCCATAACCAGGTATATACATATTTGTACGCAGGGGAATGACAGTGGGGTCTACCGCGATGATCCCCTTGGTGGCCCACCACCCCAGCCGCGTGATACCATAGGCGGGATGACCGGGCTCCTTGCCAGAGGTGGCCGCCGTATACGAGCTGGCCAGAACGCGCAGGTGTCGCCAGTAGCGTTTCACCCCATCCGGCGTCTGGATCTCACGCAGAACGATCTTGGTGCCATACACCAGGATACGGGTCTGTGGCTCTTGCGCCACCCATTCCCTTTCCAACACCTGCGAGACTACCTTGCCATCCTCATAGGTCACCCGATACAGCCATTTGCGCGACCCCTCCTGACCACGCTGGGCGATTCGCTGGTGATCTATCTCCAAGTTGGGATCTGCCTCCCACCGCGTCTCGTAGGGCAGGGTTTCCGAATCAACGCGCCACTCTTCTGTTACCCGCACGACGCGGATCCGGAGGTCAGGGCGCAGCAGAGCCGAAGGCGATGGCTCGCAGTAATCCTTGCCGCCGAGCTGAATCCCTTCCTGGCGCAAAGCATCCGCCACCGTCGCGCCCTGCGTGCGCGTCTTGATCACCCGCCCATCCGCCACAATGGCGATAGGAAGTGAGCGGTAGATATGGACATGCATGCCCGCCGTCAGCGGCTGATCGAGATCCGGCGTAACCGTATCTCCCAGAAACACCGCGATCCCCGCATCCCATAGCGCCTGGCCGACGCTCTTGGCAGTGGTACGAATCTCAAGCTGCGTGCCGCTATCGTGAACGACAAAGGGGAGCGCACGTTCGACCCGCAGCCGGACCAATTCCAGCGCGGCAGCATCCACACGACCCGGTTCACCGCGGCTGGAAGGGCTACGCGATGAAGGCAAAGCCGTGCCCGCCGAGGCAGGCCGGCTTTCAACGAGGACACGATCACCAGCGGGAAGGTCTATGCCGGCCTCGCGCAGAACCTCGCCCACCGTGCTGCTGTGCGTCATGTGCGCAAAGGCACGGCCGTCTGCCTCGATCCATACCTGCCGGGGGCGACGGATCGCGATGGTCATGCCCGGCTCGAGCACTTTATCTCCTGCTGGCA
Organism: Chloroflexota bacterium; assembly: GCA_019873665.1. GTDB lineage: Bacteria > Chloroflexota > Anaerolineae > JAAYEA01 > JAAYEA01 > JAIOAV01. The sequence goes on from JAIOAV010000131.1 coordinate 3,747, forward strand.
CAAGCAGATCTCGCGGCCCCAACACGACGCCATGCTCGCGCAACAGCGCGCCGACAGTACGCTGGTGAGTGTGCAAGGAGGTTACCTCGTCGTCAATGCGCAATGTCACGGCGCAGGCGGTCTGCTCGTATCCATAGATCATCGCTGCGGCGATGACCACAAGGGAAACACAGGCGAATAGTCCCCTCGCCCATGTGCAACGGGATAACCCGATCGTCGGGGCAAACGCGCCATCGGTCAAGAGGTCACCTCACATCGGCGTCGCCGTCCCGCGCGGCCCACTGGTGCCACGCAGCAGCGGCCGACTCCCCCGCCAGATAGCCAGTCGAAAAGGCTGCCTGTAGGTTATATCCCCCTGTGTCGGCGTCTATGTCAATCACTTCGCCACAGAAATAGAGACCTTGCACTAACTTGGATTCCATAGTGCGCGGCTCGATCTCGTTGATATCCACGCCACCCGCGGTAACGATTGCCTCGCTCAGCGGGCGCGGAGACTTGACCGTCAGCCGCAAGTCGCGGAGTTGGCGGTGGAGACGCCGTCGCTCCTCGCTGGTGATCTGGTGGCCCGGTTTGTCCGGTGGGATGCCGGTGAAAGCGATAAAGGGGTCACGCAGGCGCAACGGGAGCAACGCCTTGAGAATGTTGCGGAAGGAGCGCCGCCCAGATTGCTCAAGTTCACGCCGAAGACGCTGGTCGAGCTGCTCATCATCGAGGGCGGGCTTGAGGTCAATAGACAGCTCCACTCGGCCCTGTGCCAACGCCGCCACTGCCCGCTTGCTGAGCGTCAAGACCAGCGGGCCCGAGACGCCAAAGTGGGTGAACAGCATCTCGCCGAACTCGCGCGCCAAGAGGCGGCCATCCAGCAAGAGCGAGACCTGCACATTCCGCAGGCTGAGGCCCTGCAGCGCAGCGACCCACGGCTCCTCTGTCTCCAATGGCACCAGCGCAGGCTGAATTGGCACGATTCGATGACCCACCTCCGCCGCCAGACGGTAGCCATCGCCGGTGGAGCCGGTGAGAGGATAGGAAGCGCCGCCGGTGGCGAGGATCACGCAAGGAGAGGATAGGGTTTGTCCCATGCCCGTCTGCACGCCAGTGATGCGCCCTTCCCTGGTAAGCAGACGGGTCACAGGCGCACGGTATTGAACACGGACCCGATTCTCATCGAGGTATTGGTGGAGGGCATCCACAATGTGGCAGGCCTCATTCGAAGCCGGGAACACGCGCTGGCCGCGTTCGACCACGGTGGGCACGCCACGCGCAGCAAAAAAGGCGCGCAACTCTGCACTGAAAAACCGCGAAAACGCGCGATAGAGGAAACGCCCGTTAGGGCCAAAGTGCGAGATGAAATCATCCATGTCAGTAGCGTTGGTCAGGTTACATCGCCCCTTGCCGGTGATCCGCAGCTTGAGCCCCAGCCGATCCTTCTTCTCCAGCAACAGGACAGGAGCACCACATGCTGCGGCGCGACCTGCGGCCATAATGCCAGATGCACCTCCCCCAACGACGAGAACAGGCTGATCCACCAGTCATCAAACCTCTGGTTAACAGAAAGGGTGGGACATGTGCCCCACCCTCTGATCGGCTAGGTCGTGCACCCTTCTTCGACCACGACCCCCAGGCTTGCCAGAGCAGCCAGCTCGGACCAGGCAGCCCTGCGGCACCCGAAGGAGACTGCTTACCGCTGCTTCCTCTCGGACCTGACGGGGTTCACAGGCCTTCGCCGCGCAAGACCAAGTCTTCAACGCCGCCCATCTCCAGCAGTCCCCAAAGGCACGAGGCCTCGGAAGGGAATACGATCCCGCTATAGCGGATTGCGGGTACAGGGCACCGCTAGCTCCCCATCTAGCACGACCAACTTCATTGTAACCGATTTCGGCGTTCTCGTCAAATATCCGCCGAGATCAGCGCGGCTTGGCGAGCACTTCAAGGATGCGCATCTGATGGAAAGTGCGCGGGTAGGCGGGCCGGCAGACGATCGCCGTGTCGGCGCCGTCGCTCGTCCCCGCGATAGAGATCACCTCTTCCGCCATATTCAACAAGCCCGCGTCCGCAGCCATCAGCATACACTCGACCGCCACCTTCATCCCCTGGCAGAAGCGGTAGAGCGTCTCACGCACGATCTCCTCAGCCGCCATGCCACCCCGTTTATCGGCAAAAGCCGCACCAACGCCATCGCCCAGGGCATGGACGCCGGTGTGCACCTTGAGCCCCAGCGCCTGAAGCTGTCGCTTCTCCTCCGCCGTCATGCACCATCCCTGCTCCTCCCAGCTGTGGCAGATGGTTACGATGATCAGGTTCACACCCAGCGGCGCGAACACCTCGTGTGCCTTGCGCGCGGTAAAGCCGTGTGATGAGGCAACTACCACTTGTTTGATGCCTAGCGCCTGCGCCCGTTCTTTGGCAATTGCCAGTGTGGCATCAGTGTTTTGCTTTCCCGGGTTGGCAAAGATCAGCGTCCTGAGTTCCATAAGCTCCCTCCTTTTGCCCCGTCTGATCCTGCACTCAACCGCCCAAGCCTGACAGCACTCACACCCTTGTAGCACAGCCGTTGGACTCTGTCAACTATGGCGCTTGTTCATGCGCCTACATCGCGTATAATGACATCACTCGGAACGTCTTGCCCCCTATCACAAGAACGGACACAGCCATGAGCACATTTCCACATGCGCGACGACTCGCCTGGATTGGCGCCCCCCTTTTGCTTCTCTGCCTTTTGTCAATCCGGCAGGTGACACTGGCAGCCACTCCGGCGGCCTCCACGCCCGCCACCCCCGGCCCAGTCTATTTGCCTCTCCTGTTGCGCAACTGGCTGCCGGCGACAGCCTCGCCCACAGCTACAGCGACGCGCACGGCAGCGGCCACCGCAACGCCGACGACGACATCACCGCCAACCGCTACACCCACTGCGACGCACATGCCAACCGCCACGCCGACAGCGACGGGGACGGCCCTGCCGACTCTGGGCATCTACGGTCAGGTTACGTTTCAGGGGATTCCCGCAGCCGGTATTACTGTCAAGCTGGGGCTATATGTTTCTGGCGTCTATCAGTATGCGGTAGACGCCACGCAGACCGATGATGAGG
>JAIOAV010000132.1 GCA_019873665.1 Chloroflexota bacterium
GGAACGGGGCACCGGCAAGGTGCGCGTGTTGATCTGGGAGGGGGTCGTCGAACTGATCGGCTTTCATGAGCCGATCGGCTTGCCGGGGCAGAAGGACCCCCTGAACCCGCTCCGGCCTTTCATCGGCTATGGGCCAGAGGCGATGTATGTGGCGTATAACCCCTTCTACCCGCCCGATCTGGCACACTATGAGCGGCGCAATGCCTCCCCTGACCGCTCCCACAACGAGACGTTCGACGCGCTCGTGCAGACTGGGATCATCGGTTTCGTCGTGTACTTTGGTCTGTTCGCGAGCATCTTTTACTACAGCCTCAAGTGGCTTGGTTTGATCGAAAACCGGCTGGAGCGTAACCTGTTCGTCGGTCTCGGACTGGGTGGCGCTGCGTTGGGATTCCTCGTTCCGGTGTTGCTGGAGGGCAGTCTCAAATTCATCGGTGTGGGCATCCCCTTTGGCTTCATCATCGGCTTGGGTGTGTATCTGGTGGTCTCGTCGTTCATCTCCTCCCGGCAGGAGATGGTCGGGGGTGGGCGACAACTCCTGTTGATCGCCCTGCTTTCGGCCATCGTCGCGCACTTTGTCGAGATCCACTTTGGCATCGCCATTGCGGCCACTCGTACCTACTTCTGGGCGTATACGGGCCTGTTGGTCGTGTTGGGCATGAAATGGGCACATTTGGAGGCGGACGCCCCGGTGTCAGAACCGCAGGGCGTTGATGTCGTCGCTCTGGAAGCCCCTACTCGCCACAGCGGTAAAAGCACCTCGGCTGCCCGTCGTCGGCGCGCTCGCCGCAGGAGCCCCTCTGCCGCATTGCCTGCAGCCACACCTTCAGCCGTCGGCCGCTGGTCGCCGCTTGTCGCGTATGCGTTGTTGGTCGGCCTGCTCCTGATCACGATGGCTTACGACTTTACCACGAATCAAAGCGGGGCAACCAGCGCTTGGCAGGTGTTGGGCGACTCCTTCACGGGGATCGTGCGCAATGACACTGTGGTTCGCTCCTATGGATTGTTGGCCCTCATTCTCTTCACTTGGCTGATCGGCGGCATTCTGGCGCTGACACAGGCCCCCGCGCCCAATGGGGCGGACAGCGACGCCAACGCGTTGGCAAACTACGCCACCGCCCTGGGCCTCTATGCGTTGATCACGATCCTCGCCGTTTTCCTGTTCGCTCTCCCGCATGCCGCACGCCTCAAGCCCGGCGCTGACGTCGCTATGCTGATCACGCCATACTATTTGGCGATGTTCCTGATGCTTTTCGCGGTGGCGCTGGCGCTCTGGTGGGAGACGCCGCAGCCTTCTGCGATCGTGCGTCCGACGGCGCGTTGGCTGCATGTCGCCGCCGTGCCCGTAGTCGCAGCGCTGGTGCTCTTCCTGCTGGCAAAGACAAATCTCGATGTTGTCAAGGCCGACATCTACTACAAGCAGGGCAAGCACTATGAAAGCCAGCAGGCCTGGGATTATGCCATCAACCGCTATCAGCAAGCGATCTCCTACGCCCCAAATCAGGACTTTTACTATCTTTTCTTGGGGCGTGCCTACTTGGAAAAAGCTGGCAGGATTTCCGATGCGAGCCAGCGCCAGCCATGGTTGGAGATGTCCAGTCGGCTCCTGGAGGAGGCGCGTCGCCTGAACCCCCTCAACACCGATCACACGGCGAACCTGGCGCGGCTCTACCGCTCCTGGGCCGAGCTGGAGAGTGATCCCGCCGAGCAGACGCGGCTGCTACAACAGGCGTCGCAGTATTACCAGGAAGCGACGACGCTCAGCCCCAACAGCGCACAGCTCTACAACGAGTGGGGCCTCGTTCATGCGCTCATGGGTGACCTAGATACTGCCATGGCCAAATACCAGTTCTCGCTGGCGCTTGACACGCGATTCGACCAGACATATCTCTATCTGGGCAATCTCTACCTGAACCAGAAAGAGTATGATAAGGCGGCAGAGGCGTATGAGCAGGCGCTGGAGATCAACCCCAAGCTGGTGCAGGCGCACAGCGCGCTCGGCTATGTCTATTCGCAGCAGGGCAAGCTGGAGGAGGCAGTGCAGGAGAACCTGGCAGTGCTAGAGCTTTCGCCGCAGGACTATGCCAGCGTCAAAAACCTGGCCATCCTTTACCAGCAGATGGGTCGCTTTGCGGAGGCGCTGGAAGCAGCGCGGAAAGCTTTGCAGAACGCGCCGGAAAGCGACAAGGCAGCGCTGCAATCGTTCATCTCGCAGTTGGAGTCAAAACTGAGTTCCGGAGGTGGTTAAAAAGACCGCACAATCGTCGCATTACGGGTTAGGTCGCCTTATACTGCAATCATCTGAAGTGCTGGGAAGGAGAGAGCATGAGCAAACGATCACAGAGGTCGCGAAGTGATAGGCGGGCCGCAGCGGCTGCCGTGCGGCGGGAGGCGAAGACGACCGGGGCACATGGCACGACGCCAGCGCGCGCTAAAGAGGGCGGGCGAAAAGACTTTAGCCTGGCATCGTTGCGCCACAATCGCGTCGCCCTCATCGTCGGCGCCATCGCGTTGCTGCTCATCGTCATCCTTGTCGTTTGGCTTGTGGTGGGGCGGGGAAGCGCGCCGGCGCAAACGACCGCCACGCCGGAGGGAGTAGCGGGCATGAAACAGTGGACGAGCCCGCCAGAGATGCAGATCGATGTATCAAAGACCTATTATGCTACCATCAAGACGGATATAGGCGATATCCGCTTGCAGCTTTTCGCCGACAAAGCACCCAAAACCGTGAACAACTTTGTCTTTCTCGCGCGGCAGGGCTACTACGACAACACCATCTTTCATCGCGTCATCGCCGGCTTTATGGCGCAGGCTGGCGATCCCACCGGCACCGGGCGCGGCGGCCCTGGTTACCGCTTTGAAGACGAGTTCCACCCGGACCTGAAGCACGATTCGGAGGGGATCGTCTCCATGGCGAACGCGGGAGCGAACACCAACGGCAGCCAGTTCTTTATCACCTATGCGCCACAGCCGCACCTGGATGGCGCGCATACGGTGTTCGGTAAGGTCGTGAGCGGCATGGATGTCGCGCGGGCGCTGCAAGTCCGTAACCCGGACGATCCGAACGCGCCGGCGAGCAAGATTCTGACGATCGAGATCGAGGAGCAATGATGGGTTCTGCCGATGGCTCAAGCGGACTATTTGATGCTCAGGCCACATAGCGACCCTGACCCGGACGACTCTACCCGCGCTGCGCCGAAAGGATGGGTGCGGTGGCTGGCGTTGCTCTCCTCGCTCGCCATCACGGCGCTGGTCATCATCTATCGCCACGAGCTGGCGCGCTTTGCCACCTATGGCTATGTAGGCGTGTTTATCATCAGCCTGTTGGGCAACGCGACCGTCATCTTGCCAGTGCCCAGCTTGCTCGGGGTCTTTGCGGCGGGCACGGCATTCAACCCGTTGCTGGTGGGCCTGGTCGCCGGGGTGGCTGAACCGCTGGGAGAGCTCACCGGCTACCTTGCCGGATACGGTGGCAGCGCCATCATCGAGAACCGCCGGTTATATGAGCATGTACATCACTGGATGCGAAGCGGCGATTTTCTGTCGGGTTATGTTATCATCTTTGTGCTGTCGGCGATTCCTAATCCCCTTTTTGACCTGGCGGGAATCGCAGCGGGCGCTATGCGTATGCCCCTTCGTGGTTTTCTCGTCAGTTGTTGGCTTGGCAAGACGTTGAAAGCCACCGTGTTAGCCTTTCTCGGCGCCTACACCGTCGGTTGGATCTGGGGCTAGAGTTTGACCAAATTGCGGACGTGTGCTAAAATAAGCCAAAGATGTGGAACAGGAGGAGTAGGCGGTATCTCCTGATAGAGAAGGGGGTCCTGGGTGCAAGCCCCCGCAGCAAGAGCCGCCGAAAGTCGCCTGGGAGTCGGGGAGCTGAAGCGAGTAAGCTCCTCCGGGAACGGCCCGTTATCGCCGCGAGCGCATCCGCGGCGCCGCGCTCTTGGCGTGGCACGCGGCGCGGAAAGCAAGGTGGTACCACGTGGGGGTAGAAATCCCTTTCGTCCTGGCGGCGAGAGGGATTTTTCATTTCCGTTGAGTGAGGCAAGATGAAAGACAGGTTATTTGATCAAAACGAGATGCCCAAGATATACGATCCACAAGCGACAGAGCGGCGGATCTATGACTGGTGGGAGGCGCAGGGCTATTTCAAGCCGCGCTTGGACGGGGGCCAGAAGCCGTTTGTTATCTCGATGCCCCCGCCCAACGTTACCGGCGGCCTCCACCTGGGACATGCGATCACCGCTTCGATCGAGGATCTCATGATCCGCTATCACCGCATGTTGGGCCGCCCCACCCTCTGGGTGCCAGGGTCGGATCATGCTGGGATCGCCACGCAGAATGTGGTGGAGCGAGAGCTGGCGAAAGAGGGACTTACCCGACACGATCTGGGCCGCGAGGCATTCGTGGCGCGGGTCTGGCAGTGGAAGGAAAAGTACGGTGGTATCATCACCAACCAACACCGACGCCTCGGAGTGTCGTGCGACTGGGAGCGAGAGCGATTCACACTGGATGAAGGTCTCTCGCGGGCGGTGCGCGAGGCGTTTGTGCGTCTGTATGACAAGGGGCTGATCTATCGCGGTTCTTATCTGGTGAACTGGTGCCCACGCTGCGGCACCGCCATCTCTGACCTGGAGGTGGAGCACGAGGACGAGCCGGGCAAGCTCTGGTATGTGCGCTATCCGCTTCTGCCCCGGGGACAAGAGGATGTGTCGGCGCTGGGCGGTGCGTGGGGTAGCGGACAGTGGGCAGCCGCGGCAACCGAATTCATCGAGGTGGCAACGACGCGGCCCGAGACGATTCTGGGCGATACGGCAGTGGCTGTGAACCCAAGCGACGCACGGTATGCAGGGCTCGTGGGACGCAAGGCACTCTTGCCCGGCGTGAATCGCGTGATCCCGGTCATCGCCGACGAGGCGGTGGATCCGGCTTTTGGCACGGGAGCCGTCAAGGTGACGCCAGCGCACGACCCGACCGATTATGAGATCGGGCAGCGCCACGGCCTGGCGATGATTGACGTGATGACCGATGAGGGCATGATGAGCGCCGCGGCTGGGCCATATGCGGGCGAGGACCGTTATGCCTGCCGCCGCCATATCTTACAAGACCTGGAGCGGGAGGGGCTGCTGCTCAAAGTGGTGGATCACGTGCACGCCATCGGGCATTGCCAGCGCTGCGGCACCATTGTGGAGCCGCGCATCTCGACGCAATGGTTCGTCAAGATCAAACCGCTGGCCGTTCCCGCTATCGCTGCTGTGCGTGAAGGTCGTATCCGTATCGTGCCGGAGCGCTTTGACAAGGTCTATTACAACTGGATGGAGAACATCCGCGACTGGTGTATCTCACGCCAGCTCTGGTGGGGACATCGCATTCCGGTCTGGTATTGCGATGATTGCGGCGCGGAGATGGCCGCTGTAACGGATCCGTCCAGGTGCCTCAAATGCGGCAGCACGCACATTCGGCAGGATGAGGATGTGCTGGATACCTGGTTCTCATCCGGGCTTTGGCCCTTCTCGACGCTGGGCTGGCCGGAAGAGACACCTGATCTCCGCACCTTTTACCCGACGAGCGTCATGGAGACCGGCTATGACATCCTCTTTTTCTGGGTGGCACGCATGATCATGCTGGGCCTGGAGATGACCGGCGTGGAGCCGTTCCACACTGTCTATCTACACGGCCTGATTCGCGACGAGCAGGGCCGCAAGATGAGCAAGTCGTTGGGCAACGCCATTGACCCGCTTGAGGTGATGGATCAGTATGGCACCGACGCGCTGCGCTTCACGCTGCTCACTGGCTCGACGCCGGGGAACGACATGAAGTTGGCCCTCTCGCGTGTGGAGGCGAACCGCAATTTCGCCAACAAGATCTGGAATGCCGCCCGCTTTGTTGTGGGGAATCTGGAGCCGTCGCGCGCGCCGGAAAGCGGTGACTGGGGGGAAGCCCCGCTTACGCTGGCCGATCGCTGGATCATCAGCCGCCAGCACGAGCTGACCAGCGAGGTTACGCAGCTCATCACGGACTGTCAATTCGGGGAGGCTGGTCGTCGGCTGTATGACTTTTTGTGGGCTGAATACTGCGACTGGTACATCGAGATCAGCAAAATACGGCTATACGGCGAGGATGCAGCAGCGCAGGAGCTCGCCAAGCGCGTGCTCGTGTACGTGCTGGAGCGGACGCTGCGCCTGTTGCACCCTTTTATGCCGTTCGTGACGGAGGAGATCTGGCAACATCTGCCGCACGCTGGCGAAGCGCTCATCGTCGCGCCATGGCCAGAGGCGGGGCCGGTGGATCAGGAGGCAGAGAGCCAGATGTCGCTTCTGATGGAGATCATTCGCGCCATCCGCAACGCCCGCGCCGAGTACAACGTGGAGCCGAGCCACCGTATCGCCGCGATCATCGTGGCTGGCGAGCGGAAACCATTGCTGGAGGCGCAGCGCGAGCTGCTTGCCTTCCTGGCGCGGGTGGAACTCGAGCAGCTCACCATCGTCGCATGGCTGGCGGAAAAGCCAGCGCGTGCCCTGACGTTGGTCATCGGCGGCATCGAGGTCTATCTGCCGCTGGCGGGGATGGTGGACCTGGAAGCAGAGCAGCAGCGGCTGCGGAGCGAGCTGGAGAAAACCGCCGCTGAGATCGCGCGCGTGGACAAGCTGTTGAGCAACGACCGGTTCGTGGCCAAAGCCCCGGCAGAGGTGGTGGAGCGGGAGCGCGGCAAGCTGGCGCACTATCGCGAGCAAGAGGCCAGGCTGAGAGAGCGGCGGCGCGTCCTGCAGGGG
>JAIOAV010000133.1 GCA_019873665.1 Chloroflexota bacterium
ACGACGCTCTTCCGATCTTCACCGAGTGTAATGCTCACCCCCATACCGATGCCGACGGCGTCGTCGTGGTCATCCAGAACGGCATCGTCGAGAACTATCGTGAGCTGAAGCGGTGGCTTGTCGCCGAGGGGGTGTACTTCACATCGCAGACCGATACCGAGGTGATCGTTCACCTCATCTCGCATTATTACCGGCGCGGGGCGATGGATCTCTGCGCCGCCGTGCGCCGCGCGCTGGCCGACCTGCGCGGGCCCAGCGCGGTGGTGGTGATGAGCGCGCTGGAGCCGCGGCGGCTCGTGGCGGCGCGGCTGGGAAACGCTGGCGCCGTGGTTCTCGGTTTGGGCAAGGGCGAGGTGTTTATCGCCTCGGACATGCCCGCCATCCTCGATTATACACAGGAGATGGTGTTTCTGGAGGACCGTGAGGTGGCGGCAGTAACCGCAGACGGCGCAGAGGTGGTGCGCCTCGATGGCACGCCGGTGCACAAGGAGCCAACCACCGTTTCATGGAACCCCGTGCTGGCCGCCAAGGGTGGTTACAAGCACTTTATGCTCAAGGAGATTCATGAGCAGTCACGCTCCATCACGGATGTCATCCGGGGGCGTATTGATTTCGATCGCGGCGTGGTGATGTTACAAGGTCTGGAAGGGCTGCGCCCGGTATTGCCCCATCTGCGCCGGCTGCACGCCGTGGCGTGCGGCACGGCGTGGCACGCCTGCCTGCTGGCCAAATACCTCATCGAGGATCTGGCGCGCCTGCCGGTGGAGGTGGACTATGGCTCCGAGTTCCGCTATCGTAACCCTCTGCTGGAGCCGGGAAGCGTGGTGCTCGTCATCACCCAGTCGGGTGAGACGGCGGACACGCTGGCGGCGATGGAAGCGGCCCGCCAACGGGGGATGCAGTCCGTCGCGCTGGTGAATGTGGTGGGGAGTCAGGCGGCGCGGCTGGCGGATGGCGTCATCTACCTGAACGCCGGGCCTGAGATCGGCGTGGCCTCTACAAAAGCGTTCACCTCGCAGGTGGCCGCTGCCTATCTGCTGGCGCTCTACCTCGCGCAGGCAAGGAACACCCTCTCCGAGGAAAGACGCCAGAAGCTGATCCAGGATTTGGTGGAGCTGCCGAATCTGGTGGGTGAGGTGCTCTCCAGCGACAATGACTATGAGCGCATCGCCCGCGCTTATATGCATTGCCGCGACTTTCTCTATCTGGCGCGGGGTATCAACTACCCCATCGCGCTGGAGGGTGCTCTGAAGCTCAAGGAGATCTCCTACATTCACGCCGAGGGATATCCTGCCGGCGAGATGAAACATGGGCCCATCGCCCTGATTGACGAGGCGATGCCGGTGGTGGCCATCTGCCCCCGGGATGGCGTCCGCGACAAGATGCTGAGCAATATCGAGCAGGTCCGGGCGCGGGGCGGCCGCGTGATCGCCGTGGCCACGCAGGGCGACACCGATGTCGCGGAAAAGGCGGATGAGGTGATCTGGATCCCCGAAACCTCGCCGCAACTGACGCCCATCCTGGCCGTCATCCCGCTGCAACTACTGGCCTATCACATCGCTGTGCTGCGCGGCTGCGATGTGGATCAGCCGCGGAACCTGGCCAAGAGCGTAACGGTGGAATAGCTGTTATCGAGAAAGCTCAAAAGGAGCAAGACATGCCAAAGACCGAATTGCGTTACCGCCAGATACACCTTGACTTTCATACCAGCGAGGCCATCGCCGGCATCGGCGACCGCTTTGACCCCGATGCCTTTGCCGATACGCTGGCACGGGCGCATGTGAACTCGATCACCTGCTTTGCCCGCTGCCACCACGGGTGGATGTACTATAACACGCGCCTCTTCCCGGAGCGCCGTCACCCGCACCTGCGCCGCCACCTGCTGGAGGAGCAGATCGCCGCCTGCCACGCGCGCGACATCCGCGTGCCGATCTATATCACGGTGCAGTGGGATCATTACACCGCCAATCATTATCCGGAGTGGCTGGTCATTGACGAGCGAGGCTGCCCGGCGGGCACGCCCCCCTACGAGGCGGGATTCTATCGGCGGCTGTGCCTCAACTCGCCCTATGTGGCGTGGTTAAGGCGGCACGTGCAGGAGGTGCTGGAGACGGTACCCACCGACGGCATCTTTTTCGACATCGTGCAGCCGCAGGATTGCTCCTGTATCCACTGCCGCGCCGGGATGCTCGCCGCCGGTCTCGACCCATCGGACCCGGCGGCGCGGCGCGCCTTTGGCTTGCAGGTGGTGAACCGCTTCAAAGAGGAGATGACGGCGTTTGTGCGGCGGTTCAATCGCGATTGCACGATCTTTTACAACGCCGGCCATATTGGCCCGCGCCACCGCGCCGTGGCCGACGCCTACACCCACTGGGAGCTGGAATCGCTGCCCAGCGGCGGGTGGGGCTATATGCACTTTCCCGTGGCGATGCGCTACGCCCGCACGCTGGGGCTGGACTGCCTGGGGATGACCGGCAAGTTCCACACGTCGTGGGGCGACTTTCACTCCTATAAGAACCCAGCGGCGCTGCAATTCGAGTGCTTTCAGATGCTGGCGCTGGGCGCCAAGTGCTCCGTGGGCGATCAGCTCCACCCCAGCGGCGCGATAGACGCGGCCACTTATGATCTGATCGGCGGCGTCTATCGGGAGGTGGCGCGCAAGGAGCCGTGGTGCCGGGGCGCGACACCGCTGACCGACATCGGCGTGCTCACGCCGGAGGAGTTCAGCGCCACCGGCGAGCGCCTGTCGCCCACCATCATGGGCGCAACGCGTATCCTGCAAGAGGGCGCGCACCAGTTCGACATCCTCGACTCGGCCTCGGATTTGCGCCGCTACAGGGTGATTATCCTGCCGGATGCTATCCCGGTCTCGCCTGCGCTGGCGGACGCGCTGCAGGCGTATGTGGCGGACGGCGGCGCGCTCATCGCCACGCATCGCTCCGGCTTGAACCCGGAGGCGGGCGATTTCGCCCGCGATGTGCTGGGCGTGATCCCGGTCGGCGATGCGCCCTACAGTCCCGACTTTCTTCTGCCGCAAGGCGAGATCGGGCGCGGCCTGCCGGAGACGGAACATGTGATGTACCTGCGGGGGATGCAGGTGCAGGCTGCGCCGGACGCGACGGTGCTGGCGTCGGCGGTCGAGCCCTACTTTAACCGCACGTGGCAGCACTTTTGCTCGCACCGGCACACCCCCTCCGCGGGAGAGGCGGGTTATCCGGCGGTGGTGCAAAAGGGGCGCGCCATCTATCTGATGCACCCGGTCTTTGCCCAGTACAGCCAGAACGCGCCGCGCTGGTGCAAGCAGCTCGTGTTGAACGCGCTGGATATGCTGCTGCCGCAGCCGCTATTGCGGCTGAATGCGCCCAGCACGACGCTGGCCACCGTCAACGCGCAACCCGCCGGCAACCGCCACGTGCTGCATCTGCTGCACTATATCCCGGAGCGGCGCGGGCAGGACTTTGATGTGATCGAGGATGTGATCCCGATCTATAACGTGGGCGTCTCGCTGCGCGTCGAGCGGCCCGTGCGGGCGGTGCGCACCGTGCCGGAGGAAGAGCCGCTGCCATTCCAGCAGATCGCGGGGCGCGTCGCCTTTGCCGTGCCGCGCGTTACGGGACACCAGATGGTGGAGGTGCAGTTCGCGTAAAGAGTTTGCTGGAAACTGGACATCGAGTACAACTTGCGCCACCGCGTGTCATTGCGAGGGCAAAGCCCGAGGCAATCCCCTCATTTGCTGGCGGGGGGACTGCTTCGCCGCTGCGCAGCTCGCAATGACTGTGCCTTGTGTCATTGCGAGGGAGCAGAGCGACCGAAGCAATCTCCTCATTTGCTAGCAGGGGGATTGCTTCGCTCCCTTCGGTCGCTCGCAATGACAGGGCCGGTTGCTAGACTTTTCTACCAGGTGAGCCGCATGACAGCTTGGAGAACACTGATCGGGCGGCGCGCATGAAGCCGAGATGGCAGGCCATCTACCGCGGCACGCTGGGCCGCTTTGGGCGCGATGAGCAGCTCGTGCTGGTCGCCATGGGGCTGAGCGCCTTTGCCGCGAACGGCATCTTTACTGTGCTCTTCAACATCTACCTGCTACGCCTCGGCTACGACACGCGCTTCATCGGCCTGATGGCGGCGGGTGTGGCGGCGGGGCGCGCTACGGCGTGCCTGCTGGCGGCGGCGGCAGGCAGCCACTGGGGCACGCGCCTGCCCATGCTCGCCGGCATCGCACTGACCATCGTCAGCTATGCTTTGTTGCCGCTGAACGAGGTGGTGCCGCCGAGCTGGCGCGCGGGCTGGCTGCTGGCGACCAGCATACTGGGCAGCGTGGGCCTTGCCGTCAAGATGGTGAATTTTACGGCGTTCACCATGGGCGCCACCACGCCCGACCAGCGCACGCACGCCTTTTCGCTGAACGCGGCCATGACGCCGCTGGCCGGCTTTGCCGGCAGCCTGCTGGGCGGATTCCTGCCCGGCGCGTTGAGCGGCGCGCTGGACGCGACGCTGCAAGAGGTGGCCCCATACCGTTATGCGCTCTCCGTGACGCCGCTCCTCCTCCTGCCGGTGGCGTGGCTGATCTGGCAGATCCGCGAGGTGGACGTAGAGCAGGCGGGAGAGACGCGCACCGAGCGCGGCCCCGCGCCGTACGGGCTGATGGCGCTGCTGACGCTGGTGATGGTCCTGCGCTGGGCCGGGCGCGGCCCCACTACCACCTTCTTTAACGTCTATATGGACGACGCGCTGGGCGCGTCCACCGCGCTCATCGGCGCACTGACGGCGGCGGGGAATCTGGTGGCGGTGCCGGCAGCGCTCCTCATGCCGGCCATCGTGACGCGCTGGGGCGCATACCGCGCCCTCGTCTGGGGCTCGGTGGGCATGGCGCTCAGCATCCTGCCGCTGGCGCTGGTCCCGCATCCGGCAGCGGCGGGCCTGGGGCTGATCGTTACGCTGGCGCTCTTTGGCATCACCAGCCCGGCCATCACCGTGTTCAGCCAGGAGATGGTGGAGCCCGCGTGGCGCGCGGCCATGTCCGGGGTGATGAACATGTTAGTGGGGCTGGGGTCGGCGCTGATCGCGTTGGGCGGCGGGTATGCCATCAACGCCTTTGGCTATCGCGCCGTGTTCTTCTTTTCCGCGACCTCGATGATCGTGGGCGCGCTCGTCTTTGGCGTGGCCTTTCGCGTGCCGCGCGGCGAGCTGGCGCGACAGGCGGGGCGATAGGCCACCCATCCGCCCACCGGGGCAAAAAGAGACCTCAGGGGTCGCAGCGAACGCTGACCCCTGAGGTCATGGTTTGTTGTCTTACGATCGGCTTATTCGTCGCAGTGGCCGGGGCCAATCAACCCGTTGTTGTAGGCGTCCAGCTTGCCGGCAAGGAAGATGAACTCGGCCTTTTCCGTCTTGCTGAGCTTGTCCGTGGGCTTGTACGTTTCGAACAGCCCTGTTGCCGCGTCAATCCAGCCCTGAACGTCGGGCGGCACATACGCGCCGTTGAGCTTGTTCAGCCGGGCGGCGATGTACTGGTGCGCCAGGATGTAGTAGGCGTTCCCGCTGGCCGGTGGCGTCCAGAGCACCTGATACCAGGTCTGGCCGCTCAGGAAGAACGGCGTGTTCTCGCCGATCAGCGCCCACGTGTCGTCATACGGCGCGGGGCCGTAGTTGGAGTGTGTCTTCCAGTATCCGGGCGTCAGGGTGCAGCCACCGCACGGCACGTTCACATAGATGCTGACGGAAGCGCGCGCCAACACCACATACACCATATCCAGGGTCCGCAGCTCGGCGATGTTCTCCACCGTGTACACGCCGCACACGTCATACGGGCCGATCCAGCGCGAGTAGGTGAAGGTCTTGGGCACGTCAGGGTAGCAGAGCTTACCCAGATACCCCGCGTAGCTGTCATACAGATCCGCGCACTTGTCCACCTCAATCGCCGGATCGCCAAAGACGACCTCCGCGGTTCCATAGAAGTCGGTGGTGTGCGTGCAACCTAGCGGATCCAACGGCGTGCCGTCATAGTAGTAATGGTGATTCTGGAGTGTCGCGATCGCCTTGTTGGTGCGCGTGGCCCCATCTGGCAGCGCGAGGCTGTAGCTGCACACCAGGGTCTGGCCGGGGGCCAGGATCATCGGGAAGCTGCAGCCGCAGTTGACATCCGCTGCGCCCACGCCCGACACCACATCCGCCACGCTGTTGATGGTGGCAGGGATCGGCGCGGGGTTGGTGACACTGATCACGCCCTGCACCGCCCAGTCAGCATCGGTGTATGTGGCGTTGGCGACGACCGCGTAGTTCACCAGGATCTGCTCGCCGCCCGCCAGCACCAGTTCCGTCTGATCCGCCGACTTGTCCAGCGTCCAGTGGTAGGTGCGGGTGAAGGAAGTCTTGGCGCTCTTCTCCACCTGTAGCGCGTGGCAGTTTACCGTCACATATGCCGAGGCTTCCTGG
>JAIOAV010000134.1 GCA_019873665.1 Chloroflexota bacterium
GCGGTCAACACCGGTCTGACCAGTAACAGTGTTTACGCTCTGGCGATCAACCCGGTGACGCCGAGCACGCTCTATGCCGGCACAGAGGGCGGGGTGTTCAAGAGCACGAACGGCGGCGCTTCCTGGAGCGCGGCCAACAATGGCCTGACCAATCTCTTCGTTCCCGCCCTGGCGATTGACCCGGCGACGCCGAGCACCCTCTACACCGGGACGAGGGGTGGCGGGGTGTTCAAGAGCACGAATGGCGGCACGAACTGGAGCGCCGTCAACACTGGCCTGACCAATACCTATGTTCGGGCTCTGGCGATCGACCCGCAGACGCTGGCCACTCTCTACGCCGGGACATATGGCGGCGTGTTTTCTATTCAGCAAAGAGCGGAGATTCACCTGCCCCTTATCCAGCGCAAACGGTAAGGGATTGGGGCAAGCGGTGTGTGAAGGAGCACTTGCGACGCAAACAAACATTCAAGGCAAAAGAGGCGGTGGGCTAGCGCGGGTTGCAGCCGACGCCGCCCCTTGCGGCTTTCTATCGGGCCTTGCCCGCGCAGGTGTTGGTGCTTCGGGCAAGTCGTGCCAGCGGGGGGCGCGCTGCTCATACCGACCGTTAGCCCCCGGAATATAGAGAGGCGCCGATCTGTGGTGAGTCAGCTTCCCGCCAGGATGCGCTCGATCCCGGCGAGCTCGTCGGCGCTGAAGGACAGGTTGTGCAGCGCCCCCAGTTCTCGTCCAGTTGCTCGACACGGCTGGCGCCCACCAGTGCCGAGGTCATCTATGGGTGGCGCAGCACCCACGCCAGCGTCAGTTGCGCCAGCGTCTGGCCGCGCGCTGCCGCCACAGCGGCGAGCTGCTGCACTTTGGCGAGCTTGTCGTCGGTGATGTGCTGCGGCTTGAGAAAGCCGTGCGGCTTGGCGGCGCGCGAGCCTTCGGGAATGCCGTGCAGGTACTTGCCGGTGAGCAGCCCTTGCGCCAACGGCGAAAAGACGATGCAGCCGATCCCCTCCTCTTCCAGCACCTCCAGTAACCCCTCCTCGATCCAGCGGTTGAACATGTTGTACGCCGCCTGGTACGTGCTGAACGCCAGCTGCTCAGCCTCTGCAGAGAGCGAGCAGCTGGTGCTGCAGGATGCGGCAATAGCGCTCGCGTCTTGCTTCGTCCATCGTCATCGTGCCGGCCAGCACGCAAGCATGCGTCTGTTCCAGAGCCTCGCGATATATGCGCTCGAGCTCGTCCAGCGGCGCAGTGCCCAGGCGGGGAAATGCGGCCTGCAAGCCTGTCAGTCCGGCGCGGCTGGCATGACGCAGATCAAAGAGGGTATCGTCCAGGTCGAAGAGGATGGCGCGGGGCATCAAGCTCCTATGGCAGGTATTGTGGTACTTCCAACGAGAGGCCGAACGGCGCACCGGGGGCAACTTCAAAGCGGAGCGCGGGCTTGGCCACCTCCGGCAGCACAAAGGAGAAGCGTCCCATCTGCGCGTTCAAATATACCGCTACATCCACCTGTCCCCAGAAGCCGTCGGCGTCATCGCTGGCCGCGATGACGGCGTAGACCGGCTGACTCCCCTTTCCCCGCCCCGCCTGTCGCTTAAAGGCCCAGGTGACCGCCGGCCCGCCGACCGGGGAGCTGGTGGCGCTCACAAACACCTTGCGACAGCCCAGTCGTGCGCCCAGCTCGTCCGCGCCCAGGGTGCGATCCTCGGCAAATATCAACTTGGGGGAGAGAAAGACCATACCCTCTGTCGGGTCGCGTATGCTGAGCGCTTCAGGGTAGATGCGGTGCACCGCCGTAGTAGCCCGTGCGGCCTCTGTCGCACGCGGTTGCACCTGCAGCGTGGCGTGCAGTTCGCTCATCGCCGGAATGCCGGGCGGTTCCTGCAGAATGAAGGACAGGCGCACGAGCCAATAATCTGTGGCCGGTGCCAGGGGGTTCCATCGCTGGCCGGGACGGTTCCGAAGCGCGTCGGCGATGGGCCATACCTCCGGGACGCCCCAAACCACACGTGGGGATCTCCCCAGCCGCGTTACAGCGTAGACCTTCGGCGGGATGACAAGATCCCCTTCCCAGGCGATGGAGCGGATGTCGGCAGGACTCGCGATTTCCATGGCATCTCCTCCACACACGCGACGCGGGCAGCCGCACATCCCGCGGCATCGGTGGCAGAGAATGTATCTCCTCCACACACGCGACGCGGGCAGGCCAAGAGCGGCTCACCTCCATTCTACTTGCGTTGTATGAGGATGTCAAAGCAGGCGAGTCCTGCAGGGGAAAGCACAAAGGATCCCAAGCTATTAGTGGCCTAGCTTGAGGCCCTGTGCCTTGGGTCTCGGTTTTCAGGGTTAGGTGTTTACTGATCCGCAGTCCATGTCGCGTGCCAGGCGGCCTTGGCCTCCTCCGGCAGGATGTAGCGGAAGAGCGCCACGCCGGTGCGTTGCGACAGGACGGCGTCGGCGGCCAGCGAGATGCCGCGCACGCCGCGCCGCGCGCCCACTACGGCATAGAGGGCGTGTAGAGGCGCGCTCGCCCGGCCGGACTGTCGCTTGAGCAGCCAGGACACGGTCGCGCCACCGACGCCCATCCCCTGCATGCTCATGAAGGCTTTGGCATAGGTGATCTCCACACCTGGCTGCACCGGGTCCAGCGTCTGGTCGCTGTGGAAACTCAAGTCAGGCGCGAGCAGCACCGGGAACTCGGCTTTGTCCTGGCGGCCCAGGTTCGTGGGGAATATAGCTGCCACATAGACCGACTCGGGCGGGTCGTCGGGGTTGGCGGGCATCACCTGGAGCGTCTGCTGTAGCTCGATCATGCTGGGCATGCCTGCCGGCTCGCGCAGAATGGCGCTCACCCGCACCAGCCAATAGTCCACCCCCGCCTCGGGTGGCTCCCACGCCTGGGCGGGCTCGTTGAGCATCGCGGCGGCCAGCGGCCACACGGCAGGCGCACCCAACGTCATGCTGGCGGGGGGTGCGGAGCGGCCGCCAGTATAGATCGTGGCGGGCATGGTCAATTGGCCTTCCCATGCTACAGGGGTGATCTCAGTAGGATTGGTGATACGCATGAACGACCTCCATCGCGATTGATCCGCGCGGCGGGTGCTACCAGCATCGCGCCGCAATCTCGCGATTCTACACCCCGACCTCAGTCGCGTCAAAATGCACCTCGACCAACGCATAGTCCACAATCAGCGCGGGATCGAGTGACACTATCACGCTGTCAGCAGTATGCTGACACGGGAGCGGCAAAGGCATGGCGTGCTGCAGCGTGTGTAGCAAGGCCGCGGCTGCACGTGGCACATCGGCGGGTCTGCGCACCCGCAGCGCGACGGTCGCCTTGCCAGCGAGTGATGGGAAGGGGATGATATCGTCGTGGCCGATCATCTCCTCCGCGGGCACGGCGAGTGTGCCAGCAGCATTGACGAGATGCACAACGAGAGATTGACCGTCGGCTGTCCGAAAGACGGTGGCAATGACGCCATCTGGCAAGTTCTCTGCCGCGAGGTCCGGCTCGCCGGGGAGGAGGTCGCGCAGCAAAGCCACGATCCCGTCGCGTAGCCGCTCGTCCTCCGCGCTCATCGCTGAATACGAGGTGCGCAGCCCCGGTCGCCATCGCTCTACGCTGTACTCCCGTGCAATCTGCCCAAGATTCCAGTTGAGCGGCACCAATGCCAATTTGCCAGATCCAACCGCGATCGTTTGCGGCTCGCCGTCGTCCGCGATAACAGGCCAGGCGGAGAGGCCCCACTCTGCTGCCAATGCATCCGCGGCGCGCGGGACGCCAGTCTCGTTGTGGCTGGCAGTGCAACCGATCCAGACCAGCGTGCCGCCGGCCTGCACCCAGTCACAAAAGGCGCGCAGCTCGCGATCAGACAGGTAGGCGATCTCGCTCAGCACGACCACGTCGTACTGAGGCAGCCGTCCTAGCTCCTCCCTCTGGAAGAGATCGCACGGGATGTTGCGCATATAGCACGCCTGCAGCCACGCCTTTAAGGCGCGCAGTGTGCGCGGCGCGAGGTCGCGATACTGCTCACGGGTGGCGCGGGAGTCATAGAAAGCGAGGCGGGCGTACCGCTGGGGGCTGCGCAGGAGGCGAGCGTGTGACCGTTCGAAATCGCGCAGGGGCTTCTCTTCTCGATGGGACATTCTGCCCTCCGGTGTGGCCAGGTAGAGCATGCCCCAGCTTTGCGCCAGCGCCCAGCAGAAACGCATGCTGTCGGGGCGGTCCGGGTAGAAGATGTCCATCGGCGGGATGCGGCGCTGGCGGGCCACGGCAAGACGGTGCATGGACTCCAACGCCCACATCGGCCAGGAGTAACGGATGATGCAGGCAAAGCACGATTCCTGGAACACCCAGTCCAAGTGTGGCAACGTCTCCAGCGCATAGGCCGTGGGGTTGGGAGTCAGCGCGTGCGACACATAGTTCGGTCGCAGGGGCCGCAGCCCGAGCGCCGTGTAGTGATCCTTGACGAGGACATGAAAATCCTCGATGGAGCGGAAGCGAAAGTCAAGCCAGGCGCGATAGGAGGGCTGGTCATAATCCCCCCACCATCGTTCCCATGCTACGCCGGGTGGTGGCATCTCATAGCCGTACCGCTCGCGGAAGAGGCGGCGACAATGCGCGCAGGCGCAGGAGTGTCCCTGCCCGAACCACTGCACGTCATCGGTCATAATCCCGTCAATGCCCGTCGCGTAGAGGGTCTCCAGATAGGCCAGATAGGCGCGGCGGTAGTCAGGGTTGTTGAAGCACATGCACCAGCCGCGATAATTGGAGCGCGCCCACTGTCCCGTTCGCCCGTCTATCTGCCGCAGCGAAGATAAATGCACATCGTCAATCACCACAGGATCGGCGCGCATGTCCTCCTCCAGGTGTGGCCAGGAGGCGCGGGATGAGCCGCGCACGCGCAGCACATTATCAATGTAAGCATCCTCTTCCGCGGTGAGCGGGTTGAATGTCAGGTGCGACGAATGGTGCTCGGTAACATAGATGTCATGGCGGTGGCAGGCGCGCACGATCTTGGCCAGCGTTTCGGTGAGGAGCGGCCAGTGGCAACGGAACGACCAGCGAAAGTGCGTGCAACTGAAGGTGATGACGTGGTTGATGCCCGCGTCCGCGATGGCGGCGGCCTTGCGATCGAGGTCCGCCTCGCCATCGTGAAAGATCTCCTGATCGTTGTACCAGAAGAAGCCGAAGCGAGTGTCCCAGGGATCGGTAGGGTGTGGCAGGGGATGGTTGAGGTCGTGTGTCAAGGCGATCTCCTTTGGCGAGATGTGAGACACCGCGCCAAGGGCCTGTGGCGGCGCGGCGTCTTCTGTTTGGCTGGCGGCGGCGCTATTCGCCGCTGCGGATGTCGGCAGGTGGGGTATGCGAGTAGGTGATGCTCGAAAACGCAGCCGAGCAGGACTCGCCGCGTGGCGCCTGCGTCGAAAAGCCCGCGTGGATACGATCCGGCCCATCCAGCGTAAAGTGGCGGACCATGTGCCAAGTCTTGCCATCCGTCGAATAGTGGAAGGCAAAGGCGGAGCCGATGCGCACGATGCGCAAGTACACCTCGTTGCCGTTGATCGGCACTGAATTGCAGTCGTCTGAAAGGCCGCGAGTGACGACCGACACGATCATCGGCTGTCGTTGTGGCGAGAACTCGAAGCAGAGCTTGGCCCACGATGTCTCGTGCTCATAGATGATGAGCACGCCGGCGTCAAAGGTGTTGCGAAAGTTGACGCGGACGCGGGCGCCGAGCGCGAAATCCCCCTCTGGCACAAAAAGGAGGCGTGGTGAGTTTTGCACAACCGTGTCGCCCGCCGGGCTGCGGAACAGATCGGTGCGCGGCCCGGCGGTGATGCTCACGGCGCGCTCCTGCTCCACGTGATAGCCGAGTGGCGGGATGTCCCAGTGCAACGGCACCGGTATGGCGGCGAGATGCACAGCGTCCATGTCTATCCTCCTTATGCCTCTTGGCGAGACCGCATCGTTCTCGCTCATCGCGGTCATTCTACTTCTGAGGGGTCACGCCGTCAAAGGTGGCCGGCGCGCCTTGCGGGAGCCGGGCGCTTGGGCTTGGGCGGCGGGTTGCGCTCCAGCTCCGCCAACACCAGCTCCACCGCCTTCTCCAGTTGCGGGTCATGTCCGGCGATGACCAGCTTGGGTGTCATCTCCACGACGACATCCGGCGATACGCCCACGTTCTCCACCTCCCATTCGCCATCCGGACTGACGATCGCCATGCGCGGCGATGTGATCCAACCGCCATCCATCAGGATGGGGCAGTCGTAGATGCCGATCAAGCCGCCCCAGGTACGTTTGCCCACCAGCTTGCCCAGGCCACGCCGCCGGAAAAAGAGCGGCATGGCGTCGCCGCCTGAGCCTGCCAGCTCGTT
>JAIOAV010000135.1 GCA_019873665.1 Chloroflexota bacterium
GCCACGCGACGAGAGACCCTCACCCTACCCTCTCCCAGCGGGAGAGGGTGCCAGCCGCAGGACGGCGGGTGAGGGTGCCACGCGACGAGAGACCCTCACCCTGCCCTCTCCCAGCGGGAGAGGGTGCGCTCTCCTAGCCCTCGCTGCCGCTGGCGTCGCTGACGAGCTGCAGCCCGTCCCGCAGCCACGGCGCCAGGATCGTGTCATCCTCCACGGCGCGCCGCGCCACCCAGCGCGTCGCCGCGTCGGTGTCCATCGTGGCCGTCACCAGCCGCTCCTCGAAAAAGCGCGCCTCGTCCAGCACATTGCCGTCCGGGTGCACGATCTTGCTGTTGCCGTGCGACTGCGAATGCGAGGTGATGTCGGCGGCGTTGGCGGGGGCGTTCGCCATCACGAGATAGATGCCATTCTCGGCGGCGCGGGCGATGGGCATGGCGCGGTAGGCGGAGAGCTTGTACTCTTCCGTCAGGCCGCTCTCGTTGCTGGCAAAGTAGCAGATTTGCGCGCCGGCGATGGCCGGCAGCCGCACCAGCTCCGGGTAGCGGATGTCGTGACAGACGAGGAAGCAGGAGGGGACGCCCGCCACGCGGTAGATGGGCAAGGCGCGGCCCGGCCGGGACCACGACTCGGCCAGGTGCGTCTTGGCATAGCGGCCGCGCACGATGCCGCCCCTGTCTATCACCAGCAAGCTGTTGCGCACCCCGTCCTCTTCCCAGTGCACCGTACCCACGATGGTCGCCAGCCCCAGCGCCGCCGCCGCGGCAATGATGCGCGCCTCCGCGGCGACAAAGGGCTCCGGCCGCGCCGCTTCCCAGTATGCCCCGTCGCACTGGTAGCCGCAAAGACACGCCTCCGGAAAGAGCACGACATCCACCCCGTCCGCCGCGGCCTGCTCCATCCAGTGCAACACCTTGTCGGCGCTCTGCGCCGGGTCGGGATATGTCAGGATCTGGCACGCCGCCACACGCAATCGCATGCTCTGCCTCCTTTCGCGCCCCCGCCGGCACCAGATCTTCACGGCCCGGCACGGTCGTCGTGTAGATGACACAGAACCAGAGCCATCGCTCGTCGCGGGAGATGCCGGGGCGCGGCTCTGTTGCCGATATCATACCACCGATGGCGCGGAGGCGCGAATCCGTCGTTTTCCCTGCGCCCCATTTTGTGCTAGAATGGTCACGTGCGCGACACTTATAGGAGGGACGATTCATGAAGCTATTGACCTTTGCTGACGTGGAAAAGGGCGCGCGCCTGGGCGTCGCGCTGGACGACAGGGTGTATGACCTGCAGCGCGTGGCCGCGCAATACGGCGTGGCGCTGCCGGCGGATATGCTCTCCCTGCTCCAGCTCGGCAAGCCGGGCCTGGAGACGGCGCAATCGCTGGTCGAGGCCATCGGCGAGGACCGGCTGCCGGGGATGCCGCTGGCCCGCACGCGCCTGCTGGCCCCCATCCTGCGCCCGCCCAAGATCCTGGCGCTGGCCGGGAATTATGTCGAGCACGTGCGCGAGTCGGGCTGGCAGATGCCGGACAAGACCGGCGTGACGCCGCGCGTCTTTATGAAGCCTGCCACGGCAGTGATCGGCCCAGACGCGCCCATCATCGCGCCGCGCCTGACGAAAGAGCTGGATTACGAACTGGAGATGGCCGCCGTCATCGGCACGCCGTGCAAGGACGTCTCCGCCGCGCACGCGCTGGACTATGTGGCGGGGTACATGGTGTTCAACGATGTCTCGGCCCGCTCGCTGACCGTGGCGGAGGGGCGCACGGTGCGCCCGTGGGATGACTTTTTCGACTGGCTGAACGGCAAGTGGTTCGACACCTTTGCCGCCATGGGGCCCTATCTGGTGACGGCGGACGAGGTGGGAGACCCGCAGGCGCTGGATATGAAGCTGACGGTGAACGGCGAAGTGCGGCAGGATGCCACCACCGCCATGATGGTGTTCAGCGTGGCCGAGCTGGTGGCGTGGTGCGCGCAGTTCATGACGCTGGAGCCGGGCGACATCATCGCCACCGGCACGCCGTCCGGCGTGGGCAAGGCGCGGGGCATCTTCCTGCAGCCGGGCGACGTGGTGGAGGGGACCATCGCCAGGCTGGGCACGCTGCGCAACCCGGTGGCGGCGGGATAGGGAAGGCTTGCGCGAGCAGCCGTCGCCCCCACCCGCGCCCTGCGGGCGCGCCCTCTCCCTCCGGGAGAGGGTAAGGTGAGGGCCTGCCGCCGCGTGGCCCGCAGGCGCGCGGCTCCCAGGGCCATAGATTTCGCTGACGGCTGCTCGCTGGCTGCTGACAGCTTATAGAGAAGACAAATAGAGGTTGAACAACTCGCGCTGTCATGGCGAGCGACCGCAGGGAGCGAAGCAATCTCCTCCTACGCTAGCGGGGGATTGCTTCGGGCTTTGCCCTCGCAATGACAGTGGCGGGCGGGGGGATTGCTTCGGTCGCTGCGCGCCCTCGCCATGACACGAATGGTCCAGGCCATAATCATCTGACCTCCAGTTGACCTCTCCATTAGAAACGAGGTATGCACTTGGATCGAGAGAAGCTCTGGCGCAACCCGCTGGCGCTCAGCCTGGCGTTGCTGGCGCTGGTGATGGCATCGTTGGCCCTGATCTCGCCATGGGAGGAGCTGCGCCGCCGCGCCGCCGCGTCCCCCGCCACCGCAGAGACGGTGGAGACGGTGGTGGCGGAGGTGCTGGAGGTGCTGGAAGAGGGGACCATGTCGGTGGGCGAGGGGATGTCGCAGCCGTACCAGCGGCTGCGACTGCGCCTGCTGGAAGGCGCGCGGGCTGGCGACGAGGTCATCGTCGAGGATGGCACAGTGCGCTTTGCCGCGGTGGATCGCCGCTTCCGGCCCGGGGATCGCGTCTATGTGCAGTTGACGGCGCGGCCGGAGGGGGCGCAGTTCTACATCACCGAGATCGTGCGCGGCGGCCCGTTGCTCGCGCTGGCGCTCGGCTTTGTCACCATGGTAACGCTGATCGGGCGCGGCAAGGGGCTGCGCTCATTGCTGGGCACCGCCTTTAGCCTGGGCGTGATCTTTCTCTTTGTCGTGCCGCAGGTGCTGGTGGGACGCGACCCGCTGCTGGTGAGCATCATCGGCGCGGTGGTGTTGCTGGCCGTCTCCACGTGCCTGGTGTACGGCTGGAATCCCAAGGCGCACGCGGCGCTGGGCGGCATGATGCTCAGCCTGCTGCTGACGGCGGTGCTGGCCTCGCTGGCGGTGTCCGCCACGCGCCTGACGGGGCTGGGCGCGGAGGAGAGCTTTTACGTGGTGGTGCAGCTCGGCCCGGATGTGCGCTTCCAGCGGCTGGCGCTGGGCGGCATCATCATCGGTTCCCTCGGCATCCTGGGGGATGTCTGCGTCTCGCAGGCGTCGGCGGTGTTCGAGCTGCACGCGGCGAACCCGGAGCTGGGCTGGGCGGAGCTTTACCGGCGCGGCTTTCACATCGGCGAGGATCACATCGCTGCGTCGGTGAACACGCTGCTGCTGGCGTATATGGGCGCGTCCATGCCGCTGATGCTCCTCTTCCTGCTCTATCAGGAGCCGCTGGCGCGCCGCATCAACCGCGAGCCGGTGGCGGAAGAGATCGTGCGCACCCTGGTGGGCAGCATGGGCCTCGTCCTGGCCGTGCCCATCACCGGCCTGATCGCCGCGCTGATAGCGTCGCGGCGGAAAGGGTAGCTATCAGCGTTCAGCGATCAGCCACTGATCTGGCTAACGGCTGCAAGCTTCCTTTGCTGATAGCTGATTTTGCATCCGCACAAATTGCGCTATGATATGATATGGACATCGGACTGTCTGCAACGCGTGCCCCCCACACCGCTTCTCTGATACCTGCATGTCTGGGAGAAGGACAGTGACGGACAACCACCGCTCCCACCATCGGCGGCTGAACGCGCTCTGGCGCTGGCTTGTCGCACCCACGCCCGGCATCGAGCAGCCGGAACAGCGGCGCCAGTCGCAGCTCCTGGCGTCATTGCTGGCGATCCTGATCCCACTGTCCTTTCTGATCGCGGTGGTGCCGACGCTGCTCACGCCCGCGGCGGACCTGCTCACGGCCCCCTGGTTTCTGCCCTTCCTGCTGGTGCTGCTGGTCCTCTCCATCGCCTTCACCCTCAACCGCCATGGCTACTATTCCATCGCCGCGGCGCTGACCCTGGTTACCTTCTCCATCGGCATCCTCTATGTCTCGATCCCGGAGGGCGACCCGGAGAACACCGGCCTGCTGGCGTATCTGGTGGTGCCGGTGCTCTTTAGCAGCGTGCTCCTCTCGTTGCGCACTACCGTCTTGATCATCGCCCTGAACACGGCAGGCACGCTCCTCTTTCTGCTGGTCTTCCCGGATGAGCTGGCGCCGGTGGACGAGATCCTGAGCCTGGCCGGCTTTGGCCTCCTCGTGTCAGGGCTGATCCTCGTCGTGATGCGTCACCGCAACCAGATCGAGCAAGTCCGACAGCGCGAGCTGGCGGAAAAGGAGGAACGGTACCGCACGCTGCTGGAGACCGCCTTCGATGGCGTGGTGATCACGGAAAAGGGGCGCATCGTGGACGCGAACTCGGGCTTTGCCATCATGTTCGGCTATCCGCGAGAGGAGCTGATCGGTATGCCGCTCGCCTCGTTCTGGGCGGACGGAGGGCAGGCGTTGCTCAATGTAACGGCAGAGACGCAGATGAGCGCGCCGCAGGAGGCCACCGGCCTCCGCCGCGACGGCGTGCCCATCCCGATCGAGTGGATCGCCCGCGCCCAGACGCGCCACGGTCGCGATGTGCAGATCGTGGCGGTGCGCAACATCGCCGACAAAAAGTCGCTGGAGGAGCAGTTGCGGCAGGCGCAAAAGATGGAGGCGGTGGGACGGCTGGCCGGCGGCATCGCCCACGACTTTAACAACCTGCTGACGGCGATCATCGGCTACAGCCACTTTATCCTCGCGCAACTCGCGCCGGATGATCCGGTGCGGGAGGATGTAGTGAATATCTGCACGGCGGGGGAGCGCGCGGCCACGCTGACGAACCAGTTGCTCTCCTTCAGCCGCCGCCAGGTGGTGGCGCCGCGCGTGCTGAATCTGAACGACGTGGTGCGCAACATCGAGGGGATATTGCAGCGCGTGATGGGCGAAGATGTGCTATTGCAGCTCCGCCTCTCGCCGGAGATCGGCCCGATCAAGATGGATCCGGTGCAGATCGAGCAGGTGATCATGAACCTGGCGGTCAATGCGCGGGACGCCATGCCGCAGGGCGGCGTGTTGACGATCACGACGGCGCCGGTGCACATCTCAGCGGCGCGCGCGCGACATTACGTGGATCTGCGTACCGGGCCATATGTGGAGCTGGCGGTGCGTGATACCGGCGTCGGCATGGACGACACGGTCAAGGCGCACCTCTTTGAGCCGTTCTTTACCACCAAAGAGCCGGGCAAGGGGACCGGGCTGGGCCTTTCCACCGTGTATGGCATCATCCATCAGGCGGAGGGGCACATCTACGCGGAAAGCCAGCCGGGGCGCGGCACGATCTTTCGCATCTATCTGCCCTGCACCGACGAGGAGATCGTGCCGGAGCGGCCCATTGTCGTCGGCCCGACGTCGGCTGAGGGGGGCGAGACGCTGCTGGTGATCGAGGACGAGCCGATCCTGCGCGATCTGGCGCGGATCACGCTGGAACGCCGGGGGTACTATGTGCTGGTGGCGGCGGACGGGGACGAGGCGCTGGCGGTGGCGCAGCAGTACCCGGGGCGGATCGCGCTGGCGCTGGCGGATGTGGTGATGCCGGGGATGCGCGTGCGGGAGGCGATGCAGCGGCTGCGCGAGATCATGCCGGAACTGCGGGTGCTGTATATGTCCGGGCATCCGGGGGACGCGCTGGCGGATCAGGGGATTCTCGGCCCGGGCATCGCCTTCCTGCGCAAGCCGTTCACGCCGGACGAGCTGGCGCGCAAGGTGCGCGAGACGCTGGATGCCGCGCCGGCCAGGGCGATGGCATAGGCGCGGCGCCGCCATGACGCCAGCCAGAGCCTGCCGCGGGCAAAGTCACGGCAGGCTCTGGCGTACGTATTGCCCTCACCCTGCCCTCTCCCGCGGGGAGAGGGTGCGCCCTCACCCTGCCCTCTCCCGCCGGGAGAGGGTGCCAGCCGACAGGCTGGCGGGTGAGGGTGCTTGATGACGGGGTGCCCTCACCCTGCCCTCTCCCGCGGGGAGAGGGTGCGCCCTCACCCTGCCCTCTCCCGCCGGGAGAGGGTGCGGCGTGCGGCAGACAGGCGAACGGCGCGACAGCCCTACGCCAGCCCCTTGGCCTGCGCGATGGCGCGGATCACGGCGGCAAAGGAGCG
>JAIOAV010000136.1 GCA_019873665.1 Chloroflexota bacterium
CAGCCGGGCGTGGCGATGAGGCGCGCGCCGTAGGAACGGATCAGCGCGAAACGCTCCTGGCTCATCTCTTCCGGCAGGATGACGAGCGAGTCAAAGCCCATCCGCCCGCCGATCCAGGCCCCGCCGATGCCATAGTTGCCAGTGGAAGGCCAGACCATCGTGTGCACCGCGGGATCCACGATGCCGAGCAGCGCTTTTTCCACCAACACCGAGTATGCAGCTCCCACTTTATGGCTGCCCGTGGGGAAATCCTTGGCATAGATGACGACGATGGGCGCGTCCACGCCGGTGAACTCGCGCGGCAGCACATCATAGTAGATGCGCCCTTGCGGATCACGCCAGGTGATATTGTAGAGGTTGACCGGATCGAGCGGATCCTCCGCTTTGGCCCGCAGCGCACGGCGACGGATCTCCGGCGCGATGCGGTCAGGGTGGAGCATCTCCTGAAATGTCGGCCCGGTCATAAAAGCTGCATGAGATGGCATCGGTTGACTCCTTACGACGCTTTTCGCCTGATTGTAGCATGACAGCGATCTGATGACAAGGAGTGGAGATGGTCAGGGCGGTTCTGTTCGACCTCGGCGGCACGCTGATGAGCTTCGGCGACCCCGACATAACCTTTCGCGAGCTGAACGCCATCGGCCTGCGCGGGCTGCACGACTATCTGGTGGAGAGCGGGTATCGCTCGCTCCCATCGTGGAGCGACTTCTACGAGTATCTGGACCTGATCTTTGAGGATACCTGGGTGCGTTCGCGCGCCACGCTACAGAGCACATCGCTGGATCAGATCATCCCGGCAGCGCTGGCGCGATGGGGTATCCATGTGCCGGACGAGATGATAGAGGAGGCGTATCGCCGCTTTCACGCGCCGATGCAGCCGTACATCCGCCTCTATGACGACACCCTCTGGACCCTGCAGGCGCTGGCACAGCGCGGGCTGCGCTTTGGCCTGATCTCCAACACCATCTGGCGGCCAGAGATGCACGACGCCGACCTGGCGCGCAGCAGCATCCTTCACCTGCTACCGCTGCGCCTCTATTCGTCGGTTCTGCCTTATGTCAAGCCTCATCACGCGATCTTTCAGCAAGCACTGGCTGCGCTGGGGGCGCAGCCCGACGAGACGCTTTTTGTGGGGGACCGTTTGTGGGACGATGTGGGCGGCGCGCAGCGCGCGGGCATCCGTGGCGTGCTCAAGATCGTGCCGGAGCGAGTCGAGGCGGATGAGCGCGTTACCCCCGACCACCAGATCCATGCGCTGGCGGAGCTGCTGGAGCTCATCTAGCGAGGTGTTACCATGACACTACGCCTGTTGACCTACAACATACACCACACCGCAGGCAACGACCGCGTGCTGGACCCACGGCGCATTGCCGCAGTAATCGCCGAGTCGGGGGGCGATCTGGTGGGGCTGAACGAAGTCTATCACCCCTACCCTGTCGCTCCGGGGCGGCAACCGATGCTCGACGAGATCGCCGATGCGCTGGGGATGCGCTATCTCTTTGGCAGTACACTGGCCACCATCCCCGGGGCGCCGCAGCTCGCGGCCTATGGCAACGCCATGCTCAGCCGCTATCCTTGGCGCAACGCCGGCACCTTTCGCCTCCCCACTCCAGAGACATGCGAAACCCGCGGCGCCATCTGGGCGGAGGTGGAGGTCAACGGCATCCGCCTGATGGTGGGGACAGTGCATCTGGAGAACACGGCGGAGGAAGCGCGCATCGCGCAGGTGGAGCATCTGCTCTCGCTGGCCGCCCAGTTCAGCCACCCGCAGGTCTTGCTCGGCGATTTCAACGCCCTGGCCCCCGGCGAGTTTCAGGACAGCACGAGGGGGCAGATCGCGCCGGCCAGCGCAACGCAGGTCATCACCCGCATGTTGCGCGCCGGCTATGTGGACGCGCAAGCCGCTGTCGGTCGCGGCCCACGCGAAAGCTGGAGCACCGTCCGCCCCGCCATCCGCATTGACTACATCTGGCTATCCCCGGAGCTGCGCGACAGACTGATTGCCTGCGAGCGGTGGGATACCCCTCTGGCGCGTGTCGCCTCGGATCACTTTCCGGTATGGTGCGAGCTGGCGATATAGAAACCCTCCCGCAAGCTTGAGGCTTGCGGGAGGGCACACGTGCACAGGGCTTGTTAGCGGCTGCCCTGCAGGCGCGGGTCGAGGATGTCGCGGAAGGCATCACCCACCAGGTTCCAGGCAAGCACAAAGAGCACGATCGCTGCGCCCGGGAACACGACGATATGCCAGTAGGTGGCCAGAGCAGGGATCCAGTTGCGAGCAAAGGAGATCATCTGCCCCCAGTCCGCATATCCCACCTCGGTGCCCAGCCCCAGGAAGCTGAGGCCGGCAAAGCTCAACACATTGTCGGCGATGCGCATGGAAGCCACCACCATCGTGGGGAAAATGGCGTTGGGGATGACGTGGCGCAACAGGATGCGATAGTCCTTGACACCGATGGCGCGCGCCGCCAGCACATAGTCGCGCTGCTTGACCGCCAAGATATCGCCACGGATGAGACGGGCAAAAGTGGTCCAGCCAAAGGCGATCAGCGCGATCATGCCGGTGATCAAGCCTCTCCCCAGCTTGGCCTGCAAGACGGCGGACAGCGTGATCGCCGCCAGCAGGAAGGGGAATGCCATAAAGATCTCGACGATGCGCATTAGCAGTTCATCCACCCAGCCACCATAGTATGCCGCGATGGAGCCGACCAGCAGGCCGATCAGCAGCGTGGCCACGGTGGTGATGGTGCCGACCCTGAAGGCAGTCCGGGTACCCCAGATGACGCCATAGTAGATATCGTACTGCCCCTCCGTCGTGCCAAAGGGATGTTTCTCACTTGGCGGGGCCGGCTGCGCCGTGAACCCATCGCGCGGGATGCGGTAGGGATTGAGCCGGCCACGTTCCCCCTGGGGCGGCGCCAGCACCGGCGCCAGAATGGCCACCGCGACAAAGCCGAGCAGGATAATCAGGCCAACGACGGCCAGCGGATTTCTGAAGAAGGTTTTGACTAGTCTCTTTGCGGTCATGACAATCTCACTCGCGGGTCAATAAAGCCATAGAGTATATCAACGCCGAGGTTTCCGAGCACCAGGATGACGCCGTTGAACATGGCAAAGCCCAACACGGTGATCACATCCAGTTGCGAGGCGGCGGCGGCAAAGAACCATCCCATACCACGATAGTTAAAGATCGTCTCAGTGATGACGAGGCCGCTCAGCAGACCCACCAGCGTCAGGCCACCCATCGTCGCCACCGGAATCATAGCGTTGGGCCGCGCGTGGCGGTTGATCACATCGTTGTTCGCCAGCCCCTTGGCGCGCGCCGTTGTTACATACTCCTGGCGCATCACCTCCAACATGGACGAGCGCGTCACACGCAGTAAGAGCGCCCAGCTCAAGTAGGAGAGGGTGATGACCGGCAGGATGATGTGGCGCAGCGCATCCCAGAAGATATCCAGCCGCCCGTTCAGGAGCGCGTCAAAGGTGTTCATCCTGGTAAACTGGCGGAAGCCCTCGGAGCTGACCGCCTGCGCCGCCCAGTCGGACAGCCGCCCTGCCGGAAACCACCCCAGCTTGGCGTAAAAGATCATCAACATCAGCAGGCCAAACACAAAAGTCGGGAACGACCAGCCGACGACCGCAAAGGTGCGCACGAACCAGTCTAACACCGAGTTCTGGTGTGTGGCCGAGAGTATGCCTAACTGCACGCCGATGTAGATCAGCGGGACTGCCGCCCAGAGGGCCAGCTCCAGCGTGGCGGGAAAGTAGTTCTTGATGAGCTGGGCCACGGGCTGCTTGCCGGTCTTGGAAAAGCCCAGATCGCCCCGCAGGACCTTGCCCAGCCAGCGGCCATACTGCACATAGAAGGGATCGTTCAGGCCATACTTTTCCACGATCTCGTCCAGAGCGCCCACGCGCTTGGGGATATCGGACACATAGAGCGCCGCGCGCTCGTATGGCGTCAGGAACTGCAACATAGCAAAGATGAGCACAGACACGCCGAATAACAGGATCGGCAGTATCAACAGACGACGGATAATATACCGGTGCATGAGAACTCCTAACTAGGGATTGGCTCGCCCTGCTTTTGGAGAGGCTTGAGGGACAAGAGCTCTTCGGAGCTCCAGTCCCTCAAGCCCGAAAGGAGGCAAGGGCTTGCGCCCTTGCCTCTTTCGTCGGAAAGCGTTACAGGACTAGGGCTTGACTTTGCTCAACGCATAGATCCAGGCATAGCCGGTTGGATACAGCGGGTTGTAGTACCACCCCTGAACCCAGCTCTGCTCATAGTGGCGGCCGGTCGTCTGATACAAGAAGATGTCAATGGCATATTCATACGCCATGTTCTGCAGCTCCTTGTAGATCGGCTCACGCACCGCCGGATCAACCGTCGAGACGCCCTTGGCGATCAGTTCCTCAGCCTTGGCGCAAAAGTCCGCCGGGAAGCTCTGCGCGCGGGCATAGGCGCCAGCGCCGCAGTGCATGAAGGGGTGCACCCAGTTGGAGGGATCGTGATAGTCCTCCAGCCAGCCGCTGATGGAGATGGGCAGCTTGCGCTCGCGCCGGTTAGCGAGATACGTCGGCCACGGGATCGCGACGACCTCGATGTTGAACTTGGGGTTGAGCGCCTCGATATTCTGCTTCAGCACTTCGGCCGCGATGCGACGGGTGTCATTGCCCACGTTATAGTGTAGCTGCAGGTAGAAGCCCTTCTCCCAGACTTGGCCGTTCCAGGCCAGCTTGAACTCCTCCTCTGCCTTCTTCGGATCGAAGGAGTAGACCGGCTGGTTCTCATCGTAGCCGAGCATGCCGGCGATGATGGGACCGCGCGGCTGCACGCCTTCACCCTGGAGCGCCTCTTTGATAAAGACGTCCCAATCGAAGGAGTAGTTGAACGCCTTGCGGACATGGATGTCGGAGAAAAAGTCGGGCGGGACGCCGTTGCCATCCAGCTTGCCGCTGCCGATGAAGGGGTTGCCACCCTCCACATTGATGTTGAAGAAGAACATGGCGGGCGTCATGGCCGGGTTCTCCAACCCCTTGAAGAGCCGGAGTGCACCCTGCGGGTTGATGACTTCTTTCGGCGCAGA
This sequence comes from Chloroflexota bacterium, assembly GCA_019873665.1. Lineage (GTDB taxonomy): Bacteria > Chloroflexota > Anaerolineae > JAAYEA01 > JAAYEA01 > JAIOAV01. The sequence continues at coordinate 5,088 of JAIOAV010000136.1, forward strand.
GGTGTCGGGGCCGAGATAGACGTCCTTCACCATCGGGTCAACCTGCGAGATGTAGGCGAGGTCCACCGTGGCAAAGTCAGCATCGCCAGCCTGCAACATGGCCAGGCGGGTGCCCCACTCGGTTACGATCTTGATGACCGCGCGCTTGATCTTGGGCGCGCCGCTCGGGCCACCCTCCCACATCGGCTCGGTGCGCCAGTAGTTCTCGTTGGCGACGAGCACGATCTCGACGCCGGGCTCCCACTTTTCCAGCATGTAGGGGCCGGTGCCGTTGGCCTGGTTAAAGAGGACGGTGTCCTCCTGCGCCGGGTCATGCCACTTGATCCAGGTGTCGCTCTTGCCATCCCAGTCGCCCTGCTCGATCATCCATTCCATGTCCAGAGCAGCGCCCCAGCACTGGCCGATGATCTGCAACAGCCATGGCGCGACGGATTTGAGCTTGAGGGTGACGGTGCCGGCGGCATCGTCGGCGCTCACAGCCTCTTTGACCATGTCGGCGACCTTGGTGAGGGAAGCAGCATCCACCTTCTCAAAGTCGTCCACGCCAGCGACTTCCATCGCCAGGTCTTTGATGGAGCTCACGCCAAAGAACGGCTCCAGCAAGAGCCACTGCGGGCCGTCGGCGCGATCCTGCAGCATACCGCGCTGCAGCGAGTAGGCGATGTCGTGCGGCTCCAGCGTGCCGCCCTTGTGGAATTTGACACCCTTGCGGATGTAGAACGTCCAGGTCAGGCCATCCGGGGAGACTTCCCACTTTTCTGCCAGGGCGGGGACAAAGTCGTCCGCCTTGGTGCGGTTGAAGGCGACCATGCCCTCATAGATGTTCGCCTGGATGCCGGAACCGGCGGTCTCATATGTCCACGCGGGATCCAGCGTCTCCGGATCACCAATGGTAGCCACGATGAGGGTATCCGGGTTCTTGAAGGGGATGTTCACCGCAGGCAACGCGGTCGGGGCAGGGGTAGGCGGCACGGTGGCCGTGACGACCTTCTCTACGACCTTTTCCTTTTCCACGACGACGGTGGACTGCTTCTCGACAACGACGGTTTCCTTGACGGTCTGCACGATCACTTCCGGCGTCGGCTGGGAGCACGCTGCCAGCATCGGCACCAACAGGATCGCCACCGCCAGAATTCTTAGAGCCAATTGTTTCTTCATGG
>JAIOAV010000137.1 GCA_019873665.1 Chloroflexota bacterium
GCGGGAAGGCAGGGTGAGGGCACTCCGTCATCAAGCACCCTCACCCGCCAGCCTGTCGGCTGCCACCCTCTCCCCTCCGGGAGAGGGCAGGGTGAGGGCTAGCTGATAGCTGAAAGCTTTCGGAGAGAGCGTGTCATGGCGCAAGAACAGACAGCAGCGGACAACACAGCGGCATCGGCGCGCCGCCCCTTTGGCATGGAGGATGTGGCGATGCTGGGCGTGGTGCTCGTGTGGGGCATGAACTTCCCCATCGTCAAGTACGCGCTCAACGAGATGCGCCCGCTCACCTTCAATGGGCTGCGCTTTCTGCTCTCGTCTCTCCTGACGACGGCGCTGGTCCTGCTCATCTACCGGGAGCTGCGCGTCAGACGGCGCGACCTGCCTATGCTCTTTCTCACGGGCCTGATCGGCAACACCTTCTACCAGATCCTGTTTATCAAGGGGCTGGCGCTGACGCGGGCGGGCAATTCGTCGCTGCTGGTGGCCACGAACCCGATCTTTATCGCGTTGCTGAGCGCGGCGCTGGGCATGGAGCGGGTCACGCGCCGCATGTGGAGCGGCATCCTCCTCTCCTTTGTCGGCATCGGTATCGTCATCGCCTACTCGGGCAAGGGGCTGGGGGTGCAGAGCAGCACGCTGCTGGGCGACGGGCTGACGCTGCTGGCGGCGATCTGCTGGGCGGTATATGCCGTCCTGTCCAGGCCGCTCCTGCGCCGCTACGCGCCGGCACAGCTCAGCGCGCTGACGATGCTGCTGGGCACGCCCTTTATCCTGCTCGCCGCCATCCCGGACCTGCGGGCGCAGGACTGGGGCGCGATCAGCTGGCGCGGCTGGGCGGGGCTGGCCTACTCGTTCATCCTGTCCATCTCCGGCGCGTATATCCTGTACTATCAGGCGGTCCGCGCCATGGGCAACGCCCGCACCGCCGTCTATGGCAACCTCGTGCCGGTGGTGGCGGTGGTGGTGGCGGCGGTGGCGCTGGGGGAGCGGATCGCGCCGCTGCAACTGGTGGGCGCGGCGGTGGTGCTGCTGGGCATCTATCTCGCCCGGTCGGGGCGGCGCGCCACGTAGAGGCCAGGGCCTCGCCCTGCCGCATTTGCCTGCGGGGCAGAAGGGACGATAATCTGGCTGCAACGCCCGGACGCCGATCACCCGGCCGTCCAGCGATATGACATCACATGCAAAGGGGAGGAAGCGAATGACCGAGAAAAAGCTGCGCGCCGGAGTGTGCGGCGCGGGGATGATCGCCGCGCACGGGCACATCCCGGGGTATCAGAGCGTGCCGAACGTGGAGGTGGTGGCGCTCTTTGACGTGAAAAAGGAGCGCGCCGAGGCATTGGCGAAGGAAAAGGGCATCCCGCACGTCTATACCGACGCCGAGGCCATGTTCGCCAAGGAAAAGCTGGACCTGGTCAGCGTGTGCGCGCCGAATGCCTACCACGCGCCGTTGAGCATCGCCGCGCTGGAATCCGGGGCGCACGTGCTCTGCGAAAAGCCGATGGCGCTCACCTATGCGGACGCGCTCAAGATGCTGGAGACGGCCAAGAAGGCCAAGAGGCAACTCGCCATCTCGTTCAACAACCGCTATCGCCCGGTGTTGCAGACGCTGCGGCGCTATAGCGAGCAGGGGCTGTTCGGCGAGATCTATCTGGCACAGGTCGCCTACTGGCGGCGCACCGGCATCCCGGGTTACGGGAGCTGGTTCACAAACCGCGACATGGCGGGCGGCGGCGCGATGATGGACATCGGCGTGCACTATCTGGACATGTCGCTCTGGGTCATGGGCCATCCCAAGCCGGTGGCGGTAACGGCGTCCGAATATGCCAAGTTCGGGCCGCGCGGCATCGGCCTCGGCGGCTGGGGGTCAGACATCCTGAAGCCGCCGCAGCGGTGCGATGTGGACGATCTGGTGACGACGATGGTGCGCTTTGACAACGGGGCGACGCTCAACCTGGGCGTGAGCTGGGCGGCATACCTGATGCAGGGGGAGCGATTGCAGTTCCTGGGCACGGAGATGGGCGCGGACCTCTTCCCGGCGCATTATGGGGATCAGCATCCGTTGCGGCTCTATGCGGACCTGGCGGGCGAGGCGGTGGAGACGATCCCCGAGCTGCCGCGTGCGCCACAGGTTCCCACCCACACGCTGCTGATTCACGACTGGATCAGGCATCTGGACGAGCCGGACGCGCCGGTGCCCGGCTGGCAGGGCGCGATGACGGTGCAGATCATCGAGGCAGCGTACAAGTCGGCGGCCTGTGGCCAGACGGTGCTGCTGCAATAGCGCAAAAACAGCCTCCCGCAGGTCCCAGACCTGCGGGAGGCGGCAATTCGCGCGATCCCCGGCGCGCTGGCGCCTATCCCAGCGGCCCCTTCATGATCAGCGGCAGGAAGCCGGGCCACCACACGCGGCGCAACCCGAAGAGCACCCACAGGTTTTGCAGCATGTTCAGCTCCACGATCTGCACCCCCGCCGTCGTCGGCTCGTAGCCGGCGGGCGGATCCACCACCACCGTGTACGGGCCGGGCGGCAGATCGGCGATCACGCAGCTCCCGTCCGCGCCGGTGGTGCACATGCCCACCTGCGCGCCTCCCTGCAGCCCGCGTCCCGCGCCTGCCAGCGTGGCGTTCAGGCCCCCCTCGTACACTGCCACATCCACCCCGGCCAGCGGCTGCTCGCCCACGTCGTCAAAGCCGTTGCCGTCCACGTCGTGCCAGACAAAGGCGGTGATCTGTCCCGGATGCGGGCCCGGGGTCTCGGTGGGCGTTGGCGTGATGGTCGGCGTTTCGGTAGGCGTCTCGGTCGGCGTGTGGGTCGGCGTGCTGGTTACCGTCGGCGTGGCGGTGCGCGTCGGCGTGTGGGTGGGCGTCGCCGTCGGCGCGGCCACCAGCAGCGTGCGCGCCGTGTCGGTTACCACCATCCCCAGCGCCTCCACCTCCACCGTGTTGGTCACCCAGCCGCGCGCGTTGGAGACGCTGCGCACCTCCAGCCGGAGCAGGACGCTCTGGTCGGGGGGCAGCGCGGCCTGATACCACACCACCTGCCCGGGCAGCAGCACCGGCGAATGGCTCGCCGAGACGAAAAGCATATCCGGCGGCAGCGTGTCGGTGATGATGACGTCGGTCAGCGTGATGGCCGCGGTGTTGGTGATGCGGATCTGATAGGTGAGCTTCCACCCGGCATACCAGGGATAGTCCGGCCCCCTCTTGTCCACCGCCACCGGCGCCTCTGAGCCATTCTCCGGCGCGGCCAGCGCTACGCCGCCATCCATCCCCTGCGCGCGCAACGCAATGCCCATGAGCGCCAGGCCCACCACGATCAGGCTCGCCACCACCAGCGATTGCAGAACGCGTTTCATGCCTTTCCTCCTGAATGAGCTTTCAGCTTTCCGCGATCAGCCGTCAGCTAGCGCCTTGGCTGATGGCCAACCGCTGACAGCTTCCTTTGCCGAGGGCTGATCAAGATCACTTCTATCATAGAGCGCCATCGTTGCCGCCATGTTAGGGGGATGTTAACGGAGCGTAAACTTTCTCCCGTGGGCTCCGCGCTGCCAGCATCGCCACTCGCAGGAGGTAAGTCAGTATGACACCCCTCTCCCCATATGTCATGGCGAGGGCAAAGCCCGAAGCCATCCCCCCGCCCGCCACTGTCATTGCGAGGGAGCGCAGCGACCGAAGCAATCTACCTCATCATGTCAGCGGGAGATTGCTTCGCTCTCTGCGGTCGCTCGCCATGACAGCGCTGGCGCGATGCGGGCCCCCGTGTTGAGCGAGCGAAAAAGCGGACGTGGCACAGGCCCTGAGGTTGCGGATACCCCCTAGACAAAGGCAGAACAAATGTGCTATAATATAGCCAGCAACGCCACCCCCTTGCCACATCCCACCCCTAAAGGAGAGTGCATGGCACCATCGTTGCTGGAGCGTGTCCTGGCCGGGTTGCAGCGCGGCGACGCGCCACCCCATCGCTACCCGGATCGTCAGGGCGAATACTGGGCGCTCTGTCCCTTTCACGACGACAAGCATAGCGGCTCTTTTTCCGTGTCGGAGCGGGGCTATCACTGCTTTGCCTGCGGGGCGCAGGGTAGCCTGGCCGAGCTGGCGACGCGGCTGGAAGGTGTGCAGTTTTGCACAACAAACGGAGGGGATAAACCCCCCCCTTTTTCTTTGCGCGCCTATGCCGCCGCCAAGCGGCTGCCCCTAGAGTTCCTGCGCGATCTGGGGCTGGCGGAGCGCGCCTTCCAGGGGCGGCCCGCCGTGCGCATCCCCTACTATGACGTCGCCGGCCGCGAGTGCGCCACCCGCTACCGGCTCGCGCTCTGCGGTGACCGCTTTCGCTGGGCCAAGAAGAGCGCTCCTGTCCCCTATGGCCTCTGGAAGCTGGACGAGGCGCGAAGCGCGGGCTATATCTGGCTCGTGGAGGGGGAATCGGACGCGCAGACGCTGTGGTATCATCGCATCCCGGCGCTGGGCATCCCGGGCGCTGGCCTCTTTCGCGCCGAATGGGCCGCCTACCTGCACGACCTGACGGTGTACGTCTGGCCGGAGCCGGATGGGGGCGGGCGGCAGTTTCTGGCGCGGACCGGCGCGCTGCTGCCGGCAGTGCGCGTCGTGCAGCCGCCCCCCGGACGCAAGGACATCTCCGAGTGCCACATCCTGGGCGACGACGTGCCGGCGCTGGTGGAGCGTCTGATGGCGGAGGCGGCTCCCTTTGCCGACGCCGCCCGAAGGGGCGCAACGCGAGGCGGCCGTGGCAGCGGAGGGGACGGCGCTGCCTCTGCTGCGCGCGCCGGACATCCTCGGCGCGTTCGTGCGCCTCTGCGAGCGGCTGGGGGTGACCGGCGAGGCGCGCAACTGCCGGATCCTCTATCTGGCGCTCACCTCGCGCCTGCTGGAGCGCCCGGTCAGCGTGGTGATCAAGGGGCCTTCCGGCGGCGGCAAGTCCTTCTTGCTGGAGACGGTGTTGAAGGCGTTCCCGTCATCCGCCTATTACGCGCTGTCCAGCATGTCGGAGCGCTCTCTCGCCTACTCGGAGGAGCCGCTGGCGCACCGCTGCCTGATCCTGTTCGAGGTGGCGGGGCTGTCGTCCGACTTTGCCACCTATCTGATGCGCACGCTCCTTTCCGAGGGATGCGTGCGTTACGAGACGGTGGAAAAGACCAAGAACGGGCTGGCGCCGCGGCTGATCGAGCGGCCCGGGCCGACGGCGCTCTTTATCACCACCACGGCGGACACGTTGCACCCGGAGAACGAGACGCGCATGCTGTCGCTCTCCGTGCGGGATGACGAGGCGCAGACGCGCGCCGTGCTGCAGCGCATGGCGCGGCAGGCGGCGGGCGATGCCCCCTCCCCGCCCGATCTGGCCCCCTGGCACGCGTTGCAGACGTGGCTGGAGGCGCAAGCGCCGCAGCAGGTGGTTGTGCCGTATGCCGACGCGCTGGCGGAGCGGATCTCTGCCCGGGCGGTGCGGCTGCGGCGCGATTTCGCCATGCTGCTGACGCTGGTGCGCAGCCATGCCCTCCTGCACCAGCGAGGGCGGGCGCGCGATCCGTCCGGCGCTATCGTCGCCACGCCGGCGGACTATGCGGCGGTGTATGCGCTGGTGGGGGACCTGATCGCCGAGGGGGTGGAGGCGGCGGTCAGCCCCACGGTGCAGGAGACGGTGAGGGCGGTGTGGGAGGAGAGCCGCGAGGGGGAGACGCCGGCGACGCTGGCGCAGGTGGCGGCGCGGCTGCAACTGGATCGCAGCGCGGCGCACCGCCGCGTGCAGCTCGCCATCCGGCACGGATACGTGCGCAACGTGGGCGGGCGGCGCGGCGCGGCGCTGCGCCTCGTGCCGGGCGAGGAGCTGCCGGAAGGGCGGGAGGTGCTGCCGCCGCCGGAGATGCTGCAGGAAAAATAAAGGGGGTATCTTACCCCTCCATTTGCATTGCACAAGTGCAAAGGTGGGGGAGTGATGGCAGCTTTCAGCGATGACCCTCTCCCGCCGGGAGAGGGTGGCAGCCGACAGGCTGGCGGGTGAGGGTGTTTGATGATGGGAGGCCCTCACCCTACCCTCTCCCAGCGGGAGAGGGTGCGCCCTCACCCTGCCCTCTCCCGCCGGGAGAGGGTTGCCAGCCGACAGGCTGGCGGGTGAGGGTGCTTGATGATGGGAGGCCCTCACCCTACCCTCTCC
>JAIOAV010000138.1:0-1420 GCA_019873665.1 Chloroflexota bacterium
AACACGCTGGTCTATCGGGACGGGCGCGCGGGGCGCATCCGGGCGCTGCAGGACTATCAGCGGCACCTGCGCCAACTGGATGTGGCGCGCGATGTCATCATCTGGCATAACAACTGGGGCGACCGCAACAAGGACAGCAAGATGAGCGAGGCGTTCCTGCTGGCCGAGCTGGAGGCCATTGCCGAGGTGGGCATTGACCAGCTCCACCCGGATGACGGCTGGGAAAAGGGCGTAACGTCCAACTCGGTCGTGCCGGGCGGACGCTGGCAGAACCAGTGGGCCGACCCCGACTTCTGGCAGCCGCATCCGGAGCGGCTGCCGCACGGCTGGGCGCCGATCGTGGCGGCGGCGCGCGAGAAGGGCGTCAAACTGGGCCTCTGGTACAACGTGGACGCCTATGATGATTATGTCAATTGGGAGAAGGACGTGGCGGTGCTGTTGGCCCTGCACCGCGACTGGGGATTCAGCTATTTCAAGTTCGATGCCATCCGCTTCACCACCAAAAAGGGGGAGGAGAACCTGCTGAAGGCGATGCGCGGCGTGGTGGAGGGATCGCAGGGGCGCGCGTCCATCCTGCTGGACACGACAGCGGGCATTCGCCCCGGCTACTTTCAGGGGATACCGTACGGCTTTATCTTTCTGGAGAACCGCTACACCGATTGGCACAAGTACTGGCCGCACACCACCATGCGCAACCTCTGGCAACTGGCCGAGTTCGTGGACCCGCGCCGCCTGGTGGTGGAATACCTGAACAACGAGCGCAACCAGGACAAGTACGCCGGCGATCCGCTGGCACCCGGGGCGTACTCTCCCGATTATCTCTTTGCCACGGTGATGTTCGCCAACCCGCTGTCGTGGTTCGAGGTGAGCTGTCTCTCGGCGGCGTACAAAGCCAGCCTGAAAGGGATCATCGCGGCGTACAAGCCGCACCGCGCCAAGATCGCGCGCGGCAACATCTTCCCCATCGGCGAAGAGCCGTCGGGGCTGTCGTGGACCGGCTTTCAGTCGCAGGTCCCCGGCGAGCCGGAGGGGTACATGATCGTCTTTCGCGAGTGGACGGAGCGGCCCACCGGCGCGTTCCAGCTCTCATATGTGGCGCCGGGCTGCTACCGCTTTACCGCTCTGGCCGGGCGGGGGGGCGATTTCACCGCCGAGGCGGATGAGACGGGCGTCGTCACGGTGGCGCTGCCGGAGAAGCAGAGCTACGGCTTTTACCTGTACCAGCAAGAGCGATAGACGATCGGCGAAGCGATCTCCTCCCGCGTCCGTGGGGGATTGCCTCGCCGCTGATGCGGCTCGCCATGACAGCCCCCTGTGTCATGGCGAGGGAGCAAAGCGACCGCAGCCATCCCCTCCTTGCGCTAGCAGGAGATTGCTTCGCCGCTGCGCGGCTCGCCATGACAGCCCCCTGTGTCATGGC
>JAIOAV010000138.1:1430-5869 GCA_019873665.1 Chloroflexota bacterium
TCATGGCGAGGGGAGGGGCCGGTGGCCCCTCCCCCCACTCTCACTGCTGCGCCATGGCGCGGGCAGCACGTGGCCGGCGCTCTTTGCGCACCGCCTCCCACTCGGCCTGCCACGAGGGCGGCCAGTAGCGGCCGTTCAGTACCGTACGCACCAATCCCAGCCCCCATACATGCCGCTGCAGCCACTCCCGATCGGCAAAGAAGCGATCCGCCGCCGCTAGCCGCGCCTCGTCCCACTCGCTCATGCCGAGCACCGCGGCGTGATCCTCAAAGATGCGCAGCTTGGCCTCCAGCTGCGCCAGCCGCCAGCCCGGACGCGCTCCCGCCGCCAGCCGATCGAACTCGCGCCGGGCCGCCGTCGTGTCCACGTCCCATGGCTTGCCCCACTGCGCGATCCACGCCGCCCAGGCGTCTCTGTCCGCTCCCGCCACGCCGAAATAGCGCTCCGCGTACGCGGCGAGCACCTCGCCGGCGGTGGCGAACTGGCCGGAGGACAGCCCACCCAGCAGCGCCTTGTTGATGTCGTCCACCAGCCCCTCGGAATACGCCATATAGCCGTCAATCCCCATCTCCTTCAGGCGCGCCAGCGTCGCCGGAATGCGCTCCGCCGCCACCACCGGCCCCCACGAACCGTACACGTCGCGCGGCTGCGCCTGATCGCCATAGCTGATGTGCACAAAGGCGTGCGGCGCGCACCCTTCCGGCAGCGCCAGGCCAGCCGCCGGCCCTAGCTCGCCATAGGGGATATGCCCGGCCAGCGAGATGAACCGCCCGGGCGCGACGCGATCCGCCCACGCCTGAAAGCGCGCGTGATCGTCGGCCGTCCACCACCACCCCGCCAGCCGCGCCTGGATGTCAGGATAGAAGCGCCTGGCCAGCTCGTGGATCTCCAGATAGAGCTGGCCGAAGGTGGTGATCCACGGCTGGCACGCCTCGCAGGCGCAGCCGCCGAAATCGTACGGGCAGGCGCAAAGGCTATCCAGCCGCACATCTGCCTCGTACAGGTCGGCAAAGAGGCGGCGGTGGTTTTCCAGGATGATCTCCCGCCCTTCTGGCTTGGAGGGGCACGCCAACTGGCCAAAGTAGCGCGGATCCGAGTCGTCCGCCGCCAGCGCCGGGGTGAGCTGATCGAGAAAGACGAGATTCGGCGTCAGCACCAGGTCCACGGCAAAGCCCAGCTCATCGGCAGCCCGCAGGTTGTCTATCTTGCGCTCCCAGATGGCCTGCGGCAACAGGTAGAGGTTCTTGGGGTTGTTCCAGGGGCTTTTCAGGTCGGCAAAGTCGAACCAGTCGCCATAGGCGTTGAATCCCCACTCCTTGACTTCGGCCAGCAGCGCGCGCATCTCGTTGGGCCACATCACCTCATACGAGTTGCCGAAATGCGCCGGGCAATACACCTCACGATAGCTGATTTGCATCTTTTCTCCTTTTGTATCTCATGTCTTGCGGAAGGCAGCAGCGGGCAAGCCGCGCTTACTCCTTGGGCAACAGGCGGCGCTGGCTGCGCAGGGCAAAAGAATGCGCGTCTATGGCGCGGGCCACAGCCAGGATGCCCTGCAGATGGTCGTATTCATGCTGCAGCAGCTCGGACAGATCCCCCTCCACGGGCCACTTCTCCTCTTCCCAGCGCAGGTTGCGAAAGCTTACCACGCAGCGACGCCAGCGGCGCACGCGCACCAGCAGATCGGGGAAGCAGAGGCAGTCGTCCCACACTTCCATCGTATCCGCGCCCTGCGCCTCCAGATGCGGGTTGATGAGGACCACCGGGTGATCAATGTGCAGGTAGATCAGGCGCTTGCGAACGCCGATCTGCGGCGCGGCGATGGCCCGCCCCGCGCCGTAACGCCGCCGAAAGTCCAGCAGCGTGTCATGCAGGTCGGCGATCACGCCCTGCAACTCTGGCAGCTCGGCCCGCTCCACCGACGCTGCCATCTCGTACAACTGCGGATTGCCCAACAAGAGGACTTCTCTAACCGCCATGTCCGCCCTCCTGGTAGCCAGACGCTGCTGCCGCGCTATTGCAGGCCGAGCCGCGCCGCCTCCCGATCCATGATCTCCCACGCCTTGGCCACGTAAAAGCGATAGGCTGCCAGCGGCGTGCCGTTCGGGATGCGATGATCCAGCCCCAGCACGCAGCCGCCGGTGCGCACCATCGGCGGGATCTTGTACTCCAGCTCGGCCACGATCTCGTCCTCGCCGCGCCGCAACACGTGTTTGTCAATGCCACCCCAGAAGGCAAGTTGCGTGCCATACCGGGCGCGAATCTGCACGATGTCCATCCCCGCCGCCGGCTCGCACGGATACATCAGGTTCACGCCCGCTTCCAGAAACGCCGCGATAACGGCGTTCATATCGCCATCCGAGTCCTGCTTGAAGAGGCGCGCCCCCCGCGCCTGCAACAGATCCCAAACGCGCCGGTAGTACGGCTTGATGAACTCGCGCACCTGCCGCGGCCCGGCCAGCGGCCCGCCCTTGCCCGCCATATCCTCATGCACCGCGAGCTGATCCACCTGCACCGCCGCCGAGACGCGCTCCAGCACCTGATAGGCGGTCTCGCCGATGGTGTGCAGGATGTCGTGCACCAGCTCCGGCTGCTCATAGTAGGCGAGCATTAGCCCCTCGTCGCCCAACAACTGGCGCGGCTCGTCATAGCCGCCAGGGATGTGCACCGTAACGACGCGCCCCTCGCGCAGATGGCACCGGGCGATCTCCTCCCAGCCGGGCGCAAAACGCGCCTCCGAGAACGCGTAATGGTGCTTGATCTGGCGCCAGTCATCCATGTTCTTGACCGGGTGATCCATCGGCAGCGCCAGCGTCGCCGCCTTCTTGGAGAGCTTCATGCGGCGTCCCATGCGGTCGCGATAGATCAGATACTCCTCGGTCTCTTCCAGCACCACTTCCTCATCGCCGCCCAGCCAGCCGGTATTGACCGGCACGCTCCCCTCCATCGGCTGGCGGTAGCGAAAGGCGGACATGTCCAGCTCCGCCGGGGTCGCGCCCTGCGCCGCCCACTCTTCCTTCAGGCCCAGCAACGGGCCCCAGATCTCCATAAACAGGGGGCGCATGTTCCGCCGAAAGGTCATATAGTCCAGATATTCCTCCCGGCGCACATCCATCTTGTGCACGATCGCCAGCCTGGCGTGCGCGGCATGGATATCATCTACGCTCATGCTTCTCGCTCCTGCATCTATGGTCCAAGCCTCCCACGGGTTCGTAACCCGCGGGAGGTTCTGTCACTACCGCATGCGCGACTGCGCCGCCGGCTGCCAGAGATCGGGATTCGTGCCGAGGTAGCGCTTGACCTCCTCGGTGGCCGCGGAGAGCGCCTGCACCACGTGCGACGAGAGCTTGATCTGCGCCGCGCGCACATTCTCCCGAATCTGCTCCGGGCTGCGCGCCCCCGCCAGCACCGACACGACCGCGGGCTGATGCAACAGCCACGTCAGCGATACGCTGGCCACCGGCTGGCTCATCCCCGCCGCGATCTCGCGCACGCGGGCGATGGCGGCAAAGGTCTCCGCCTCGCATCCCGCCTCGCCATGCCGCGCCTGTGGCCGCGTGCCGGCGAAATGGCGCGTGCGCGCCCGTCCCTCCGGCACCTCATCGGCAGAGGCGAATTTGCCGGTGAGCAAGCCCTGCGCCAGCGGGCTATACGTCAAGATGCCGATGCCATGTGCCACGCACTTCGGCTGCACCGCGTATTCGATGGCCCGCGCCAGCAGACTATAGGGGAGCTGGTTCGTGGCGCAGCCACCCAGCGCCAGCAGGTCATCCAGGTCCAGGCTGGCAAAGTTGCAGACGCCGATGGCGCGAATCTTCCCTTGCTTCCACAGCTCCGCCATGGCGTCCATCGTCTCCGCCAGCGGCACAGTGCGGCTGGGCCAGTGCACCTGATAGAGATCAATATAGTCGGTTTGCAGGCGGCGCAGGCTCGCCTCGCACGCCGCCCGCAAGTCGGCGCGCGCCAGATGGCCGCTGGAGACCTTGGAGGCGATGACGGCGCGGTCGCGCCGCCCGCGCAGCGCCCGTCCCAACAGCTCTTCCGAATAGCCGTCGCCGTACGATTCGGCGGTGTCAAAGAGGTTGATCCCTTCATCCAACGCCGCATGGATGGCGGCGATGGCAACGCGCTCATCCTGCGGCCCCCATGTGGTGTCGCCGACGATGGCCCAGCACCCCATCGCCACCGGCGAGACCTTGATGCCACTGTTCCCCAGCTCACGATACTCCATATTGCTCTTCCTCCACGATATACTCTAGCTCGATCTCATCTCGCAGCGGAATGTCATTCTCCCCCAGGAAGGGGATCTCCGGCTTCAATCGGCGCGCCTCCCGCATCGCCTGGCGGTAGATCGCCACCAGCGACCAGCCGCGCTTCTGGTAAAAGCGCAGCGCGACCATATTGTCGTTTGTGGTTACCAGCCAGAGGCGGCGACAGCC
>JAIOAV010000139.1 GCA_019873665.1 Chloroflexota bacterium
AGCCGGTTCGGGGCGGTGAGATGCCCGATCTGCACCGGTTCGCGCAGGTTGCTAACATAATCGTCCAGCGGCAGCTCGAGCCCCAGCGCCGCGATCTTGGCGCGCAGCTCCTCGATCGTCTTGAAACGAAACGGTTCATGTTCAGCCATCGCCAGCCCTCCGTGTGTGGATCGCCGCCCGTTCGCGCGGCCGGAGCGGCGGACGGGCACGGATAGTATAACCATGAACCGCTTCTCTGGCAAGCGAACGCTGCGGTGCGGTCTTGACATCGTTCGCCGCCGTGAGGATAATGCGGACACCATCCGGCAAGTGGGAGCGGCAGGAGGAACGAGCGTGCATTCGACAGGCATCTATCTGGGCGTGGACATTGGCACAACCCACATCACCGCGCTGGCGCTGGACCTGGCCACCGGCCAGATCGTCGCACGCGCCGAGACCGCCAACCGCACCGAGACGACAGGCGAAGGGGACAGGGCACAGGGCCGATCCGAGTGGGACGCCGCGGCGATGCTCCGCCTCGCTTGGGAGACGTTATGCCGCGTGGCGCGCGCCCTGCCCGATCCGGCGCGGGTGCAGGGGATCGGCTGCTCCGGCCAGATGCACGGCATGGCGCTAGTATCTGCCGACGGCGCTTTTCTTTCCCCATTCATCGGTTGGCAGGATCGCCGGGGCGAGGAGCTGATCCCCGGTCAAGGCGTGTCGTATCTGCAGCGGCTGGCCGAGCTGGCTGGAGATGTGCCGCGCGCGCGGATGGCCGCCGGCTTTATGGGCGTAACCCTCTTCTGGCGGCAGATGCAGGGAGAACCGTGGTCACAGGGGGCCCACGCCATCTTCATCTCCGATGCCTTTGTGGCCTGGCTGACCGGCGCGCCTCCTTGCACTGACCCCAGCAATGCGGATGGCTCTGGCCTGTTTGACGCCCGGACGCGACGCTGGAACGCGCCGCTCATCGCGCGGCTGGGGCTGCCGGAGGCGATCTTGCCGCCTGTGCGCCCCGCCCCGGCGGTGGCGGGTGGGTTGCGGGCGGAGCTGGCCGACGTCGCAGGGCTGCGCGCGGGCTTGCCGGTGGGTGTCTCGCTGGGTGATAATCAGGCCAGCTTCTTGGGCAGCGTGGCGGACGCACCGCAGAGCATCCTGCTCAATATCGGCACGGGTGGACAGCTCTCGGTGCACGTCCCTGCCTTTGTACAGGATCCGATGCTGGAAACGCGCTGCTACCCGGACGGCGGATATCTGTTGGTGAGCGCGGGGCTGTGTGGTGGGCGCGCCTATGCCGTGCTGCGCGATTTTTTCCGGGCGGTGGGCGTTGCCTTTTTCGGCGCGCACGGCGATGAGGACCTCTATGCACAGATGAATGCACTGGCCGCGACAGTGCCGCCGGGAGCGGAGGGCGTCGTCTGTGAGCCGCTCTTTGCCGGCACGCGACTGGAACCACAGCGGCGCGGCGCGTTCTCCGGCCTGTCGCCGGCGACCTTTACCCCGGCGCATCTGACGCGCGCGCTGTTGGAAGGGCTGATCGAAACCTTTGCCGAGAGCTATGCGCGAATGCGGCGGATGGGCGTCGGCGGGCGCAAGTGGCTGATCGGCTCCGGCAACGGGCTGCGGCGCAACCCGTTGCTGGCGCAGATCGCGGCGCGACGCCTAGCGTTGCCACTGCGCATCCCGCAGCATGAGGAAGAGGCGGCGTATGGGGCGGCGCTGCTGGCAGCCGTGGCGACGGGCGAGCTGCCCGATCTGGCGGCGGCGGGGCGGCTGATCCGCTATGCGCCGCCGATACCGCCAGCATAGTGGTGCAATCTGCGCCATCGAGGAGAGGCAAATGGTCAAAATAATGACAGAGCGCGAGCGGATTCTGGCCTCGCTGCGCGGCGAGCCGGTGGATCGGCTGGCGTGGGCGCCCCGCTGGGAGCTGTGGTACAACGCTGCCCAGCGCGATGGGCGCATCCCGCCAGAATACCGCGATATGAGTTTTTACGACATGACGCGTGCGCTCGGTATGGGGATCAAGGCACGCGGCATCCTCGCCTTTGCGCGGGAATACGATGACGTTGCCATCACCGAGGTCACCGAGGGGAATCTGGTGCGCACGACGTATCGTCTGCCGGAGGGCACGCTGGAGTCGGTGCTGGAGAATACGCCGGAGCTGGAAGCGGCGGGTGTGCGCGGACGCCACATCAAGAACCTCATCGCCACGGAGGCGGATTTCGCCCTCGCCGTGCGCCTGGTGGAGCGGACCCGCATCGTCCCGAATCACGCCGCCGTCCAGGCGCTGCTGGATAGCGTGGGCGAAGACGGCGCGGTGATCGTGGATGGCGGCTTTTGCCCGCTGCATCGCGCCATGCGCGATTTCCTCGGCTACCAGGAGACCTACTATGCGCTCTACGACTATCCGCAGCAGATGGCGCGGCTCTTGGCAGTGCTGCAAGAGGAAGCGGAGGCAGAGCTCCAGATCGCGGCCCAGTCGCCGGCGCTTATCATCGAGTGCGACGGCAACTATGATGTGCAACTCACCCCGCCGCCCCTCTACCGTCGCTACTTTCTCCCCTGGTTCCAGCACGCGGCGGACGTGTTGCACGCCGCCGGCAAGATCTTTATGACGCACGCGGACGGCCACAATGACGGGCTGATGGAATTGATCGCGGATTCCGGCTTTGACGTGGCCGAGGCATTCACGCCGCCGCCGATGACCAACATCAGCGTCGCCGAGGCGCGGCGCATCTGGGGTCGCCGCGTCGCCATCTGGGGCGGCATCGCCTCCACCATGTTCTCGCCGCCCTTCACACGTCAGGAGTTCGAGGCGCACGTGCGAGATGTGATCCGTCAGGCCGCGCCGGGCGATCGCTTTGTCCTGGGCACGGGCGACAATGTGCCGACCGATGGCGATCTGGCGCGGGTGATGTGGGTAACGCAGATGGTGCGGGACGAGTCGGCGGGGTTGCTGGGTCGTTAGCGCAAAAAGACCTCAGGGGGCGCTCCCCTGAGGTCTCATTTCCGTATCGGTTTGGCGGCAGTGGCTTACAGGCCAGTGGAAGCGTGGCAGTACTCGAGCACCTTGACCTGGCGGCGCACGCTCTCCGGCGTGATCGCCAGCGGCGCACCGTGGCGAATCGTCTCGTAGAGGTCGAGGTAAAAGCCGGTATCGCCTGGCCCCTTGAACTCGGAGATGTCCCACGTCTCCTCCTTCCAGGGGATGTCCTCGCGGTTGTAGCTGCGATCCGGCGTCGGCTGCACATCCACCTCGCGGGGAGGCAGGTCGGCGGGGTCAAAGTAGCGCCACTTTAGCGCGCGGAACGAGCCGGTGAGCGTGCCCTGCGTGCCCATGACCAGCCACGGCTCCTGCGGGTAAGCGCAGGCGGATGAAATCTCCACCTCCACGATTGGCGCGCCCGGCCCGTAAAAGACGACCTTGTCGTGATCATCGGCGTCGCCGCATGTCAGCGTGCGCTGCAACAGGCAAAAGACTTGCGGCTCTTGCTCGCCAAAGAGCAGCAACGCCTGATCCAGCGCATGCGGGCCGGTGTTGTTGAGCGAGCCACCGTCGTAGGAACGCAGCGTCTGCCAGTCCCAGCGCCGGCCAAAGCTATGCCAGCCAAAGCGAATCTGCACGATACGCCCCAGTTTGCCGGAGGCGATGACCTCCTGCACTTTAAGGAAATCCGCATGGTAGCGCCGATTCTGAAAGATCGTGAGCACTTTGCCCGCCTTTTTCGCGGCGGCGATCATAGCATCGGCATCGCTCACGCGGGCGGCCATCGGCTTTTCGCTCACCACGTGTTTGCCCGCCTCCAATGCCTGAATGCTCGCCGTCGGGTGCAGGTAGTTGGGCAACGACACGATGACCAACTCCACGTCTGGATCCTTCAACATTTCCTGGTAGTCCCAGTATGTGCGGCAGCCAAAGCGCTCGGCGACCTCTTTCTGGCGCGATGGCAACAGGTCGCAGGCGGCGACCACGCGATAGTGCTCCTTGAGCGGCTCCAGCAGGCGTGCGTGAATCCCCCAGCCGCTGCGGCCCAGACCGGCGATCCCCACGCGTATCGGTGTATCCTTTTCAGCCATCCATGCCCTCCCACTTGTTATCGGCAGCACCAGTCTGCTGCGAATCTGCGGGCATTTTAGCACCGAAAGCGCTGCAAGGCAATCGGGCATGGCGACGCCCGCCGAACGACCCCGCCTCCTGTGCTGGCGGAATGTGAACGTGTGCAATGCTGTTTGACTCGGTGCGCAAGGCGGATATAATGCAGGGTAACGCTGCTGGTGAAAGGGGGACACGGCATGAACCGTGCGGAGCTACGGAAAAGGCTGGCCGACACCCTGTTTTTGAGCGCGATGTTGGACCTGACCGACGCCGAATACTGCGTGGAGCGGGGTGAGGGGGCGGGAATGGTGCAACTGGGCACCATGATTGTCGCGCCGGAGACGGAGAAGTATGCCCCCTATCGGCAACGGTGGTCGCGGACATTCCTTCCCACAGATCGCGCGGCGATGTGCGCGCAGTTACAAGCAGAAGTTGGGGCGGTGCGCGTGGCGCTGGGCGATACCCTCTGCTGCCTGAGCCTCGCCGGCTTTGCGATTGACGATGTGGTGGCGGCTGCTGAGGCGTTCCAGCGGGCGGGGGGCGATTTCATCGAGCTGAACGCGCATGGCAGCGTGCAGCCGTGGGCGAGCCAGGGCTACCTTATTGGCATGGCGCAGCCGCAATACCGCCAGCGGCTGGTGGCATGGGCGCAGGCGCTGGCCGTGCTGGAGATCCCGCTGGTGATCAAGTTCAACACTCGCCTGGATGTTGATTTCGCGCAGGTGTTGCAAGACCT
The DNA here is from genome assembly GCA_019873665.1 of Chloroflexota bacterium. Lineage (GTDB taxonomy): Bacteria > Chloroflexota > Anaerolineae > JAAYEA01 > JAAYEA01 > JAIOAV01. The sequence goes on from JAIOAV010000139.1 coordinate 4,815, forward strand.
GTGGCATGTGCCGGTCTGGGGCTATCACTTTAACGTGCGGGACCCGCAGACCAAACTGCCTAGATACGAGTTCGTGGAACGTATCCGCCCCTTGGTGCAAGGCCCGCTTCTCTGCTCCGGATATGCGTGGACGGCGGAGGCGGCGCAGCGGCTGTTCGCCGCGGGCGCAGATAGCGTCGGCGTGGCTGAGCCGGTCATGAGCGACCGGCAGTTCATCAGCAGGCTGCGGCAAGAGATCGGTTCGTAAGCGGACGGCAACACAGTCAATACCCAAATGGAGGCCAGGAAGATGACACAAGAGACGAAAGAACCATTGTACTTTTGCACGGACCAGCCGGGGCTCATCTTTGAGAACAACGCAGTGGGGCGGCTCAAAAAGGAAATCTGGGAGGCGAGCGATGAGCAGATTGATGCCATTCTCGCCGAATACGGCATGCCCTCGCCGTGCGAATGGACCAAGCCGGGGTCCTATATCCAGACCACGATACGGCACGAACTGATCGAGAACCGGCACAAGAACGATATCGTGCTGATCCCCGTCGGCAGCACCGAATGTCACGGCAATCACACGGTCAGCGCCATGGACACCCTGTTCGTCAGCCAGATCGCCGAAGGCGTGCGGCGTTACACCGCCAAGCGCGGCGCGCCGGTGAATATCGCCCTGCCGCCGCTGATGTACGGCTGCCACCCGTATCACCACGTGGGCATGGCGGGCACGGTGATCATCCAGGAAGAGACCGCCAAGCATTTCCTGATGGATGTCATGCTGGGCCTGTGGAACGACGGTTTTCGCAAGCAGATCTTTCTGAACAACCATGGCCAGCTCTGGGTGCTGGAATCCACGATCCAGGACTTTCAGAAGCGCTACCAGCTCCCCGGCTACTTCCGTGTCATTGACTGGCATCGCGCCGTGCGCGAGTTCTTCCGCACCAAGGAGTTCGGCGGCGACTATGAGACGACCTTCGTCCACGCCGACGAGTCCGAGACCTCGCTGGGGCTCTATCT
>JAIOAV010000140.1 GCA_019873665.1 Chloroflexota bacterium
CCGGGAGAGGGCAGGGTGAGGGCATCCCGTCGTGTGTCGCCCTCACCCGCCAGCCTGCGGCTGGCACCCTCTCCCGCCGGGAGAGGGCAGGGTGAGGGCATCTCGCGCTGGCGAGTCTGCCCCTTCTCGACAGGCCCCTGCGCTTGACATCTCGCCGCAACGCGCTAGACTGCACCCATCATCACATGGGCAAGGAGAGCGAGCGATGAACATCGTGCTGGTCATCTTTGACTCACTGCGCAAGGACGCCATCGGCGCCTATGGCGCAGCGCCCCCATGGGGGCCCATCCGCACGCCGCACCTGGACGCCTTTGCCGCCGAATCGCTGCGGCTGACGCGCGTCTATCCGGAGACGCTGCCCACGCTGCCGGCGCGGCGCGCCATCTATACCGGGCAGCCGGTCTATCCCTTCCGCAACGGCGATTTTCACCTGAAGGGCGACTTTGTCGGCGCGCCCGGCTGGGGGCCGATCCCGGAAGAGGTGCCGACCCTAGCGGAGATGCTCTCCGAGGCCGGGTATCGCACCGGCCTCATCTCCGACGTCTATCACCAGTTCAAGCCCTCCAAGAACTACTGGCGCGGCTTTCAGCAGTGGATGTTCCTGCGCGGGCAGGAGAACGACCCCTACCGCAGCGGCCCCATCCCCTCCGATGCGGAGGTGGATCACTGGCTGCCGCGGGAGCTGCAAAACCCGCGCCGCATCCAGTTCGTGCGGCAGATCCTGATGAACATGTACGGCCGCACCACCGAGGAGGACTGGTTCGTGGCGCGCGTGATGACCGAGGCGGCGCGCTGGCTGCAACAGAACCGCGACGCCGACCGGCTCTTCCTCACCGTCGAGTCCTTCAACCCACACGAGCCGTGGTTCGTGCCGCCGCAATACCGCGAGCTATATGACCGCAGCGCCGGGCGCGAGCAGGTGATCTCGCTCTACGGGCCGACGTGCGACATGGCGCCGGACCTGCTGCACCGCACGCAGATGAACTACAGCGGGCTGGTAACGCTCTGCGACCGCTGGTTCGGCTACTTTTACGACGCGATGGCGGCGCTGGGCCTGCTGGAGAACACGCTGATCATCGTTACCTCCGATCACGGGCATTCCATCGGCGATGGCGGCTATATGGGCAAGCGCGGCTATCCGCTGGGGCCGGAGGTGATAGACATCCCGCTCTTTGTGCGGCACCCGGCGGGCGAGGGCGCGGGGCAGACGTCGCCGCTGCTGCTGCAACACACCGATATCGCCGCGCTCATCCTGCACGCCGCAGGCGTCACGCCGCCGCAGCCGCTGCATGGCCAGCCCTTCTGGCGCGCGGCGCTGGAGGGCGGCCCGGCGCTGCGCGACCACGTGACCATCGGCTGGGGCGCGGGCGTCGGCGTCATCAACGACCGCTGGTGGTTCAACTGCAAGGTCAACGGGCGCGGCCCCTTCCTCTATGACCTCGCCGCCGCCGATCCCTTCGCCACCAACGTGGCGGACGCGCATCCGGACGTGGTGCGCGAGCTGTATCGCGTCGCCGTCGCCGACGCGGGAGGCGAGTTCCCGGCGTTCTTGCTGGAGCTGGCCGACCGCAACGTGGATGCGCCCGGGTGCAGCGCGCTGGTGGCGCGGGACTGAGCCGCTGTCTCACCGCAGAGACGCGGCGGACGCAGAGCTTTCCCTTCTGTTTCCCTGCAACCCCCGCGCCTCCGCGGTGAGTCTCTCGTCAGCCCCTCCCGTGGCGCTACTGGCTGGCGTAGATCAGCATGTCGGGGTATGCCGTGCAGTACTCTTGCGCGCTGATGCCGTCGTATTTCGTGCCCCAGCGCGTCTCGAACTCCATGATCCCCAGCGGCCCGCCGGCAAAGCGCTCGCGGAACTGGTCAGTCTTGGCCAGCTTGGCCGCGCGCGGCCCGTAGCCGTCAAAGATCGGCACCACCCAGCCGTTGTCGTACACGCGCTGGATGTTCTCCGGGTCGGCGACAGCGCCCATCTCAAAGACATAGAAGGCAAAGATCCCCTTTTGCCGGTAGCCGCGCTCCGCCCGTCGCCGAAAGTACTCAGCGGCGACGCTGTTGATCTGCGCCGCGGTAACGCGCCCGCCGGTGGTGTGCTCGATGTCCCAATCCAGCCAGACATTCTCCCGCAAGTACCGATCCATCAGCCTGCCAAAGAGCTGCAGCGGGTCCTCGCCCCTCGTCTGCACGTCCAGCATCACATAAGCCCCTCTGCGCTCCGCCTCGGCGATCAGATGGTAGATGTAGAGGCTGGACATCTCGTTTGTGCCCGCCATCAAGACGTTCGGGTTGATCGCCGTGACAGCTGCCCTGTCGCCGTTCCAGGCGTTGACGCGGTCGGCGAACTGGATGGCGGCATGGACCGCCTGATCCACTGTCGAGGTTTGCCCCAGCGTGCCCCAGCTCCCGCTGCGCGCCCGCCCGTAGGTGAGCGCGATCTGCGCGCCATCCAGCGAGGGCAGCGCCGGCCGGGCGTTGGGATCCGCGGCGGAGACCACCTCGACGGTGGCATTGTTGCCGACGAGCCGCCAGCGCAGGTAGATGTCCTGGCCCGACGTGTTTTGCACCACCAGATCATCCCGCCCCCAGTAAATATTGACCGATTTCTCCGGCCCGTAGCCCGCGAAGGGGGTGCGGTGGCGCTTGAACTGCGTGGGCAATCCGGCGCGCTCGGCGGCAGCGTTAAAGAGCGTGGCCAGCGCGCAATGCCCGCCCGCCAGGATGCCGCTCGCCTCCTTGTAGCCCGGACCTTCGCGGAAGGTCTCGTTAAAGCTCCAGGCAAAGCCCGCCGGCACAAAGATATCACCCTGCGCCTCGGCCTGACGCAGCGCCTCCCAGTTGACGCCCCCTGCCGCGCTGTAGATGGTGGCGGCGAGCGGCGTGCGGCGGATGAGCGACCAGCGCAGGTTATCCGCCTCGTCCTGCGGGATGGTCGTGTCCAGCGGCATGGTGGCGGTGCCCAGCACCGGCCCCGCCGGCAGCGATGACGCCTTGATGTCGGCGTTTTGCGGCGCGGCGGGTGGCGCTGCCTTTGCGGCCACGCGCGCGGTCGTCGTGGGCAGGGCCAACGCGGCGACTGCCTCGCTTGCTGCGGCCGCGTGGTCGGGCAGCTTGCCCCCCAGCCGCACCCCGTGTGGCACGAGCAGCGCCATGGGGGCGAGTATGAGCACGACAACAAGGATAGCGGCCAGCAAGAGCTGCCGTGGCGTGGCGCTCTGCGTCAAGGCGCGATAGGCGGACGCCATTGTGTTTCTCCTTTCTCGTGTCGCGGCGGACAGCCCTCGTGTCATGGCGAGGGCGCAGCCCGAAGCAATCTCCTCCTATGCCGGCGGGGGGATTGCTTCGCTCCCTGCGGTCGCTCGCAATGACAGTCCTCGTGTCATGGCGAGGGCCAGGCCCGAAGCAATCTCCTCTTCACGTTGGCTGGGGATTGCTTCGCTCCCTGCGGTCGCTCGCCATGACAGGGTGGGTTGTCCCACTGCTATTTGCTTCCTCCATAAGGCTGGTGCGGCGCCTGGGACAATGCCGCATCTGTCTCGGACGCGGCGAGGCGGCGGCCCAGATGCCGCCAGAGCGCGATGCCCACTAGCGTCAGGCCCAGGATGAGCGTCGCGTTCCAGAGGGCAATGCCGGTGAAGCCGATGATCTTGCGCAGCGTCAGCACATCCGAATAGCTGAGCGTCTCCGCCAGCAGCGTCACAAAGAACACTAACAGCGCCGGCGCCGTGAGCCACGCCGTCTGCGCCAGCGTCTCTGCCAGCATCTCGGCGCTGGCGGTGATCAGGCTGAGGAGCACGCCGCCCAGCGCGCCGACGAGACGGGATACCCACTGCGCGCTGCGGTGCCGCATCTGCTCCCGCAACAGCCTCTCGCGGATCGGGTTCGCCGTGATTTCCGTCTCCAGTTGCAGCGGCAACGCCCGCGCCTCCAGGCTTGCCTTGGCGCTCTTTTCCGCGATGTCGATCTGGTCGCGGGCCAGTTGCGCGCCGCGCCGCGCGATCTCCTCCTGCGCGTCGTCCAGCGCCACCAGTTGCGCGTTGAGCAAGAAGAGCAGGTTCACCTCCTCCTCCGACCCGGACTGGGGCAGGGGGATGTTGCGCTCCTGGCAATAGCCCTGCAGATAGGGCCCCAGCCGCTGGCGCAGGTCCTGAATCTGCGTCAGCACGGCGCTGCTGCGCAGGTTGTTCTCCATGATGTGCAGCGCGCGCAACAACGTCTCGCTGCGCGTCCGCTCCAGCTCAGCCTCAGCCTTGGCGCTCGTCGCCTGGGCGCGCACCACCGCAGTGGCGGAGCGCGGCGCGAGGAGCCACGCCAGATTCGGCAGCCTGGGCTTGGCCTTTTCCGTCGGCTGGGCGGTGATGAGCGCGCGCAACGACTGTAGCATATTGGCGCGCTCCTGCACCTCGGCCACTATATGATCCCGTTTCGGCGGGATCGGCACTGCCACGCGATGCTCCGGGGAGGCTGCCCCCGATACCTGCGGCCGAGGCGCGGCGCCCGGCTCGCGCTGCAGCATCAGCTCGATGGCATCCAGCATATCGCCGGGGATCGAGATATCCCACCGCCGCTTGGGGTCAATCTCGTTGTGCTCTTCCACCTGGATCATGATGGCGCGCCAGCCGGTTACGTTCAGATGGCGGCGCAGCCACTGGGCGAACTCGCGCGCGTCAATCGTGTCGCGCTCGCCCCAGCTTTCCGGCCGGGGCGCGTCTGCCACCAGCATGTCGCGCCGATCCAGTTGCTCCAGTATCCAGCCGGCACGGCGCAGGCGCAGGCTCCGCGATACACCGTGCGCCATACCCTGCGGCTCGGTCGCCTCTGCTTCCTGTCTGATCCTTGCTGCTTGTCCTGTCATTTACGCAAAAACCTCCATGCCATATCAGGCGGTAGAACAAAAGTTCTATCCGTGTCGGATTATAGCACGGTCTGGGCTGTTTGTCAAGAGGGGTAAGAACAAATGTTCGCTACGGAGAGATATAAGCCGTTGTCATTGCGAGGGCGCAGCCCGAAGCAATCCCCTATTCACGGTACGCGGGGTGCGTCTGCGGGATGGAGAAGGAGAAGGTGGCGCCCTGGCCCGGCTCGCTTTCCACCCAGATCTCGCCGCCGTGTAGCTCCACCATCCCCTTGGCGATGGCCAGCCCCAGCCCCATGCCGCCGTGGGTGCGGCGGAGCGACTCTTCCGTCTGGTAGAAGGGGGTGAACAGATGCCGCTGCGCCTCGGCGGGGATGCCGGGGCCGCGATCGCTCACCGAGATGATGGCGCGGTCGCCATCGGCGTGGGCGCGGATGGTTACCTTTTCCCCCACCGGGCTGAACTTGATGGCGTTCGACACCAGCTTTTCGAGTATGAGGATGAACCGCTCCCGGTCGGCGCGAATGTGGGCGCAATCCGCCGGGATCTCGGTTACGATCTGCACGGCGCGATCCTCGAGTTGGGACTGGAACCGCTCAATGGCGGTGGCGATGGTCTCCGCCAGCGGGATGTCGGCCCACATCAGCTCGGTGATGCCCGCACGCAGATCGGTCAGGCTGAGCATGTCGTTCACGATGTCGCGCAGCCGGTTCGCCTGATCCAGCACAATGCTCAGATACTCCAAGGCCTCGCCCGTCGCCTCGTATGTGAGCATCTCGATGTAGCCGAGGATGCTGACCAGCGGCGTGCGCAGCTCGTGGCTGGCAATGGCGATGAACTCGCTCTTCAAATAGTCCGACTCGCCCACCCGCCGGTATGCTTCCTGGATCTC
>JAIOAV010000141.1 GCA_019873665.1 Chloroflexota bacterium
TGCGTGCCGTCGGTATTCAGCCAGGACAACCGCCGACAGTAATCGGCGAAGGTCTGGTAGCGATCCCACCAGGGGCTGTGCGGCCCCACATCCGGCGGGCGCTCGTCGCGACGTGGGCCGCGGATCGAGTAGTAGAAAGCGTGCGGGTATAGCAGGTTGGCGCCGCGCACAAAGCACCAGTCGGTGAGCCACTTCATCTCTTCCCAAGTAAAGCTGTGCCCGTACGCGCCAAAGCACTCGTTGCTGTTGCGTCGCCGCCCCAGATGGATCATGGCAGAGGAGCTGCATTTGACCTGTGTGGCGTGCGCGCCCTCCAGCGCGCTTGGATGGTTCGGCAAGACCCAGCGCCAGACGATGTCCTGCCCGGGGATGTGGAAATAGCGCTCCATGCCGATGTCGTCCGACTCGGCGGGGTGGCCGGTGAGCGCGATGCCGTGCGCCTCGCACCACTCGTACAGCGGCCTGTAGTAGGTCTCTTCCAGCCGCTGGTTGACGGCGCGGCGATACGCGGCGCGATAGTGGGCGGCGTCCGGCTCGTCATCGTACCAGAGCGCGGGCAGGTGCGGCGTGAAATCGTAGCCGAGGTAGGCGTTGACGTGCGTCAGGATGCCGGTCGTGCCTGGGCGCACATCTCGCTCACGACAGCGCCCCAGCAATCCCGGCTCGTCGGTAAAGATGCCCAGCACGGTGCTGCCGAAATAGTCGCCCACGGCAGCAGCGTACTTGTCATAAACCAACTCAATGAAGCTGGCCACCGCCTCCGGGTTGAGGATGTCGCCCGCCGGAGGCTCGTCCTCGGCAGGGCCGTCGCCGATATAGTGCAGGCCGCGGATGAACGCGTTCACCGGGCGATCCACCACGGCGATCCGCTGCCCGTTGGCGCGCGGCACCACCGCCACAAGGTTGTGGCCGGCGGGCAGTGGGAGGGCTGCCTCGCCGGCCAGCTCAATGCGCGCCAGGCAGCGGCACCGGTGAGCAGGGTTGCGTTCCACCACCTGGCCGGAGGAAGAGCCGGAGGGATACATCCCTTCGTCGTAGAGCACGACGTACATGCCCCGCCGCGCCGCCTCCTCCACCGCAAATCGCACAAAGTAAAGCATCCGCGCCGACACCCAGCCGATGTCGCGGGGCAGGCCCACGCGCGGGTGGATGACAAAGCCATGCACGCCCTTCGCCTGCATTTCCGCCATCTGGCGCGCCAGCTCGTCTTCGCGCAGCACGTCGTTCCAGAACCAGAAGGGCATCAAGCTGAACTCGCGCCCTGGCTCCCAGATCTCATCACGTGAATGCATAGCGCTCCTTGGCAGGAAGCTATCAGCTTTCAGCCATCAGCTACCGATTTCGCTGATAGCTATTGATCCAATATCTCCCGCACCTTGTGCAGCAACGCCGGGATGCTAAAGGGTTTGCGCAAAAAGGCGTGCGGGCCGATCAACTGCCCCAACGCCGCGCCGGTATAGCCTGATATGTAGAGAAAGCGCGTCCGCGCGCTTCGCTCCTGCAGGCGCGAGATGAGCGTCAGGTGATCCGATTTGAGCACGCCATCCACGATCACCAGATGGATCGGGCGCGGGTGGGCCTGGCAGATGCGCAGCGCCTCATCGGCGTCTCGCGCTGCCAGCACTTGATACCCGCTCCGCTCCAGGACGCGGCACATCACATCGCCCGCCAGCGGCTGCTCCTGCAACACCAGGATCGTCTCCCAGCCCCGTGTGGCGTTCAGGTTGTTCGCGTTGAGTTGCGGCGCTGCGGCAGCGCGCGCCGATGCGCGCATCAGCCCCACGATGAGCCGCAGGCCCTCAACCGAATAGAGCTGTGTTCCGCTATCTTCCGGCATGACGCCTTCTTCCCTCGGTGCGACCGCACCGACGGTGCACGCGCACCGTTAGCAACCCGTGAGCAAGGCGTGGGGGAGCGCATTGCCTGCCAGGATGCCCTGACTTCCTCGCTCTTGATGACGGCTTGGGAAAGAGGCGGATACGTCAATTTCATGCGTCAAGGATGCACAAACGCGCTGCAAACGCAATCGGCGCGGTCTGTGCAACGATGGCCTATGAGAAAAGCATGAGCCAATAAAGTTGTATTAGTAGATGAATGAAATTACATCTGCGTTGCGGCAGGTCTGGGCTCACCTCTCCACCACCACCACGCACACGTCCAGCGGCGGCACGGTGATCTCCAGCCGGTCGCCGGCCCGCGCGCCCTCGCCCAGCAGCACCGTCGCCTCGCGCCACGCGCGCACGTCCACCGACTCGGTTACCGTCGCCTCGGTCGGGTTCGTCAGCAGCCACGCCTCCAGTCGCCCCGCCACCCGCCGCCGGCGCAGTAGCGCGCCCACGCGTTCCGGCGCCACGCCGCACTCGGCGAGCAGCGCCGCCACGCAGGCGGATGTCGTCCCGTCGCGGTAGGCAGTGCCTCCATGACCCGCCAGCGTCCCCAGCAGCCACGCCCGCCCCTCGCCCGCGCGGCGCACCGTCCCCGCGATGTCGTCTCCTGCCGTCAGGCACGGCTCACTCGCCACGCAGCGGAAGGTCTCCACATACAGGTTCGCGCGCAGCCGCTGGCCCGCCAGCGGCCCGCAACCATACAGCCACGTGGCGTCGCGGTATTCGCCCCAGGTGCGCTCCGGCGGCAGCCAGCGCGCGCCCCCGTTCGGCTCGCGCACCATGTGCAGCGTCTCTTGCGCCACGCCGAAAAGCGCCCCCATCGCCGGCGATAGCTCCCCGCGCCGGCAGAAGCCGTGCTCATCCACCCGCCCGGGGCACGCCTCGCTGATCAGATTCCCGCCGCGCGCCACATAATCCGCCAGCGCCGCGGCCGTCTCGTCCGCCAGCGCCACCGGGAAGGGGAGGATCAGGGCGCGGTATCGGCGTAGAGCCCTAGCGTCAGCCTCCTGTCCGGGGCCCAGCGCCAGCACGAAATCCACCGGCACTCCCAGCTCCCACAGCAGGCGGTACCAGCCGCGCACGCTATATGGCAGATGTTCCCCGCCGTAGCTCAGCGTCTGGCAGAATTGAAAGTTCCACTCGTCCACCACGATCGCCACCGCTGCGGGGGGCGTGGTCGGCGCGGCGAAAAGCTGTGGGTAGCGGTTGAGCGCCGCCCCCACCCGCGCCGCCTCCGCATAGCGCGGCGTCTCGTCGCCCACGCTATCCAGCAGGCTAAAGCCGTTCTGCTCCGCCGCCATGATCTCCGCCCGCGCCACCCAGAAAGAGAGCGCCGTGATGCCGCTCCCCACCGCCGTCAGCATCCAGCGGCGGATGTCCGCCGCGTTCGGGACGCGCCCCTTGTGCAACGCCGTGCTCACCGGGCCGCCCTGAAACTCGGCGGCCCACACCGGCGCGTCCGGCGGGTTGCAGCAGCGGATATAGTCAAAGCGCAGCGCCACGTTGCTCCACATCTCGGCCAACAGCGCGTCATGCCGGCGATGCGGTTGTCCCGCCGCCGGCCGCCCGTCGTCCCAGGCATGAAAGCCGCCCCATGCCGGATAGCAGGAGCTGCCCAAAAAGTCCTGACAGCGCGCGTAGGTCCAGTCCTGACCGGAGCCGATGATCGGCCCTCCCTTGTGGGCAAAGATCGGCCGGTGCAACGGGTCTGCCGCGCGGATCGCCTCGGCGCGGGCGCGCAGCACCTGCGCGATCTGCACATTGTCCATAAAGTAGCGCCAGTCCACGTCCTGCGGCAGCGCGTTGCGCCGCTCGCAGCGATCCGGCAGCACATCCTCCCACATCCCGTAGCGTGTGTTCCACGCCCGGTTCAGCCCGTCCAGATCGCCATAGCGCGATTGCAACCACCGCCGCCAGTGCGCGATGGTGTGTGCGCAATAGCACACCGGCTGCCCCACCAGCCCCTCCGCCCAGTAGCCGATCTCCTGCCACGTGTTCCAGATAACGATGTTCTCATACCGCGACAGCGTTCGCACCAGTTGCCCGATGAAGCGGAGCTGATCCGCCATCGCCCCCGGATGATCGTAGCAGGGGCCCGGCTTGCCGTCGGAGGGGAGCGTCGCCTGCGCCTGGTACGCGATGGGCAGGCCATTGCGGCCCACCATGCGGCAATCCGGATGCTTGCGCCAGAGCCAGTTGGGCGCCTGCTCGCACGTCAGCCCCAGATAGACACCCATGTCCAGACGCGCTGCGTACGCGATCAGCTCCTCGTAACGGCCCAAGTCGTAATGGCCCTCGACTGGCTCGTCAAAGGCCCAGTGCTCCTGCAGCTTGATCAGGTTGAAGCCGTGCCCGCGCAGGTTTTCCATGTCGCGCTTTAGCTCCGCCATCGGGGGCATCGGCTCGCGGCAGAGGTGCGCCCCCAGCGGAAAGACGCGCGTGAACTGCTCCTTGTTCATCTGAACCTCCTGCGCGTCAGCCTCCTGCGGGAAGCTGGCCGCTACCATACTCGCGCAGCGCGGCGGCGTGCGCGCGCAGATTCGCGTGCGGCGTGCCATCCGGGATCTCACAGCCGGCCATACTGATGCTGCGTGACCCACCCACCTCCAGGCAGCGCCGCACCGCCTGCCGCACCTCCGCCGGCGTGCCCTGCAACATCACCGCCACCGGGTCAAAGTTGCCGCAGACGGCGGCGCGCGCGCCGCAGATGCGCGCTGCGTTCCCGAAATCCACCATCCAGTCAATGTCAATGATATCTGCGCCCGATTCGACCATCATCTCCAGGATATGCGTTACGTCCCCGCAGATGTGCAGCCGCGCCAGCGCGCCCATCTCGTGCACGGCGGCAAAGATGCGCTGCTCGTAGGGGAGCGCGAACTCGCGGTACATGCGCGGCGACACGCGCGAGGCGATGGCGTCGCCCAGCCCGATGATGTCCGCGCCGGCGGTCACCTGCGCCCGCGCAAAGACGATCGCCGTCTCGGTGCACAACGCCAACAGCGCGCGCACCCACGCCGGATCGTCGTACAGGTCCATCAGCAGCGCGCTGACGCCGCGCAGATCAGCGGCCTCGGCCAGCGCTCCCTCCACCCATCCCATGATGGGGATCTGCCCGCCCACCTGTTGGCGGAAAGCGGCGACGGCGGCCAGCCGATCGCTCATCCGTCCGCCCGCATGTGGGTCTGGTGGTGCGAGCCGCGCCAGAACGCCCTTGTCGGCGAGCAGCGGCATCTTGCTGACCGGCAGTCCATCGTCGGGAAAGATGATCTCTGCGCCGAAATCCGCCGCCTCGCGGTAGGGGTCGGAGATCGCCTGCACGATGTCCAGCTCAAACGCCGCCTGCACGGCGAGGTTGGCCTCCACCAGAACGCGGTGGTCCAGGTAGTAACGGCGCAATGGCTGATTGACATAATGCGCGGCAAAGGTCATCATGATGTTCCAGTTCGGGGGCCGATCCACCGGCTCGCCGCGCAGCCTTCGCACCATCCGCTCGTAAGGGTTCATCGCCATGCCTCCCGTCGCGCCGCCCTCACCCGCGTCCTGCGGGCGCACCCTCTCCCGCTGGGAGAGGGTGGGGTGAGTGCCTCCCGTCGCGCCGCCCTCACCCGCGTCCTGCAGACGCACCCTCTCCCGCTGGGAGAGGGCAGGGTGAGTGCCTCCCGCCGCGCCGCCCTCACCCGCGTCCTGCGGACGCACCCTCTCCCGCTGGGAGAGGGTGGGGTGAGGGCCTCCCGTCGCGCCGCCCTCACCCGCGTCCTGCAGACGCACCCTCTCCCGCTGGGAGAGGGCAGGGTGAGTGCCTCCCGTCGCGCCG
>JAIOAV010000142.1 GCA_019873665.1 Chloroflexota bacterium
GCGCGCCGCACGGGCACCCGGGATGGACGGCGTACGTACGGCGGCATTACGAGGTGGCGATCCCACACTTTGAGCGCGCGATCGCGTTGGGCGAAACAGCGGTCGAATACTATTACGAACTGGGCCTCTCCTATGCCTACTCGGGACGGTGCGAGGCGGGCATCCCGTGGCTGAAAAAGGCGCTCGAGATGGATCCCGGCTCACAGCCCGCGCTGCAGGGGCTGGAATACTGCTCGCGCCGATAGGCAGGGAGCGGTCTGCAAGAGCTTTCCGTGGAGGGTGGCTTGAAACGCTCGCAGCAGAAGAGTCAGCGCGCCTTGTACATCCTGAGTTTGCTGGTGGCGCTCAGCATGGTGTGCAGTACCATCTTCTTCGTCATTGACCGGCCATCGGCGGAGCCGACAACGACGCCCACCTGGACGCCATTTCCCACCATCGCGGTGGCGACGGCGACACCGGCCCAGCCGGCGGCGGTCACCGTCGCGCCGCCGGCGGCGCCTGCGCCTGCCACGGCCACGCCAACGGCGACGCCCACCAAGGTCGGCGCGGCGGGCAGCGGGGCGATGCGTCAGGGATGGATATGACAGCGAAGTGACCGAACAGAGCGGCATTTGCATTTTCCGACAGGACATGCTATAATAAGTACTGTATGGGCGAGTAGCTCAGTTGGTTAGAGCGCACGGCTCACATCCGTGAGGTTCGTAGGTTCGACTCCTATCTCGCCCACCAGAAAAGGGCCGCGGCCAGGCATGTGCTGTCTGGGCCGCGGCCTTTTCCTTTCGCGACGAATCCTCAGGGGACACACCGGGAGAGCTGGAGATGCAAGATAGACGAGCCGGACGGCGAACCATAGACTGGTCACAGACGCTGCTCCGTCTGGTATTCGTGTCCATCCTGGCTGCGCTGGCCTATGTCAGCTCGGCTCCCTCGCCGCGACAGCGGCATCTCTTGTCCGAATGGATCGTCGCCGTCCTCATCGCCAATCTTATCCTGCTGGCCATACAATACCTGGCCGCCTCCCCGGCTCTGGCGATGGGGGCAGTGGCGATGGATTGGCTCGCCACCGCCGCCCTGACGTTGATCACCGGCGGGCAGGAAAGCCCCTTCCTCGGTTTGCTGTTGATCCCGGTCCTGCTGGCGGCGCTCCGGCTGCGACCGCGCCACGCCCTGTACTGCGCCATCGCCACGGCGATCTTCTGGGTGGTGTTGGCCGTGGCCGACGCGCGCGGCGTGCCACCGCCAGCGATGCTGGTAGTCTTGGGCCGCAACCTGTTGCTGCTCGCCTTCGCCACGGCGCTGGTCTCGTGGCACAGCGCCACTGAGAATCGGCGCATGGCGGCGCGCGAGCGCGAAGCGGACGAACGACTCCGCCGCGTGAGCGAGCAGATCAAGGCGATCTACGAGCTGACCGGCAACCTGAGCGCCACGCTCAACTACCAGCGGGTGCTCGAATCGGTGCTGGAGATCGGCGTGATGGGGCTGCAGGAGATGGACGCGGCGAGCGAGCATGTGCTCGGCATGGTGCTCCTCTTTGGCGAGGGCAACGGGGAGCGCGCCCTGCGCATTGCCGCCTACCGCCACCTGCCGGAATGCGACGCCGCCCGCGTCTTTCGCGGCGAATCCGGCTTGTTGGGACAGATCATCAAGGCAGTAGAGCCGGCGGTGATCCAGGAACCGGAGAAGGACCCCGAACTGGGCGCGCTGACGGCGCTGCGCGGCTATACAAGCGCCGCCGCCATCCCGCTGCGCGCCGGATTCGAGCTGTATGGGGCCGCCGTCTTTGCGGACAAGCAACGGGGCCTATATCAGGCGGATCAGGTGGCATTTCTCAGCACTCTGTGCAGCCAGGCCACCATCGCGCTGCAAAACGCCCGGCTCTATCGGCAGTTGCAGGAGGAGAAGGAGCGGATCATCGGCAGCGAGACAGAGCTGCGCCACTGGTTGGCGCGTGAGCTGCATGACGGGCCGACGCAGACGATCTCGGCGCTGGCGATGCGCCTCAACTATGCGCGGCTGCTGGTGCAACGCGAGCCGGATAAGGCCAGCGAGGAGCTGCTCGATCTGGAAAAGATGGCGCGCCGCGCCACGCGGGAGATCCGCACGACGCTGTTCAAGCTGCGCCCGCTGGCGTTGGAAACGCAGGGGTTAGCGGGGGCGTTGCAGCAGTATGTGGAACGGCTCAAAGAGACGGGCGGCACGCCGATCCTGCTGGACATCGAGCAGCCGTTGGAACGGCTGGACATCAACGTGGAGGGCACCATCTTTTCCATCGTCGAGGAGGCGGTGAACAACGCATGCAAGCACGCGGAGGCCAGCCTGATCACCGTCCGCCTCGCTGCCTATGGCGATATGCTGGTGGTGATGGTGCACGACAACGGCCACGGGTTCGATGTCAATGCCATTGAGGACACCTACGATCAGCGGGACAGCCTCGGCCTGATCAACATGCGCGAACGCGCCGGGCTGATCGGCGCGCGCCTCGAGATCGAATCCGCGCCGGGGCGGGGCACCACGATAACGCTGGCCCTCCCGCTCAACCCGCCGGCATAGTCCATCCCGGAGCGCACCGTGACCGCAGGCCTGGGGCTCGCTCCCGCCCTCCCCCCCGTCCTGTGGCTCGCCGCCACCCTTGTGCTCTATCTCGTCGGCGTGAACCTCGCCGCCCGGAGCCGCCAGCGCGCGGCGCAGGGACGCCCGACCATCGCCGCGCATCCCGCGATGAGCTGGTTCGTGGAGCTGGCGCGTCCCCTCTTTTATCTGGGCATCCCGTATGCGGCGCTTCTCCTCGGCGTCGTCAGCCCCGCCGCGATGGGGCTTGCGGCGACCAGCGGGTGGCCGCAGGCGAGCGTCGCCGCCGGCATCGCGTTGGCGGCGTTGGCCATCGCGCTGTGGAGCTGGGGCGCGCTGCGCCGCCATCTCCCCGCGTATCCGTTGCCACGCGCCTGGGCCGCGCACGCTACATGGTGGGGCTGGCCCATGCAGCTCCGCGAGGCGGGGTATCTGGAGATGATGTGGGCCTTTTGTCGGGCGGCGTGCATCGCGCGGCTGGGGTTCTATGCGGGGACCTTTGCGGCGCTGGGGGTGATCCTGCTGGCGGGAGCGCTGAACGGGGCATTGCGGCGCGCGGCACGCGAGCCGGGAGAGCGGGAGGCGGTGGTGCAGACCGCGGGGCTGGCGATCGTCAGCACGCTCCTCTTTTACGGCACGGCGAGCCTGTGGACCTGCCTGGCCACGCATTTCGCGCTGCAATTCATCGTCGTACGTGTGGTGGTGCGCCGGGCGCGCGCCGTGGCCGCAAAAAGCGGGGGCCCGCGATAGATACGCTGGCCCCCGCCTCTCTCGCGGGCCTAGCCGATCACCAGCGCCAGAACGATCAGCAGCGCGAACATCGCCGCTGCCAGGATGCCGATCCGCTTCAAGTCGTGAAACACGTAGCGGTACTCGTCGGCAAAGCTCGATTGCGCCGCGGCGACGCTTTCGGGCGTGGCCTTGCCGGCGGCCGCCGCGCGCGACGTGGCCGCGGGCTGCGCCTTGACCTTCTCGGGCAGCGGCACTGAGATCGCCTTGCTCTTTTGCTTGCGGGCCTTCTTCTTGGCCATCTTATGCGTGCACTCCTCGCTCGGGATTGGGACAACAGTCGCTGGCCGCCTCAGGGGGCCAGCTCGGCGAACACCACCAGACGGTGCGTATCCACGCGATACGGATAACAGGTGACCAGCGTGGCCGTCGGCTCGCCGGTCGGCTCCATGACGCTCACCTCGGTGGGCGCCACGATGCGCTTGGCGCGCACCACGTAATCATACATGCGGTCGCCCGCATACACCGTAAAGGTGTCGCCGGGTTCCAGCTTGTGCAGGTCACGAAAGATCTCGCCAAAGACATCGTCATGCGCGACGAGCACCATATTGCCGCGGGTGCCGGGATCCGCGCTGCCGATGTGGTGGCCGACCCCTTTTTTCAGGTCCTCCCACGTATCCCCCTGCACGATCGGCGCATCCACGCCGATCTTGGCGATGACGAGGCGCGTCGGCGATTGCGGGCCGAGCGTCGGCAGGACGACGGGCGTTATGCGCGTTACCCAGCGCTGATAGCGCGCGGGCAGGGGCACCGCTGTGGGTGGCACGCTGCTGCCCGGCAGGACAGCGGCCTCTGCCACCGGCGTGGCGACGCTGCTCTGCAGCGCTTCCGCCGTCTGCTGATTCAGCGATTCGAGCTGCCACATGCCGCTGATGACCAGCGCGACCAGCGCCACCACCGCGCTCACCTCAATGAGCAGCAATAGCGCGTCGCGCCAGCTACGCGACTTGCGCTGGCCCTCGTCCGCGGCGGCGCGCTGCTGCTCCTGCCAGCGCGTGAACGCGGTGGAGCGGAAACGCGGCTGTGGCTCGCCCGCCACAATCCGCGCCGTGGGCAGCCGTCCCAACGGTGCCGAGACGCGCCAACTGCGATACCCTCTGGGCCGCGCGGGCGCTCCGTCCGGCGGCGCAGGCATGACCGGCCGCTGCGGGCTGGCCTCCTCCGCCTCGACGCGGCGCAACAGGTTGGCGCGCCGCTTGCGCGCCAGAAGCTGCTCCAGCTCGGCGACCGACAGTTCCTCCAGCCGTTTGTCTTCGTCCATGCTTCAGTGCCTATCTGGGGGAAACGCGCACGCCTGACGATCAGCTCAATTATACGCCACCTGCAGTGGCGAGTCAAACAACAGGCGCGGACCGTGGCCGGCCGAGGGGCAGCCTCCGCAGGTTATGATGCGCATCGCGTCACCTGCGGGAGGCTGAGACCCTTTACCGGCGGAATCGCGCCCGCACCGTGGCCCAGAGGAGCTGCGCTTCGTCCAGCCGCAATGCCAGCGCCAGCCCGGCATAGGTGGCGGCGCCCGCCCCGCCGGCCAGCGCCACGCGGACCAGCAGCCCGATCCACCCCGCGCCGGCGATGCCTCCGGTCGCGGCCAGCGCCGCGACGATGACCAGCGCCATGATAGCGGCGGCCAGGAGCGCCTTCAGCGCCGTCTGCCAGAGCGCCTGCCCGCGCAGCCCATCCACGCGGCGGTGCGTCAGCGCCAGCATGACCAGCGCATGCGCCAGATGCTTGCCCGAATCCGCCAGCACAAGGCCCAGCATCCCCAGCGGGCGGCGCAGGACCAAGGCGATGGCCAGATACACGCCGACGGAAAAGACGCCCACCAGCGCCGGCGTCAGCGTGTCCTGCCGCGCGTAAAAGCCATAGTTGAGCGGCCAGTCAATGGTGGCAAAGATCAGCCCCAGCAGATAGAGCCGCAGCGCGCGGCCCGTCCAGAGCGTGTCCAGGGGGGTGAACGCGCCGCGCTGAAAGAGGAGCTGGATCAGCGGCGTGGCCAGCAGCCAGAGCGCCACCGTCAGCGGAATGAGCAGGATGCGCG
>JAIOAV010000143.1 GCA_019873665.1 Chloroflexota bacterium
CTGTACATGGAGCTGCAGCCGCCGCTCGTTGTTCCACTCGTCCACTGCGAGGTTGTATGCCACGTCAATGCGCGGGGGCATGTGGTTGGCCCACTCCCCCTGCCCAAAGGCGATGCCGTTGATGACGATCCGGCCATCACTCAACGTAAGCCGCAGGTGGTTGTGGCCCACCACGCCATAGTGCCGCACTATCACGTTACGGCTGACAAAACAGGGGCGCGGGTTGGCGTGCCCCACCGGCTCCATCTCCTCCAACATGGCGGCCGTGGCCCAGTCCGCCTGCGCCAGCGGGATCACCGCATCCACTTCCAGTTGCGGCATCAGCTCCACGCTGGCGAGCTGCACCGCCGCGATCTGCCGCAACTGCGCCGTGAACTGCTCCCAGACCGCGTTGTCTATGGTGAAACCGGCGGCAGCGGCGTGCCCGCCGTGCTTGATGAGGAGCTCGGCGCAACGATCCAGCGCCTGCGTGATGTGGAATTCGGGGATGCTGCGTGCCGAACCTTTGCTTTGTGATTCGCCCCACTCCACCACTACCGCCGGCCGATAGAACGCATCCGCGAGGCGGGAGGCCACCAGCCCCACCACCCCCGCCAGATACTCTTCGCCAGCGACGATCAGGATCGGCCCCACCCCTTCGCTCAACACCTGCGCCTGCGCCTTGCTCACCAGCTCGCGCGTCAGCTCCTGCCGCTCGCGGTTGCGCTCCCCCAGCTCGCAGGCCAGCGCCCGCGCCTCCTCCTCCGTCTCGGCCATCAGCAGGTTATAGGCGGCGATGGCGTTCGCCAGCCGACCGGCGGCATTCAGGCGCGGCCCGAGCACATAGCCGATGTGATACGCGGTTACCGTGCCCGGCGCGACCTCCGCCTCCTCCAGCATGGCGCGGATGCCCGGATGCGCGGCGCGGTTGATCTCTTGCAGGCCATGCCAGACGAGGGCGCGGTTTTCCCCCAGCAACGGCGCGATATCGGCCACCGTGCCCAGCGCAACGAGATCGAGCAGCGCGCGCTCGTCCGGCAGCGGGCTGTTGCCACGGCGGAGGGGCACCTGCTGTTCGGCGCGCAGCAGCGCCTGCGCCAGCCGAAACGCCAGTCCCACCCCCGCCAGCTCGTCGAAGGGGTAGCGGGTGCGCGCGGCCTGCGCCGCAGGCTGCTTTGGGTTGATGATGGCGCATGCATTCGGCAGCGCGGGACCCACGCTGTGGTGGTCGGTGATGATCACGTCAATGCCGAGCTGCCGTGCGTATGCCACCTCCTGCACCGACCGCACGCCGCAGTCCACCGTAACGACCAGGCGGGCGCCGGTCTGTGTCAGATTCGCCATGGCCGCCATATTAAGGCCATATCCCTCATCCACGCGGTGTGGGATGTATGGGCGGACGTCCGCGCCCAGCGCGCGCAACGTCTGCACCAGCAGCGCCGTCGCCGTCACCCCATCCACGTCATAGTCGCCGTAGATGGCGATCGGCTCGGCGCGGCGGATGGCATAGCGGATGCGCGCCACGGCGTCGGCCATGCCATGGAGGAGAAAAGGATTCACATCGTCCAGCGTGGGGTGCAGAAAGGCGTCCACATCCGCCGCGCTGCGCACGCCCCGGTTATAGAGGAGCTGCACCAGCAACGGCGGCAGGGAGGGGAATTGCGCCAGATGCACTGGCGGCACTGGCGGCGCGATAACCCAACGTTTCTTGCTCAAGCTGACCTCTCTGCCGCGGCGTAACGATCGTGTTCCTGGCTAGGAATTATAGCCGCTTTGTGGAGCGGTGACAAAGACGCGCCAGAGGCAGAGCCTCTGGCGCAACTGCCGGTGTCGCTCGTTTTCACTTGTCAAGCGTGGTGAAACGTTGTATAATAGCTGTGGGCTGCTGTAGAGAAGAAACGCAAAGGGCGCATCGCACGCCAATATGGAGCAACCCTCCCTCGATACTCTGGATCCGGTGCTTTGTCGTCGCGAATTGTCTCACATAGCCGGGGCGCCGCCGCGTCGCGCCAACCTGCAGGAATGAGCAAGGTTGCACCGTCCTGGCAGGCCGCAGGCGTGACCTCGTGCGCTGTTCACTGTTCACCCCGCTTGACAACGGAAGGAGATTTCGCTGTGCCCGAAGACAAGGTTGGCGCTGTGATGGTGGTCGGTGGCGGCATTGCAGGCATCCAGGCATCCCTTGACCTGGCCAATGCCGGCTTCCTCGTCTATCTGCTCGATCCCCAGCCCGCTGCCGTCGGCTATGTGGCGCAGTTGGATCGCACATTCCAGATCAATGACTGCGACATGTGCACCATGGCCCCGAAGGTTGTGGAGGTCGCGCGGCACCCCAACGTGCAGCTCCTCTATCAGGCGACGCTCCTCAAGCTGGAAGGCGACGCCGGGCGCTTTACGGCGCTGGTGCGCCATGCCGTGGAGGATGGTGCGGAACGCGAGCGGGAGCTTGCTGTGGGCGCGGTGATCCTCGCGCCGGATGATGCGCCGTATGACGCCACGCGCCGCCCCGAGCTGGGCTGCGGGCGCTTCCCGAATGTCGTCGTCAGCTCGCAGTTTGACCGTGTGCTCGCCACCTCTGGGCCGGTGGCCTGGATACAGTGCGTCGGCTCGCGCGATCGTGAGCACAACTATTGCTCCGCCATCTGCTGCCTCGACGCCACGAAAAAGGCGATCATGGCCAAGCACTTTAACCCACAGCTCGAGCCCCACATCTTCATCATGGATATGCGCGCCTTTGGCAAAGGGTATATGGATTATTACAACCAGGCGCGTTACGAGTACGGCGTGCAATACACCCGCTGCCGGGTGGCCTCCGTCGTGCAGGACCTGCAGACGCGTGAGCTCATCATCAAGTACGAGACGGAGAGTGGCGAGCTGTTGCAGGAGCGCTTTAACCTGGTTGTGCTCTCCATCGGCACGGAGGTCGCGCCGGAGACCAGGGCGATGGTGCAACGCATCGGCGTGGCGCTGAACCAGGACGGCTTTGTCGCGACGCAGCCCTTTGCGCCGGTAGAGACGAGCCGTGCCGGTGTGTTTGTCGCCGGCCCGCTCTCGCAGCCGCGGGATATGCACGACAGCGTAACGCAGGCGAGCGCCGCGGCGGCCAGGGCCGCCGAGCTGCTGGCGGACGTGCGCGGGCAACTCGCCCGGCCAAAGAGCTATCTGCCGGAGCGCGAGGTCGTGCCCGAAGCGCCGCGCATTGGCGTCTTTGTCTGGGATGCGGCGGCCTCGACGAGCCCGGCCAGCATCGGACAGGCGATAGACATCCCCGTTCTGGTTGCCTATGCTCGCGCTCTTCCTGGCGTGATCCACGCGGACGCGCAAATCGGTGTGCGCAGTGCTGAGGTGCAGGCGCATCTCAAGGCCAAGATCGCCGAGCTGAACCTGAATCGCATTGTCGTGGCCACTGGCTCGCCGCTGATGTACGAGATACTATTCCGTGAGACGCTGCGCGAAGCGGGGCTGAACCCCTTCCTGCTGGAGATGGCCAACTTGCGCGATCAGGTGGCATGGGTGCACATGCGCGACCCGCGCGCGGCGCTGCGAAAGGCGCAGGATCTGGTGCGCATGGCGGTGGCACGCGCGGCGCTGTTGGAGCCGCTGCGCGCTCATGAGCTGGCGGTCAACCCGCAAGCGCTGGTGTTGGGTGGCGGCGTCGCTGGCATGAATGCGGCGCTCAGCCTGGCCCGACAGGGTTACCATGCTCACCTCGTCGAACGCGAGCCGGAGCTGGGCGGCAATCTCCGTCACATCTTCTATGACCTCGATGGCAAGGACGTGCAGGCGTATCTACGCGACCTCATCGCCACTGTGGAACGCGAGCCAGGCATCACCGTGTGGAAACGGACCACGCTCCTGGAGACCAAGGGGGTGGTGGGCAGTTTCACCTCGCGCCTTTCCACGCCCGATGGCGAGCAGATCATTCAGCACGGCGCGCTGATCATCGCCATCGGCGGGCAGGAGAATCGCGGCCCCGACTATATGCTGGGCCAGCACCCGCAGGTGATCACGCAGCGCGACCTAGAGGCCAAGCTTGTCGCGGCGGATCCGGCGGTTACTGCGGCGCGCGAGGTCGTGATGATCCAGTGCGTCGGGCCGGCGGAGGAATATTGCAGCCGACTCTGCTGCTCCGCGGCGCTGAAGAACGCGCTCAAGATCAAGTCGCTGAACCCGCGCGCCGATGTCTATGTCATCTACAAAGACATTCGCGCTTACGGTTTCCGGGAAAAGTACTATACCGAGGCGCGCGAGAAGGGCGTCATCTTTTTGCGCTACGACAACGATCATCCGGTGGATGTGCGCGCTGATGGCGCGTTGCAGGTTACCGTGTACGAACCGCTGCTGCGACGCGACATCACCTTCCACCCTGACTTTCTCGTGTTGAGCGAAGGGATGGCCCCGGCAGAAGGCGCGGCCGAGATCGGCGAGATGCTCAAACTGCCGATGAATGCCAATGGCTTTTTCATCGAGTCGCATCCCAAGCTAGAGCCGGTGGACTTTGCCAATGAGGGGATTTTCGTGGCCGGCATCGCGCATAGCCCGCGCTCCATCGAGGAGAGCATCGCGCAGGCGCAGGCCGCGGCGGCGCGCGCTGCCACCATCCTCTCCCAGCCCAAGCTCTCTGTCGGCGCGGCAGTGGCGGTGGTGGATCAGGCCAAGTGCGTAGGTTGTCTGACCTGCGTGCGTATCTGCCCGTACGATGTGCCGCACATCACGTCTCAGGCGCAGGGCGTGGGCCGCATCGTGGGCGCCGCCGAGATCGAACCGACCCTCTGCCAGGGGTGTGGCATCTGCGTCGGCGAGTGTCCGGCGAAGGCGATCCAGCTCTTGCACTACCGCGATAGCCAGATCTTGGCCAGTATCGCGGCGATGTTGGTACCCGAACCCGCCTAGGCCCTGTTGAGGAGGAAGCATGTCGGAAGATACGTTCGCGCCCCAGATCCTCGCCCTCGCCTGCGAGTTTCGCGGCTATCCGGCGGCGGACGTGGCGGGCGCCATGCACCTGCAATACCCGCCCAACGTGCGGGTCGTTCGCCTGCCGTGTACGGGCAAGACGGACGTGCTGTATCTGCTGAAGGCATTTGAAGAGGGCGCGGATGCGGTGTTCGTCGCCGGCTGTAAAAAGGGGATCTGCCACTATCTGGAGGGGAACTACGCCGCCGAGCGGCGCGTCAAGTACGTGAAGGGGCTGTTGGATCAGATCGGCCTGGGCGGTGAACGCCTGGAGATGTTCTTTATGACTGCCGTGGACGGCGGCAAGTTCGCCGACGCGGTGCGGGAGATGACGGAGCGCGCCCGACGGTTGGGACCAAACCCATTGCGCCAAA
>JAIOAV010000144.1 GCA_019873665.1 Chloroflexota bacterium
CGATCCAGCAGCACGTCAAAGGCCAATCCGCTGCCGATATGGAACTGCGCGACGCGCACGCCGCGCGCCATGCCATCATCCAACACAACGCGCCGCACACCACCCACGACCTCGATGTCGGGCGTCAACCGCATTAGCTCCTGCCGGGTGAAGGACTTGCCATATAGCGTCGCCATCGGTGCCTCCTTGGGGTGCGAAAAGCCCCAAGCAGTGCCATCACCACTGCTTGGGGCCACGGTTCACGCCAAAAGCAGATAAGGCTGTTCCACGTACTGCTTGATCCGCTGCAAGAAGCGGGCTGCCGGCGCGCCATCCACCAGACGATGATCGAATGTCAGGCTGAGCCACATCAGCGAGCGAACGCAGAGCTGACCGTCAACCACCGCCGGCCGCTGTGCGATTCGCCCCACGCCCAGAATAGCCATCTCGGGCAAGTTGATGATCGGCGTAAAAGCGTCAATCTCGAACATGCCCAGATTCGTGATCGTCAGGTGGCCGCCGGTGAGGTCATCTGGCAGCGACTTGCCATCCCGCGCGCGCGCCACGAGCTCGCGCAAGTCGCGCGCCACTTCCTTCAGGCTGCGTGTATCAGCATTGCGGATTACCGGCACAAGCAGGCCGCGCGGCGTGTCCACCGCCACGCCGATGTGCACCTCTTCGAGTTGGCGGATCTCGGCGTGCCCGCCCTCTTGCACCAGCCGGGCGTTCATGTAGGGGATGTCGCGTAGCGCCTTGGCGCACACCTTGACCAGCAAGTCATTGTAGCCGATATTGAAGCCCAGCTCGTCTGCCAGCGCCGCCTTGAGCTGCTCCCGCAAGGCCACGAACGCCGTCGCGTCCACCTCTATCGTGAGCGTTACCGGCGCGGTCGTCTGGTGGCTTTCCGCCATCCGTCGCGCGATGATGCCGCGCAGGCCAGTGAGCGGCACCGGCGCGGGCACCACAGCAGGAGCTGGCGTAGCAACCGCTGGCTCTGGCGCGGGCGCGACTGCAGGTTGCTCTCTTGCTTGCAACGCACGCTGCACATCCTCCTGTGTGATCCGGCCGCTTACCCCCGTCCCCTTGATGGTGGCCAAGCTCAGCCCCGCCTCTTTCGCCATCTTGCGCGCCACCGGCGTCGCCTTGGGCTGCGCCTCCAGCCAGGCGATCACATCCTTTTCCTCGATACGGCCGGCGGGACCGCTGCCGGTTACATCGGCGAGATCAACTCCCTCCTCTCTGGCGTGGCGCCGCGCACGCGGCGAGGCAAAGATGCGTTCCGGCGCGGCGGCTGGCGTTACGCTCTCCACTGGCCGCTCCTTTCCCGCCTCGACGGTGACTGCGGGGGCGGCCGCTGGCGCGCCTGCAGCCGCACCGGGCACGTAGCCGGAGATGTCCTCATCCGGGGCAGCGATCAACGCCACCACCGTCAACACCGGCAGCTTGGCGCCGGCATCATAAAAGATGCGGCGCAGCACGCCGCGCCCCGGCGATTCCACATCGAGCGCCGCCTTGTCCGACTCGAGCTGGAAGAGAGGGTCGCCCCTGCGCACCGTATCACCCTCTTTTTTGTACCACTCGAGGATCGTGCCTTCTTCCATCGTTTGGCCCAACTTGGGCATAATGACTTCGACGACCATAACGCCTCCCGTTGCGGCAAGCCCGATAGTTTACTTGAGCGCTTGGCGGATCCCTGCGACGATCCGCTCCACACTCGGCACCGCGGCATCCTCCAGCGGCGCGCTCATCGGCACCGGCACATCCAGCGCCGTCACGCGCACCATCGGCGCATCCAGCCAGTCAAACGCTACCTCGTTGACCAGGGTAAAGAGCTCACTGACGAAACTGCCGGTCTTGTACGCTTCCGTCACGCCGACGATGCGCCCCGTCTTTTGCACCGACTTGACGATGGTATCCAGGTCCAGCGGCTTGAGCGTGCGCGGATCAATCACCTCGACGCTGATCCCCTCTTTGGCGAGTATCTCGGCAGCTTCCAAAGCGCGGTGCAGCATCCGCGAGTAGGCGACGACGGTCACGTCGGTCCCCGCGCGTTTGACATCGGCGACGCCAAAGGGGATGATGTAATCCTCTTCCGGCACTGGCCCTTTGACGCCATAGAGCACCTTGTGTTCGATAAACATCACCGGGTTGTCGTCGCGAATGGCGGTTTTCAGCAAGCCCTTGGCGTCATACGGCGTCGAAGGCATGACCACGAAAATCCCCGGGAAGTGCAGCCACAGCGCCTCCAGGCTCTGGGAGTGGTGCGCGGCGATGGAGCGGCCGGCTCCGCCCTCAGTGCGAATGACCATCGGCACGGTGGTCTTGCCGCCGAACATATAGCGGTTCTTAGCGCCCTGATTGGCGATCTGATCCATTGCCAGCGGCGTAAAGTCCACATACATGATCTCCGCCACAGGGCGCATGCCCACCATGGCCGCGCCGACAGCAGCGCCGCCGATAATGGCTTCCGAAATGGGGGTATCGCGCACGCGCTCCGGGCCGAACTCCTCAAAGAGGCCGCGTGTCGCCCCATAAGCGCCGCCATAGAGCCCCACGTCCTCGCCCATGACAAAGACGCGTTCGTCGCGCCGCATCTCCTCACGGAGCGCCTCCTGGATCGCCTGGCGATAGTCAATCTGCTGCATCTCCTTGGACTGGCGAACCTGCTCTCTCAGCTTGGCTTCGCGCTCGACATCGGCAGCCGTAGTGAACAGGGGCGCGTAGACATCCTGCTCCACCTCTTCCGGCGACGGATCCGGCGATTTCATGGCAAAGTCCACCGCCTGATTAACCGCCTGCTCAGCCCGTGCCTCTACCGCGTCCAGCTCCTCTTCGGTGGCAAGGCCGATCTTGAGCATGAACTCGCGCAGCCCCAGGATCGCATCGCGGCTGTGCCATTCCGCCTCTTCTTCCTTGGTGCGATACTTGCGCGGGTCGGAGCGCGAATGCCCATAGTAGCGGTAGGTCTTGCATTCGATGAGCGAAGGGCCCAAACCCTGCCGCGCGCGCTCCAACGCCTCTTGCACCGCCGCGCGCACCGCCAGCACATTCATCCCATCCACTACTTTGCCGGGGATGCCATACGCGCAGGCGCGATCCGCGATGTCCAGCTTGGCCGAGGCACAGCGAAAAGGCACAGACATGCCATAGAGGTTATTTTCCACCACATAGACCACGGGCAGACACCAAGTGGATGCCAAATTCAGCGCCTCATGAAAGTTGCCGGTGTTGGAGGCGCCATCGCCAAAGAAGCAGATCACGGCGCGATCCTCCCCCCGCATCTTGAGCGCCAGCGCCGCGCCAGTGGCGACAGGGATGTTGCCGCCCACAATGCCGGTGGCGCCGAGATTTCCCTTTTCCACATCGGCGATGTGCATCGAGCCGCCGCGTCCCTTGCAATAGCCCGTCGCCTTGCCGCAAAGCTCGGCCATCATCTTGTTCAGATGTTCCTGCTTTTCCTCCGCCCCCTTCGCCAGAGCATCGCCTCGGGCATGACAGTGGCCATGGCCGCGATGTGTGCTGGTGATGAGGTCATCATCCCGCATCGCGCCGATTGCGCCCACCGCTACGGCCTCTTCGCCAGCATAGAGGTGAGACGCGCCCTTGATGACGTCGCGGCCCAGCAGCTCGTACACCGTGTCCTCAAAGTAGCGGATCTCCCACATCTGTCGCAGATAGGTGAGCAACTGCTCTTTGGATAGGTTCTGCTCCTCGTATAGCTTTTCCCACTCCTGGATCTGTGCTCGTTCCATGTTCACCCTCATCATAGTCTTGTCCTGCCACACGGCAGGGCGTCATCCCGTTTGCTCAGTCGTGATCCGCAGAAAGCGCTGGTAGGCATCCGCCCATTCAGCAGTGGGGTGCGGCTCGTATGAGGTGACGTCGAATGAACGCCGCACCAACTCGCGCCCCTCTTCCAGCGAGGCGACATATCCCCGCGCCAACGCCTGCATCAGGATATTGCCGATCGCCGTCGCCTCGAAGGGGCCAGCCGTGACAGGCAGACCAGTGGCATCGGCAGTCAGTTGGTTCAGCAGCTCGTTCCGTGCGCCGCCGCCCACGATGTTGATCGAGTCCACGTGGTGGCCAGTGATCTCCTCCATGCCCTCGATCGTCCAGCGATACTTGAGCGCCAGGCTTTCCAGCGCTGTGCGTATTATAGCGCCCACATCTCTCGGAGGCCGCTGCCCGGTTTTCTGGCAGAACTCGCGAATGCGCGCTGGCATGTCGCCGGGCCGCAGGAACAACTCCGCGTCCGGATCCACGACCGCCTGGAAGGGCGTCGCTTTCATCGCCAAGGCCGTCAAGTCGTCGTACGAGTG
Source organism: Chloroflexota bacterium (assembly GCA_019873665.1). Lineage (GTDB taxonomy): Bacteria > Chloroflexota > Anaerolineae > JAAYEA01 > JAAYEA01 > JAIOAV01. The sequence continues at coordinate 4,302 of JAIOAV010000144.1, forward strand.
CTCCTCTCCCGCCGCAGCCCAGGTGCGACGGCACTCTTGCACAAGCCATAGCCCCATGATGTTCTTCAAGAAGCGGAAAGTGCCGCCCACCCCGCCCTCATTGGTAAAGTTATATGCCAGGCTCTTGGCCGTGATGATCGGCTCGTTCACCACCGTGCCGAGCAGCGACCACGTGCCAGAGCTGATATAGGCATAATGCTCGCCGCGCGCGGGCACTGCTGCCACCGCGGAGCCGGTATCGTGGCACGCGGGCGCGATAACCGGCACGCCCTCCAAGCCAACCTCCTCCGCCAGGCTAGAGTGCAACGGGCCGAGCACCGTGCCCGGCGGGATGATCTCCGTGAGGATGTGCTTGGGCATCCCCAATTGGTCAAAGAGCGCCCAGGACCAGTCGCCTTGGCGCGGATCGTAGAACTGGCTCGTTGTCGCCTCGGTGAACTCACACGCCTTGCGCCCGGTGAGCCAGAAATTGAACAGATCGGGTATCATCAGCAGCGTGTCGGCCACTTCCAGCAAGGGGGACTGGGCGAGCACCATCGAGTAGAGCTGGCAAAGCGTGTTGATCTCCATGAACTGGATGCCGGTGCGCGCAAAGACCTCGTCGCGCGGCACGCGTTTGAACACCTCCTCGTACATCCCCTCGGTCCGAATATCGCGGTAGTGATAGGGATTGCCGAGAAGGTTGCCCTGCTTGTCCAGCAGCGCAAAGTCCACTCCCCAGGTATCCACGCCGATCCCAGCGGCGGTAGCGCCGTACTCTTTGGCGTAGAGGCCCAGCGCGGCCTGCATCTCGGCAAAGAGACGCAAGAC
>JAIOAV010000145.1 GCA_019873665.1 Chloroflexota bacterium
GATGATCCGTTGTCGTTTGAGCGTCGGATCGGGGATCGGGATGGCGGACATCAGCGCCTGTGTGTAGGGGTGGCGCGGGTCGCGGAAGAGCGTCTCCCGGTCGGCTATCTCGGCCATCTTGCCCAGATACATCACCGCTACGCGGTCGCTGATATGCTCGACGACACTCAGGTTATGCGCGATGAACAGATACGTCAGGCCAAATTCGGCCTGCAGGCGGCGCAGCAGATTCAGCACCTGTGACTGGATCGAGACGTCGAGGGCAGAGACCGGCTCGTCGCAAACGAGGAATTCCGGCTGCAAGGCGAGGGCGCGAGCGATGCCGATGCGCTGTCGCTGGCCACCGGAGAACTCGTGCGGGTAGCGCCGTGCGTGGAAGGGCTGCAGGCCCACCCGCTCCAGCGCTTGCAGCACGTGCTGCCACCGTTCTTTTTGGTCCTTCATGCCGTGCACCAACAGGCCCTCGGCGATGCTCTGGCCGACCGGAATGCGCGGGTCGAGCGAGGAATAGGGGTCCTGGAAGATGATCTGCAGGTTGCGGCGGCGCTTCTTCATCTCCCCCTTGCTCAGCGTGTAGAGGTCCTCGCCGTGATAGTAGACGTGGCCGGAGGTCGCCGGAATCAGACGCAGGATCGTGCGTCCCACGGTGGTCTTGCCGCAGCCGCTCTCGCCCACCAGCCCAAGGGTCTCGCCTTTTTTGATGGTAAAGCTGACGCCATCCACAGCCTTGACCCATGCCACAACGCGCTGCAAGAGGCCGCCCCGCACCGGAAAGTGCTTGACGAGGTCCTGGACGACGATGAGGTCCTGCTTTTCCGTCATGCTCGCTCTTCCTGTTCCACAGCGTATTCCGGATGATAAAGCCAGCAGCGCACCGTGTGCGTGCCGCCCAACTCGAGCATCGGCGGCTCTTCACGCTCGCAAATCTCCAGTCCTCGCTTCGCCCTTGCCACGCAACGCGGCGCAAAGCGGCATCCTGGCGGCATGTTGATCAAGTTCGGCACGGCTCCGGGGATCACGGCTAGCTCCCCTCTGACTACGCCCAGCACCGGCACCGAGGCCAGCAGCCCCTGCGTGTAAGGGTGTTTAGGGTTCTTGAAGAGCGTCTTGACGTCTGCATATTCGACGATATGCCCCGCATACATGACGGCGACGTTATCGGCCATCTCGGCGATGACGCCCATGTCGTGCGTGATGAGGATGATCGCCGTGTTGATGCGGTTACGCAGGTCGCGCATCAGGTCCAGGATCTGCGCCTGGATCGTAACGTCGAGGGCCGTCGTCGGCTCGTCCGCCAGCAATAGCTCTGGCGCGCACGCCAGCGCCATGGCGATCATGACGCGCTGCGCCTGGCCGCCAGACATCTCATGTGGATATGCCAGCGCCCGACGGGGGGCATCGGGAATGCCCACCATCTCCAGCATCTCCACTGCGCGCCGTCTGCTCTCCTCCGCTGTCATCCCCTGGTGGGTTTGCAACACCTCAGCTACCTGCTCACCGACGCGAAACACCGGGTTCAGGCAACTGATCGGTTGCTGAAAGATCATGGAGATGCGGTTGCCGCGTATGCGACACATCTCCGCCTCCGACATCTTGAGGATGTCCTGCCCGTCAAAAGTCACCTTGCCGGCCACAGTGCGGCCCGGCATGTCGACCAGTCGCATGATCGAGAAGGAGCTGACGCTTTTGCCGCAGCCGCTCTCCCCCACCAACCCCAACGTCTCGCCACGGCGCACCTGCAGATCCAGCCCATCCACCGCCTTGACGACGCCATCTTCGGTAAAGAAATAGGTCTTGAGGCCTTTGACTTCTAGCAAGAGGTCGTTTTCGCTCAATGTGCCTCCGTTTCTTTTCTAGGCGCGTCTACATCTTGAGGCGAGGATCAAGCGCGTCGCGCAGCCCATCGCCCACAAAGTTAAAGGCCAATGATGTCAGAAAGATGGCCAGGCCGGGGAAGAACGCCTTCCAGGGCGCCATCCACATGTCTTTTTGCACGTTCTGCAACATGTTGCCCCAGGTGGGGGTCGGGGGTTGGACGCCAAAGCCGAGAAAGCTGAGCCCGGACTCGACGACGATCGTCGTGCCCACCGAGAGGGTGGCGCTGACGATGATGGGCGCCATGGCGTTGGGGATCATGTGGCGAAAGATGATGCGCAGGTCGGAGACGCCCAGCGCCCGCGATGCTTCGGTGAAATCCTGGTTGCGCAACGACAGCACCATGCCGCGCACCAGACGCGCCGGCCCCATCCATCCCAGCAGCGTGAGGATGCCGATCATGATAAAGACACTGGACGCTTCGTGCGGGATCAGCGGGAAGCGAAAGTCCGCCAGAACTTTGTACAGCACCATCAGCAGCGGCAGCGTCGGCAGCGTGGTCATAAAGTCGAGAAAGCGTGTCAGGATCGTGTCCACCCAGCCGCCATAGTAGCCGGCGAATGCGCCAAAGATCACGCCGATGCCCTCTCCCAGAAGGGTGACGGTGAACCCCACGAGCAGCGAGATGCGAGCCGCGTACATCAGGCGGCTGAGCATGTCGCGCCCCAGCTCGTCTGTGCCCAGCCAGTGCTGGGATGAAAGGCCGAGGTTTTGCTTGTTCAGGTCAATGAACAGCGGATCGTAGGGCGCTAGCGCCGGCGCCAAGAGGGCGAGCAGCACCAGAATGATGATCATCGCCAGCCCCACCACTGCCAGCTTGTGCTTGCGAAACCGCCGCCAGATCACCAGCCACTGGCTCTCTTCCTGCTGGGTCTGCAACGCCTGTGCGCTGACATCGAGTTCAGCTACCGACATGGATGACTCCTTCTATCCCATCTGCTAAGAGTAGCGGATGCGAGGATCCACTACGGTATAGAGAAAGTCAATCACGATGCTGGCCACGACCACCAGGGCGGCCTGGATGAACAGGTACGCCATCGTTACGGGCCAGTCGTCGCGGATCAACCCGTCATAATAGAGGCGGCCCACGCCCTTCCAGTTGAATATCGTCTCGGTCATGATGGCGCCGGAAAAGATGCCGGCGATGGAAAAGACGATGATGGTGACCAGCGGGATGAGCGCGTTGCGCAACGCGTGCTTGGTGATGACGATGCGCTCAACGAGGCCCTTGGCGCGCGCCGTCCGCACATAATCCTGGCGCAGCACTTCCAGCATGCTGGAGCGCGTAAAGCGGGTCCAGCTTGCCATCTGCTGAAGGCTCAACACCACCGTTGGCATGATCAGATGCTTGATGCGATCCACTAAACCGCCCGCGCCTTCGCCGCGCAATGATACCACGTCGCCAGGTGGCAAGTAAGGCAGGCCCCATTCCCTGAATTTGTAGGCAAAGAGGATGATCATCAAAAGGCCAAACCAAAAGACGGGCATGGCGATGCCAAAGAAGGTAAAACCGGTGACAAGATAGTCTAGCCGGGAATACTGCTTGACGGCGGAATAGATGCCGACCGGTACGGCGACGATGATGGCGAGTAACGTGCTGGTGCCCATCAGCAACACTGTGTTCCAGATGCGCCCTGAAAAGAGGCTGATCACCGGCTGGCCGCGCGCCAGGCTCCACGACTCGCCCCAGTCGCCCCGCAGGAGGCCCTTGCTCTCCCCGCGGTACTGGGCCCAGGGGCCAAAGAGCCAATCATCGCCCAGCAGCCACGTTACATAACGCAACGCAAAGGGCTTGTCCAAGCCCAGGATGCGCGCCATGTTGGCGATGTCGGACTGGCTCATCCGTTCCTTGCCCGTCGTCAGACGCAGCCCGGCCAGTGGTCCCTGCGGGTTGGCGAGGTTGAGCAACGCATAGATGAACAGCGTTGCCACGATGAGCACAAGGATCATCTGAAAGACGCGCCTGATAAGATAAGTGGTCATACCCCCTCCCCGGGCACATCGCGCCCGAAGCGATCATCCACGGAGTCCCCGGATCAGCCCAGACCAAACGACAGGACGTAGATGACGGCAGTGCACCGTTGCGCTGCCGTCATCCCGTTCATGCTTGAGACATCAACCCCCGCCACAGCCTACTGGGTGATATCAAAGTTCTCGATGTTGAACATCTCGCTGTTGGAGGTCGGGTCAATGATCACACCGGTCACGTTCGGCCGATGGGCGCCCAGCTTCATGCGCGCGAACAGTGGCAGCACCGGCAGCTCCTGGCTAAAGATCGCCTGCGCTTCCGCCCATGCTTCCTCTTGCTCGGCTTTGATGAGGGTGCCCAGCGCCTTGTTGACCCACTCGTCGTACTTGGGATTGCAGTAGCCGGTTTCGTTCTGGCCACCCCAGCTCGTCTCGGGGCTCGGGATCTCGGAGCACATGTAGAGCTCTCCCGGCGGCTCGACGCCGGTCAGCCAGGCGAACAGGCCGAGGTCAAAGCGGCGGCCAAAGAGCGGGCCATCGGGGCCATCGGCAAAGAAGACGGTGGACGGCGGGTATTCCAGGTTCACCTTGATGCCGATCGTCTTCATATTCTGCTGGAAGATCTGGGTGATCTGCTGGCGCATGGCATTGCCGGCGGTGGTCATCAGGCTGACCTCAAAGATCTGGCCGCCCTTGTCCACATAGCCGTCGTTGTTGGTGTCGGTCCAGCCTGCCTCTTTCAGCAGCGCCTTGGCCTTTTCGGGATCATAGGTGTACTTGGTGATCTTGCCCTCAGGCGGGAACATCGGGTGCTCTTCCGGGATATAGGAATGCTGGATCGGCACCCGGCCGTAGAGCACCTTGTCCACCATGGACTGGCGGTCGGTGCCATAGGCGATCGCCTGACGGACGCGCACGTCGGCAAAGAAGGCATAGCGATCGTCGAACGGCTGGACGTTAAAGTCAATATGCTCCCAGGTGGTGCCCGTCTGGAAGATCGGCTTGACGGTCCCCTGCTTTTCCGCCTGCAGCAGGAAGGGCGTCTGGTCGGTCGCCATGCCATCCTGTGTGGCGATGTCCACCTCGCCCGCCAGTAACTGGGCCAGCAACTGGTTCGTGTCCGGGATGAACTTGAAGATGATCTTGTCAACCTTGGGCAGGCCTTCCTTGGCGCGGAAGTAGTTCGGGTTCTTTTCCACGG
>JAIOAV010000146.1 GCA_019873665.1 Chloroflexota bacterium
GATCTGCCGGTGCTGGGCGGCATGATGGCCGTCGGCATCCCCGACTATCGCCTGCCCCGCGAAGAGCTGAACAAAGAGATCGGCGACATCCTCTCGGTGGGCAACATTGAGGTGCGCACCAACACCCGCGTCGGCAAGGACATCACGATGGACCAGCTCCGCCAGGAATATGACGCCATCTATATCGCCGTCGGCGCCCACAAGAGCGCCAAGCTCGGCGTCGAGGGTGAGGAACTGGAGGGTGTGGTGCACGGCGTGGACTTTTTGCGAGGGGCGAACCTGGGTCAGGACACGAGCTACATCAAGGGGAAGAGCGTGGCCGTCGTGGGCGGCGGGAACGTGGCCATTGACGTGGCGCGCACGGCGCTGCGCCTGGGTGCTGCCGAGGTGCACATCGTCTATCGCCGCCGCCGCGAGGATATGCCCGCCTACAAGGAAGAGGTGGATCAGGCAGACGAAGAGGGCGTCAAGATGCATTTTCTCCTGTCGCCCATCGCTGTCATCGGCGAGAATGGGCATGTTACCGGTCTCCGTTGCCAGCGCATGAAGTTGGAACAGGAGAACGAGGCGGGCGAAAAGCACCCGGTGTTCGATAACAGCGGTCGCAAGCGCCCCTTCCCCATCGAAGGCGCCGAGTTCACCCTGCCGGTGGACGTGGTGATCCCCGCCATCGGCCAGACCACGGATACCTCTTACCTCGGCGAGAGCACGGATATTCAGGTGAACCGCAGCGGGGCTGTCGTCGCCGATCCGCGCACCTTTGCCACGAACGTGCCGGGCATCTTTGCCGGCGGTGACGCTGCGCTTGGCCCGGCCAGCATCGTGGAGGCCGTAGCCACCGCCAACAAGGCCGCCCGGGCGATAGATCGCTATCTGCAGGGCGAGCCGCTGCAGATACCGGCCACCATCATGGATCGCCCAGAGGGCGTGGAAAAGCCGGAGATGTCGGAAGAGGACGGGGCCCGGCCACGGCAAAGCGCCCCGATGCGCCCGGTGGCGGAACGGGTGTGCGATTTCGGCGAGGTGGAAGCGGTCTTTCCGCGCGACATAGCGATACTCGAAGCGCGGCGCTGTCTGGCCTGCGACCTGGAGAAAAAGTCCTAGAGTGGCGACGTTCAACAAAGGAGGTCTGAATGCCCAAAGTCAACATCACGATTGACGGCCAGCCGGTACAGGCCGAGGCCGGCAGCACGATCCTGGACGCTGCCACAGCCGCCGGCATTTCCATCCCGACGCTGTGCCACCACCCGGCGCTCAAGCCTGTTGGCAACTGCCGCATGTGCCTGGTGGAGATCGAGCGACAGCGCACATTGCAGGCCGCGTGCGTCTTTCCCGTCAGCGAGGGGCTAGTGATCCACACCAACTCGCCCAAGGTCATCGAGGCGCGGCGCTTTGTGCTGGAGCTGATCCTGTCGGATCATGCTTTCTTCTGCATGTATTGCGAGATGAGCGGTGACTGCGAACTGCAATCGCTTGCTTACAAGTATGGCATTGATCGTGTCCCATACCCCTATAACTATCCTTGGGAGCCAGTGGACGCGAGCCGCGATTACTTTATCTTTGACTCCAAACGCTGCATCCTCTGCCGTCGCTGCGTGCGCGCCTGCGATGAGCTCGTCGCGAACCACACGCTGGGAATCGCAGGGCGCGGTTTTGCCTCCAAAGTCATTGCCGACTTGGATGTCCCTTTCGGGCAATCGAGCTGTATCTCCTGCGGCACGTGCCTGCAGGTCTGCCCCACCGGCGCGCTGACAGATCGGCGCAGCGCCTACATGGGCCGCAGCGCCGAAGTTGACCGCACCAAGACGACCTGTCTCGCCTGTAGCATCGGCTGCGCGGCCGAGGTTGTCTCTCGCACAGGCAACATCCTCCGCGTCGAGGGGGACTGGCAGGGAGAGGTGAACCAGGGGCTTCTCTGCATTCTCGGCCGTTTCGAGCAGCTAGAGCCACCGGGCGAGCGCTACCTGACGCCGGTGGTACGCCGCGACGGACGGCTCCAAGCGACAACATGGGAGGACGCGCTCGATCTTGCAGCTAAAAAGATCAACGCCACCCCTGCGGCGAAGATCGTCGGGGTAGCTGCGCCAACTCTCACCAATGAGACGCTGGCGCGCTTCCGCGATGTGCTGACCAAGGTAGACAGCCAAAAGATTGGCACCTTCTATGGCACTTTCCCGACCCCGCCGACGGGCGCCAGCGAGGGATCGCTTGCCGACATCGCGGAATCGGATCTGATTGTCATCACCGGCGTTGACCTGACCAAGACGCATCAGGTGGCCGGGGCGTTCGTACGGCGAGCCCTCGGGATGGGTGCACGATTGGTCATCATCGGCGATGACAACGGCATGGCGGATTACGCGTATGAGACGGTGAAACCTGCCGAAGCGGCCAAGGCCGTTGAGCTGGCAAGCCGCAGCGAAAAACCGGTCGTCATCTATGGTCCCGACGCGGCAGCGATGACGATGCAGGCTCTGGCGCCGCTGGCCGACAAGGCCAGGTTCATCAAGCTGCTCCCCGGCTCCAACACTGCGGGCGCCTACAAGCTTGGCTTCGGCGATGTTACCGGCACCCGGGCCGAGGTGGCTCTCGTCTGGGCGGGCGACCATCACGGCGAGATCCCGGAAGCGCTCTGGCAGACCTTGAAGGATGTGGATTTCGTAATCCTGCAGGCTGCCTATCAGACGCCCCTCTCTGAGATCGCGGACGTGATCCTGCCAGCGACGATCTGGCCTGAAAAAGAGGGCTCGACCACCAATACGGAGGGCCGCACGCTCCAAGTCCACCGGGTGCTGCAGACGTGCGAAGGGATCATCCCAGACGAGACCGTACTGCAAATGCTGGCCGATAAAGTTGTGGCCCGCTCTTGACATTTCCCATCCAGCGCGGCGCACTGGGGACTATGATGGGCGCGCCGCGCGGCGAGGCCGACGAGGAGGTATCTACATGGCCAAAATCAAAGTAGCCACAGACTGGCTGGACGTCTGTTCTGGCTGTCATATGTCCCTTCTCGACATTGACGAGAGGATCGTTACCCTGCTCGAGCACGTGGAGCTGACATCCAGCCCCATCACCGACCTCAAGCACCCACCAGCGGAGGGGGTTGACGTGGGCATTCTGACCGGCTCTGTCAGCAACGATGACCAAGAGCGGGTTGCCAAGATGATGCGCGAGCGCTGCAAAATCCTCATCGCCCTGGGTGACTGTGGAACATTTGGCGGCGTCTGCGCCATGCGCAACTATTTCACCACCGAAGAGGTGTTGCGACGCGGCTACATAGAGACGGAAAGCACGGTAGATGGCAAGATACCCAAATCCGATGAGATTGCACACCTCTACGATCGGGTGAAACCGATCTGCGAAGTGGTGAAGGTAGACCTGCAGGTGCCGGGTTGCCCGCCCGACGCGGATACCATCTGGTACGCGCTGACCGAGCTGTTGGCAGGACGGATGCCCGTCTTTACGCCAGACAAGTTGAGATACGACTAGCAGAGGACGCCGCCGCAGGCGATTATGCTTTCGGGGACCGATGAGGAGGTTTCTTGATGCCAGAAAAAATCGTCATCTCGCCCGTGACGCGGATCGAGGGGCACGCCAACGTTACTATCTTTGTGGATGACGAAGGCAAGGTGGTGGATACGCACCTGAACGTCAACCAGTTCCGCGGCTTTGAAAAGTTCTCCGAAGGACGACCTTTCTACGAGATGCTGCTGATCACGCAGCGCATCTGCGGCATTTGCCCAGTAAGCCATCACTTGGCGTCAGCCAAGGCGTGCGATGCTGTGGCCGGCGTCAAGCCGCCACGCACCGCGGCTCTGCTGCGCGAGCTGCTGCACATGGGGCAGTTGATCCAGTCGCACTCGATGCACTTTTTCCACCTCGCCGGGCCGGACCTGCTGCTCGGCTTTGATGCCGACCCCGCCATCCGCAATATGGCAGGTATCGTCCAGGCCAATCCAGAGCTGGCGCTGAAGGCGGTGGCGCTGCGCAGATACGGCCAGGAGATCATCGCCACACTCGGCGAAAAGCGCGTGCACCCCCGTTTTGCCGTCGTCGGCGGCGTGAACCACGCGCTTTCCGCCAAGGAGCGAGATAACATCCTGAAGGACGCCGACAGGATGATCGGCTATATCCAAGAAGGGATCGCTATCGCCAAGGAGTGGCTCGAACAGAACCAAGACATCGTGGAAAAGTTCGCCAATTTCCGCTCCGGCTATATGGGGCTGGTGCACGAGGGAAATGGCCTGGAGATGTACGACGGCGATATTCGCCTGATTGACGCGGACGGCAATCTCCTCAACCAGTTCCATCCCAAGGATTACCTGCGCTACATCGGCGAGCACGTTGAGGAGTGGTCCTACCTCAAGTTCCCCTTCTACAGGCCTCTGGGATGGCCCGATGGCGCATATCGCGTGGCGCCACTGGCCCGCCTGAATGTAGCCGACAGGATTGACACGCCGTTGGCCAATGAGGAGTTCAAAAAGTTCAAGGCGCTCACCGACGGGCCGGTTCATCAGTCTCTCTACTACCATTATGCGCGTCTGATTGAGGACCTGTATGGGGTCGAGCGCGTGAAACAGATCCTGGATGATCCGGATATCCTCTCTACCGATATCGTCGCCGAATCCAAGGGATTGACGGGGGAGGGCGTCGGCTGCGTCGAGGCGCCACGCGGTGTGCTTATTCACCACTACAAGACCGACGAGCGCGGCCTCTTGACCAAAGTCAACCTGATCGTCTCCACTGGCCACAACAACTGGGCGATGAACAAGGCCGTCAATACGGTTGCCAAGGCATTCGTGGACGGCAAGAAGCTAACGGAGGGGATGCTAAACCGTGTCGAGGCCGCCATCCGCTGCTACGATCCGTGTCTCTCCTGCTCCACCCACGCCCTGGGCCAGATGCCGCTCATCGTTGATTTGCGCTCCGTTGACGGGACACTGCTTGATCAGCGCAAGCGGAGCTAGAGCGGTGCCCGGCCGGCCCGACGGAATGACGTCATATTGCATACTAGTTCTCCAGCGCG
>JAIOAV010000147.1 GCA_019873665.1 Chloroflexota bacterium
GCGGGAACTGGCGCGACATGTCTGGGCGCTCCTCCCTGCGGGGCGGGCGGGCGAGTTCAACCAGGCGCTCATGGATCTGGGAGCCATGATTTGCACGCCACGCCGTCCCAGTTGCCTTCTCTGCCCGCTGACCGAGGGATGCGCCGCGTATCGTCTGGGGATTCAGGAACTGCTGCCGGTGCGCAAGCTCGGCCAGGCCGTGCCGCACTATCAGGTTGCGGCGGCGGTGATCTGGCGCGGCGCGGCGCGAGACGAGTTTCTCGTCGCGCAGCGGTTGCCCAAGGGGCTGCTTGGCGGGCTGTGGGAGTTCCCCGGCGGCAAGCAGGAGTTGGGAGAGACGTTGCCCCAAGCATTGCGCCGCGAGATACGCGAGGAGTTAGGCGTGGAGATCGCGGTGGGCGAGCTGCTGACGGTGGTGGAGCACGCATACACGCACTTTGCCATCACGCTGCACGCCTTTCACTGCACGATTCTGTCGGGAGAGCCGCAGGCGGTGCAGGTGGCAGCGTGGCGGTGGATCACGCTGGATCAGGTGGGTGAGTGTGCGTTCTCCGCCGCGGATCACAAGATCATCGCGGCGCTGCGTGAGGTGCAAACGAAAAAGGAGGGCTAGTTCAATGGCGAACTACCGTGAGCGATTGCAGATTGATCCGGCGCGACTGGCGGAGATCAACCGGTTTATGCTCGACCCAGACAACCGGGTGATCAACGATTTTCTGGAGGTGGTTGCCAGGCATGGCGGCGTGGACGAGATCAACCGCCGGGCGGAAGAGGCGCGCCAACTGCCGCGCCTGCTGGGCCGGCTGGAAGAAGCGCGCTCGCCATATCTGGACGACCTGCGCTGGCTGATGGGCGAGCGCGACCGCGGTGCGTTCGTACCCATGGCGCAGTATCGCCGTCGCGTCCTGGGCGATCGTGCGGCGGAGATAACCTTCGATCCCGCCATCGCCGTTACGTTGGAGATCAGCGCCTGCCAGTATTTCCCCTGGCTGATCGCAGAGGCCAAGCGCGCCGTTGCTGCGCAAGAGCTGATGCCCGGGCGCTTTATCCGCGTGCGCAAGATGAAGGAGCAAGAACACGATCAGGGCGACATCCTCGCCTTTGCTGCAGCCATGCAGATTGTCGGCGCGAGCTATGTGGAGACGCTGGACACCAAGGGCACCGACGGCGCGAATGTCCACCTCTGCGGCCCGGAAAGTATCTGCGGCTACTTTGGGGGCGTCGGCCAGCCAAACTACTATGCGTTGCGCTGGCTGGACGAATACCTCTACTACTATACCGAATATGGCATCCGCCAAGTGCTCAACGTCAACCCGGGCACGGTGCTGCTGGGCTATCTGCTGTTCAAACTGGGCGTGGACATCGAGTTCAAGATCTCGGTCTTTCTGGGGAACGATAACCCCTACTCGGTCCTCTGGACGCTGCTGACGGCGCGACTTTTTGCCCGGGAGGATGGCGCCACGCCACTTGTGGGCTTTAACTTTTCCAACTCGGCCAACAACGAGACGATCGAGCTGTGTGCGATGATTCGGCATGACCTCGACTTTGTCGATGTGGTGCGCTTTGAGCATCACATCACCGAGACGTGGCGACATATCGTGCGGCAACCGTATAACCGCCGCGCTGAGTTGCTGGAGATCGCGCCGCGCGTGCCGAACATCTCCGCCAAGCACGAGGGAGGGGATCCGGAGGTTGAGCAGCAGCGCGAGCATCCGTCAGACATCCTGGAGTATTTCGTGCCCAAGGAGGAGCTGGAGCAGCAAGGACTGATGCCGGCGCTTTTGCAGAACTATATGGACAAGCACGATGCGCTGAACCGCACCGCGTGGGCGCTGACCGAGCGGGGCATCCCCGTGGTGGCCGCGCCCAAATTGCACGGATCACCTGCATAAGGAGGAAGCGATGAGCGAGAAGGGGGCCATGAGCACGAGCGGACGGAAGAAGGTCACGCTAGGCGACCTCTACGCCAAGATGGAGCGTGGCGAGCCGATCACCATGCTGACCTGCTATGACTATCCCACGGCGACCTTTATGGAGCAGGCGGGGGTGGACATCGTGCTGGTGGGCGATAGCCTGGGGATGACCATCCTGGGGTACGATAGCACGTTGCCGGTAACGATGGAGATGATGATCCCGCACGCGCAGGCGGTGCGGCGCGGCACACCCAGCGCCTTTCTCGTGGGCGACATGCCGTACATGACGTATCAGCCTTCCACCGAACGCGCCATCCTCAACGCGGGCCGCTTTATGGCGGAGGCGGCGTGCGATTGCGTCAAGCTGGAGGGGGGAGTCGAGGTCGTGGAGCGGGTGAAGGGGATCGTGGACTCAGGCATCCCGGTAATGGGGCATTTGGGGCTGACGCCGCAGAGCGCTATCGCGCTGGGCGGATTCCGCGTGCAGGGGCGCAGCGCGCCGCAGGCGAAAAAGATCATTGATGCGGCCCGCGCGCTGGAGGATGCAGGCGTCTTTTCCATCCTGTTGGAGATGGTGCCGGATCGGGTCTGTGAGATCATCACTGAGCGCGCCAGCGTGCCGATCATCAGCCTCGGCTCCGGCCCCAAGGCGCACGGCCAGCTCCTCATCTTTCATGACATGTTCGGGCTTTACCCCAAGTTCAAGCCGAAAATGGCCAAGGTGTATGGCAACGCGGGGCAGGTCATCCTGGACGGCCTCAAGGCATATGTCGCCGAGGTACGCAGTGGCGCGTTCCCACAGCCGGAGAACTGGTTCGGCATCAAGGATGACCAGTTCGCGGAGCTGAAAAAGCTGCTGGGCGAGGAGTAGCGGATTGCCAGTACAGGGCTTCCGAGCCAGCAAGTGTCTATCGCGGCATTCCCTCCCTGCGCCCGCCATCGTACGCTCCACCGCTGACTTCAGTATAACGATGCACCGTGGTACAGACGCTGCGCGATACCGGATGATGCATTTGCCGCGAGATATGGTATAATAGAGATAGGGTAATGCCCTTTCCTCGCAGACAGATGCTATATACCACGTCAGGCTATTAGGTCGGCGCGCTGCGCACGCATGCCCCCTTTGTCGCTCGCGGCCGTGCCCGAAAGACATCATAGCCTCATCGTGAAGGAGGAAGAGGATAACATGCACCGCAAAGCATTTGTCGTGTGTGCGCTCTTGATCTTGTTCGTGATATCGGTGGCAGCACAGCCGCCGACCGCCACCTCTGTCGGCGCGGCCCGCCTGGCTGATGATGCTGGGGATACGTGCGCCGGGGCGGTGCCACTGCCGCCTTTCCGTGACTGGTACGGGGGGACCGGGGAGTTTCAGTTTGACTCACCGACCGATGTGGACTGGTTCGAATTCTCGGGATATGGGCCGAAAGCGAAGGTTCAGGTCTATGCCGACGGCGAGGGACCTGTTTTGCTGGAGGTGTATGCTGCGGATTGCACCACGTTGCTGGCGAGCGGCACAAACAGTGCCGCCGCGGAAGGCGCGACGGGCACGCTCTTCCTAAAGGCCACAGCGATCGGCGGCTGGACCGGCTCGTACTGGCCCTATGGCGCAAGCCCTGACGATGTCTGGTGGAAGACATGCGCGACGATTCGTGTCTATCGCACCGGCACGCAGCGTGGCCTCGCCAACGCGACGCTGGAGCTGTGGGAGATCGGGTATCTGACCCCCTTTGAGCGTCTCGTCGCCAGCCATGTGACCGGCCCGGACGGCACCTGGCGCTACTGCACGTATCGCTCCTGGTATGCGGACCACTCCTGGTACCACATCCGGGAAATAGATCCGCCCGGCGCGGTGTCCACCGGCGCGGAGGGCGGCGACCAGGTGATGGATCCGAACTATGTGTTTTCACAGTTCGTTCCCGGCGATGACATCACCGTAACCTTCTACGACACGCCGCCGATCACCATGTCGCTATCTCCGACCGACCGCGCGAGCTGTGTCGGGAGCGTGCAGCCCTTTGTGGCCTCTGTCACCGACACGGAGAGCGCGGCGCGCGTCACCGCGGTCGAGTACGTCTTGGACAGCGGTTCCTGGCTGGTGGACGCCGTCTATCTGCGCTACGACCACGCTGCCAACCTGATGTACCTGCGCGACGACGCGAATACGGGGTGGCTGGGCGGCTATGCGCCGGGGAGCGGCGAGGTGCTGGAGAACAGCCGGGCGCGACTGCATCTGGCACAATCCGCAGCAACGCTCTCGGCAGACAACAAGACGCTTCACGTGACCTGGGCGGTGGAGTTCAAGTCCGCTTTCGCTGGGACCTATAACCAGTTTCTCTATGCTCAGCGCGGGCCTGACTTTTACCTCGGCTTTGACGATGTGGGCGACTGGACGGTGGACTATTGCGGCTCGCCGACGCCCACTGCGACGGCGACGGCGACACCTCTGCGATGGGAATGCGGGACGCACGTCCTGCAACAGGGTGTGGACGGCTATACCGGCGCGCAAGATGTCGGCATCTCCTCCTGGTACCCTGATCAAAATTATGACGGTGGGACCAACGACGTCATGGCTGTGCGGTCTGGGGACCAACTGGCGGGGCTGATCCGCTTTGACGTCTCCATGCTGCCGCCGGGGGCGACGGTCACCCAGGCGACGCTGAGCCTTTATGCCGCGCGCTGGCACGAGCCGGCACCTCCCGTGGGCCGCACGCTGACGGTTCGCGCCTACGAGGTATATCGGCCCTGGCTGGCCAGCGAGGCAACGTGGAACCTGGCCAGCAATGGTGTGCCCTGGGGAGCGCCGGGCGTGAACGATACGACAACCGATCGGGCGGCGCAGGCCGCGGCCAGCGTGGTGATTGATTCGGTAGGCCGCTGGTACGATCTCGACGTGACGAGCTTGGTGCAAAAGTGGGGAGACGAGCCGGCAACGAACCAGGGGATCGTGCTCAAGGGGGAGGGTTCGGGGATCGGCGTCGAGCTAGTGACGATGGAGCACGGGAACATCGCGCTTCATCCCAAGCTCACCATTCAGTGCGAGCCGTCAGAGACACCCACCCCGACCATCACG
>JAIOAV010000148.1 GCA_019873665.1 Chloroflexota bacterium
GCCTGGCACCCCTGCGTTGTGTATAACCCAGGGCTCGACCTGTACATGATGGTTAACTGGGGCATGGGCACCGACGGCGAATGGTGGTTTACCAAGCCAAGCTATCTGGGCCTCTGGACGGCGGCGACCCCCTGGGGCCCCTGGACACAGGTGCATGAGGAGGCCGCCTGGACGCCGGCGGGCGACGCGGGCGCGCGGGCTTATCAGCCGCAGATCGCGCCCAGGTGGATCGCCGAGGATGGCCAATCGTTCTGGCTGGTATGGACGGACTTCCAGGAAGTCGAAAACCGGGGCAAGCCCTATTATGCCTTTAACGCGCAGAAGGTGGAGGTGCTTACGGCGTGACAACGACACGCCATGAGTGCCCTTGTAGAGGAGAAAAGATGCCCAAAGAAACCATGACCCCGCGCGAACGCTGGCTGGCCGTCCTCACCCGCCACAGGCCAGACCGCGCCCCCATGGACTACTGGACCACGAACGAAGCGCAGGCCAAGCTCATGGCCTATCTCGGCGTAGATGACACCCGCGAGCTGCTGCAACGTCTGCACATAGACCGGCCTATCACGGTTGGCCCGCACTATGTGGGGCCGCCTGTGCCGCACGACATGGACGTCTTTGGCTGCCGCTACCAGGATGTGGATTATGGCACTGGCGTTTACCGCGAATGCATCCACAACCCGCTGGCAGCCTACGAGAGCGTCGCCGAGATCGAAGCCAGCTATACTTGGCCCAGCCCAGACTGGTACGACTATTCGGTGATCCCCGACCAGCTCAAGGGATGGGAGGAATACCCGATCCGAGGCGGCGGCTCCGAGCCGTTCCTGACGTACAAGAATCTGCGCGGCCAGCAACAGGCGTTCATGGACCTGATCCTCAACCCGGAGATCGCCCATTACTGCCTGGACAAGCTCTTTGCGCTGGCCTATGAGAACACGCGGCGCATCTATGAGACGATCCCTGGCCGGGTTATGATCACCTATGTCGCGGAGGATATGGGCGGGCAGGAGGGCCTCATGTTCTCGCCAGCGCAGATCAGAGAGTTTCTGATCCCGCGCATGAAGCGAGTCATTGACCTGGCGCACGAGGCTGGCGCGTTTGTGTTCCACCACAATGATGGCGCTTGTCGCGACATCATCCCGGACATGATCGCGGCGGGGATTGACGTGCTAAACCCGGTGCAGTGGCGCTGCAAGGGCATGGAGCGCGAGGGGTTGAAGCGAGACTTTGGCGACAAGCTCGTCTTTCACGCCGGTGTGGATAATCAGTACACGCTGCCATTCGGCACGGTGGACGAGGTGCGGCAAGAGGTGATTGACAACCTGCGCATCCTGGGTGCAGGCGGCGGCTATATCCTCGGTCCATGCCACAATATCCAGGCAATCAGCCCGCCGGAGAACATCGTGGCCATGTACAAGACCGGCTACGAGTACGGCTGGCATAGCTACTGACAGACGTTCCCTCACAGGCCACGTGGGAGGCGCTTTCTTCCGTGTGGTCTGTGTTCCGGGCAGCTACCGCAACAGCCAGAGACTCATGGCCATGATCGCCATGCCCGCAATGATGCCAACGATGGACACATGCTCCGCGCCGAACGAACGGGACACCGGCACCAGCTCGTCCAGCGAGATAAACACCATGATCCCTGCCACAGTGGAGAGCATGACCCCGAGAACCGTCTCATTCAAAAATGGCATGAACACCAATGCCGCCAGCCCCGCGCCCAGCGGCTCGGCTATGCCAGACATAAAGGACCAGAGAAACGCCTTACGCCGGTTGTTGGTAGCGGCATAGATGGGCGCTGCGACGGCGATTCCCTCCGGGATGTTATGGATGGCGATGGCCACGGCGATGGCGGTGCCGAGGCGGACATCCTGCAGCGTGCCCGCAAAGGTCGCCATGCCCTCCGGAAAGTTATGGATGCCCACACCCAGCGCCACCAGCATCCCGGTCTTGAGCATGCCCGATGGCGCCGCTCCATCCACATGCTCCCCCATGTATTCGTGGGGAATCAGCGCGTCTATCAGGAACATGGCCAGCATGCCGCCAAAGAACGCCAAATGCGCGGGCCCGAAGCCGATGCTCTCCATGCCTTTGGCCAAAAGTTCGACAAACGAGACCAGCACCATCACGCCGCCGGAAAAGCCGAGGGTCAGCGCCATAAAGCGCGGCCCAGGTTTGGCGACGACGATCCCCAGGAAACTTCCCACAGTCGTCGAGAGTCCCGCCAGTGTCGTCAGCAGTAACGCCATGAGGATGTTGTTGTTCACAGGACCGCTCCTTGCCGTGAGATGGATATAGCAGCTTGTCGCGCCGTCGAGAGGCGTGCTAACAGGTGTAGCTGCTGCCGCCGATGAACTCGCGCATCACCGAGACCGCAGGGATCGCGCTGGTATCTTCCACTGGCAGAACGCTATTCAGGAGTTGATAGACGCGTTCGGCGCGCACAAAGGCGTCCTGTCGTAGCGGGTCATCGCGGTACTTGCTCATCCACGCCGCAAAGTGGGCCATGAGACGGGGCCGCATCACCGACATCTCGTACGGCATGGCGCTGTTCACCACGTAATCGGCGGTATTAGCGTACGGGATGATATTGCGCAGCTCGCTGCTCCGCACATAGTGCCAATGCAGGAGCGTCTGCTCTGGCTGATAAGCACGAAAGAGCGAATCACGCACCATGCGCCGCATCAGGCGCAGGTCAGTCCAGCGGATATACCGCCCATCCCACCCCTTCATCTGCAGCAGCGTCTCGATGTACACCTTGAACTTGCTTTCGTCCGGCACGTCGGCGGTCATACCCGCGTAGAGGCCATGCAGGCTATCAATGAGGATCACATCATCCGCCCCGATCTGCATCGGCGTCTGGTCCAGGTGTCGCTTGCCGGTCTTGAAATCGTAAAAGGGGAGCAACACGCGTTCGCCACGCAAAAGGCGCACCAAGTGTTCGTTGATGAGCGCGAGGTCCAGCGCCTGTGGCGTTTCATAGTCATAGTCGCCAAACTCGTCTCGCGGATGCATTTCCAGATCGTAGAAGTAGTTGTCCACATTCAGCGCCACCAATCGCATGCCGGCAGCGCGCAAATGCTCGCCCAGTTTGATGGTCGTCGTCGTCTTGCCAGAAGAGGAGGGCCCGGAAATGTTGACGACCTTGACCTCATCGCGCCGCCTGATGATCATGTCCGCAGCTACCGCCACGTCTTCCTCATAGAATTGCTCCGACTCGGCGACGATCTGCGGGAACTCGCCGCGCTCCAGGCGGGCGTTCAGGCGCTCCACCGTATGCAGATCGTGGTCGAGCGCCCAGTTGAGAACCTCATAGATCTTGCGATAGGGGATGTTGTTCGAATCGGTCGCAGCGTTCTGTGCGGCCAGTTTGGCGCGACGGCGGCGCGAATGCTCATCACGATAGAGGATGTATGCCTTGGCAGTGCGGGCGTGACCGTTCTCGATCAGGACCTTTTCGACGATATCCTGAATTTCCTCCACAGTGGGCAGATGATCCGCGGGCGTGGACTCTTCGAGGACCTGGATCACCTGCTGGGTGAGGTTCTCGGCGATGGAGCGGTCCCGACCACCCACAGCGACCGCGGCGCGATAGATGGCGTTGGTAATGCGCTCCGGGTTGAATGGCACGACATCGCCACTGCGCTTGACAACATGCGTGATCGCTGGCGACATGAAGATCACCTCCCGTACAATCTGCCTCTTGCGACTCTGATCGGGTATAGTATAGGTGGAATCCGGTCGCCAAGCAAAAGCACGTCCGCGCCAGCGATACGCGAGCGAACAGATGCACCGCTTGGCGGCAGCGTGGAAGGATGCTAGAATAGCCGCCGACAGCCCCGAAAGGAGGATCATCACGGTTGAGCGAGGAATCATGCTGGGAGATGCTGCAGGCACTCTGCACACGGGACGCGCCCTCCGGCGCGGAAAAGCCGGTGACCAACTGGCTGGCGGAAGCCTGGCGGCCGTATGCGGCACGAATCGAGCGACAGGGCATCGGGAATCTGGTGGCGCACGTGCCGGGGAAGGGGCCTCGCCTGCTGCTCTGCGCGCACGCCGACGAGCTATGCTTCATGGTGCGCTATGTGGAGGAGAGTGGCTTTTTGCGCGTGGCCATGAATCACCCGGCGGATAGCAAGCTGACCATCGGGTTCAGCTACGTTGGCGTGGCGGCGCACGTCCTGCGCGATGATGGCAGCACGATCCCGGGGCTTTTTGCCAGCAGCACCGGTCACGTGCTCACCGAGCAACAGCGCGCCAAGACGGAAAAGACATGGGATGAAATCTTTCTCGATATCGGGGCACGCAACCGCGCCGAAGCCGCGTCGTGGGGCGTTCATGTGGGAAGCAAGGTGGTCTTTGCGGCGGCTCCGCAACGGCTGGGGCACTATGTTACCGGCAAGGCGCTGGATGACCGGGGTGGACTGGTGGTGCTGACACAACTCCTGCAGGCGCTGAACCCCGCCGAGCTGGCATATGACCTGTATGTCGTAAGCACGGTGCAGGAGGAGCCGGGCCTGATCGGCTCGGATTCCATCTGCCTGGCGCTCAAACCGGACTATGCCATCGCCATAGACATCGGCCTAGCGGGCGATGTGCCAACCACGCCGTTCGCGCACATGCCGGTGCGCCTAGGAGACGGGCCGACGCTGGTATATCGCGATGGCACGGCAATCTACGACGAGGAGATGACGAACACGCTGGCCCGCCTTGCCAGTGAGAATAATATACCGGTGCAGCGCGCGCTCTTTTACACGTACGGCTCGGACGCGATCGCATGCCTGAGATCGGGGGTGCGCGCGGCGCTGGTCGCCTTTCCCACGCGCTACACGCACACGCCGTTTGAGACGGCCTCGTTGGCGGACCTGCAAGCGCTGACGGCGCTG
>JAIOAV010000149.1 GCA_019873665.1 Chloroflexota bacterium
GGGGTGCCCTCACCCTGCCCTCTCCCAGGGGGAGAGGGTGCGTCCTCACCCTGCCCTCTCCCAGCGGGAGAGGGTGCCAGCCGACAGGCTGGCGGGTGAGGGCGCTTGATGACGGGGTGCCCTCACCCTGCCCTCTCCCGGCGGGAGAGGGTGCCAGCCGCGGGGCGGCGGGTGCGGGTGCTGCGCGTCAGGTAGATGCCGATGAGGACGATAGCCGCGCCCAGCACCTGCCCGGCGACGATCGGCTCGCGCAGCGTCAGCGCGGCGACGACAAAGGCGACGACCGGCATCAGGTTGTTATAGTTGCTGGTGCGCGCGTTGCCAATCCGCTGCATCGCCCGGTAGTAGATGAGGTAGCCAATGCCAAGGGAAAAGACAAAGGAGAAAGCCACGCCGCCCCAGCCGCGCCAGGAGATCGCCTCCCACGCCTGCGCGCCCAACTCCGGGATGGCGGCGAGCCAGAGGAAGGGCGTGCTGATCGCCATCGTCAGCGCCGTGAACTTGAGCGGCTCATAGCGCAGCAGCAGCGGCCGGGAAAAGACGGCGTAGATCGCCCACGTCACCGCCGCGCTCAGGCTGAGCAGGTCGCCCGACAACGTCTCGCTCCCCAGGCTAAAGCCCTGCCCCGTGTGCGCGATGACCACCGCCATGCCAACGAAGGAGAGAGCGATGCCCAGCCACATGCGGCGCGTGATCCGCTCGATGCCGATGGCTGCGCCCAGCAACGCGATAAAGATGGGGTTGGTGGCAATCAGCAGCGACGAGTTGCCGACGCGCGTCAGCGCCAGCCCCTTGACAAAGCCGATCTGGTGCAGCCCGTTGCCGATCAGCGCCAGCACGATGAGGCCCGGCCAATCGCGCCGCGCCACGCGCAGATCGCCGCCGCCGAGACGCACGATGGCGCACATCAGCGCCGCCGCCAGCGTAAAGCGCAGCGCGTTGAAGATGAGGGGCTGTATCTCGTCGAACGCATACTTGACGATGGTGAAATTGCCGCCCCAGATCAGGATGACGCCCAGCACTGCCACGTCCAGCAGGCCAAAGGGGGGCGCGCCCGTCGCCTCGACCGACTCTGTCTGTGATGTGGCGCTCACGGCTGCCTCCGCGGCGTCAGCGCGCGGATCAGGATGTCCGCCGCATCCTCCGGCGTGGCCGCCCACTGCCACATAGCCAGCTCCTCCGCCGAGACCGTCAGCTCGCGCCGCAACGCCTCCCACAGCCGCGCCCACGACGCCCCCAGCAGCACGCACGGGCGCGGCGGGATCGCCTTGATCTGGCGCAGGCTCCAGGTGGCGCTCATCTCGGTGAGCGTGCCCATGCCGCCGGGCAGCACCAGATACCCGTCCGCCAGCTCGATCAGCCGCTCCATGCGCGACAGGTAGGTGGGCATCTTGATCTCTTCCACGATCCAGGGATTGGCGGGGCGGGGATCAAAGAGGACCAGCGTGACGCCGATGGTGTGGCCGCCCGCCTCGCGCGCGCCCCGGCTCACCGCGGCCATCAGCCCATCGTAGCCGCCACTGCACACCGTCAGGCCCGCCTCTGCCAGCAGCCGCCCCACGCGGCGCGCCGCCGCGTATCGCGGATCGGTCTCTGGCGTGCGGGCGCTGCCAAAGACGGCAACCCTTGCGCCGTGGCTCAACTCGCGCCCTCTGCGGCGCGATCCTCGTCCGCGACGATGCGGCGAATCTCGAACACCACCGGGTTATAAGCGTCGGGGCAGGCGTGCGTGGAGACGTTCTTGTCCGCCAGCCAGGGGAACTCGACGCCGTAGTGCATGGCGTACACCTTGGGCAGAAAGCTGTAGAGCGCGCTCATGCAGACGCGCCCCTGCACCGTCTCGCCATCAAAGACGACCTCATCGCCCACCTGATGCCCAAAGCCGCAATGGCCCTTGACCGAGATCACGCGCGCCACGATCTTGTAAGGCATACCATCCTCCTCTCTCACGCAGCCAATGGAAAGAGCGTACCGATCGTCCACGCATAGAGCAGCGCCAGCAAGATGCCGCTGATGCCCGGGTTGCCCGAGAAGCGGTAGATGACGCGGCCCAGCCATTCGCTCAGCACGGCAAAGAGCGCCAGCGCCGGCACCATCAGCAACAGCACATACGGCGCGCCCAGCCACCACACCGCGCCCGCCAACGACAGCAGAAACGCGCCCTTGACGATCAGCGGAAAGAGCTGGTTATAGCCCGGATAGGAGGTGCGCGAGACGTACTCGCTGGCCACGAAATAGGGCAGCATCAGCGCGCACACCACGCCGATGATCCCCAGGCGGCGCGGGATCGGCCACACGTTCAGCAGCGTGTGCTGCGCCGTCAATCCGAGCGTGGCGCCGAGGTAGATAAAGAGCGCCAGCGCGCCCAGCGCCGTGCCCAGCGAGAGCAAACGCCCCATCCGCTCCCCGCTCCACGCGCCGAGCACAAGCAGCAGCGCGATCATGAACACGCCCTGCAGAAAGACAAAGGCCGCAATGTAATCGCCACCCAGCAGCGGGATGAACTGGTACGGGAGCACGCGCAACAGCAGCGGCACCACCGCCGCCGGCACGACCGTTACCAGCAACACGCCGCCGATCTCCAGCGGCGACGGCTCCTCGCGCTCGTAGCGGTCGCCCAACAGCAGCGCCGCCAGGGGCGCAAAGAGCACCAGCGCGCAAAGCGCGATCAGCCCCACCCAGAGCAGCCGCCGATCCGGCGGACCGGCCGTCCCGGCGCGGCCAAAGACCGCGTCCAGCCACGATACCACCTCGCGCTGCGTTACGCCGCTAAAGGGGATGGCGCTGTGCTCCACGCCCGGCACGAGCACCAGGCGGCTAGCCGTGCCCGCCGCGAAATCGCCATACGTCCTGCCGGCGGCGCTCCCTCCCGCCGCCGCCAGCGCCCGCCACGCGGCGTCGTGCAGCCGCGTGAACTCCCACGCGCCGGTGAGCAGCAGCAGGTTGCGCGGGCTGCCGGGGGAGACGTCGCTGTAGATGGTGGAGACGGCGACGGTGGCGGCGATGTCGTCGTGCGCCTGCGCGTAGCGCGACGCGATGGCGGAGCCCATCGAATAGCCGAGCAGCGCCACCCGCGTCGCGTCCACCTGCGGCAGCGTGCGCGCATAGGCCACCACTGCCGCGAGATCGGCGGCGAGGGGTGAATCGGCACTCTGGCGCTGCCAGTCGCTGTCAAAGGGGGTGGGGTTCTGCCCGTGGCCGGAGAAATCAAAGACGACGGCCGTATAGCCGTGCTGCGCCAGCGCATAGGCCAGCGTGTACATGTATTGCTTGCAGGCGGCATAGCCGTGCGCCAGCACGATGGCGGGATGCGCGCCTGCCGCGCGCGGCGCCAGCACCACCACCGGCACGTCGCCGACGCGGGCGGGCAACCGCTGCACCTGTTGCTCCGTCTGCCGTAACTGATAGCCGCCAACCGCCAGGCCGATGCAGGCCAGGAGATAGAGCATGATGCGGCTGCCGCTCCAGCGTCTCTCGCCCATCCCTCCTCCCTCCGCGCGCATGGCGGGCATTATACCCCACACCGCGCGAGAGGACAAATGCCACGCGGAAGGCAAGTCCGCTTTTTCGCGCAACACGCGGCCCCCAGCCCTCCCGCGAAGCAAAGGGCGTAAGAAATCTTCCCCCGGCGGGGGAAGGTGGCGAGCAAAGCGAGCCGGATGAGGATGTAACAAAGAGGCTGATACGTGCCTGCTCTCGCGGCTGGAACCCGTGCATCCCCCGGCCTGCGGCTATGCCCGGCGCTCGTCCTCCACGATCGTGCCGTCGCGCATGTAGATGATGCGGCGGCACTGCCCACTGATGCCGGTGTCGTGTGTGACGATCACCATGGTGATCCCCTGCTCCTCGTTCAGCTCGCGAAAGAGCCGCATCAGCTCCGCGCCGGAGGCGCTATCCAGGTTGCCGGTCGGCTCGTCCGCGAGGATGAGAAACGGCTCGTTCATCAGCGCCCGCGCCACGGCGACGCGCTGCTGCTCGCCGCCAGAAAGCTCCGTGGGCCGATGCCGCGCGCGCTCCTTCAGGCCCACCCGCTCCAAAAGCGCCAAGGCGCGCCGCCGGTCGCCGCGCCCCCGCATATAGTACCGTGGCATCTCCACATTGCGCAGCGCGTTATAGGCGTTCAGCAGCGAATAGTTCTGGAACACAAACCCGATCCCCTCGCCGCGCAGCTGCGATAGCCGCCCGTCGCTCAGACGGCTCACGTCCTGCCCCTGCAGCCGATACGTGCCCTCCGTCGGCAGGTCCAGACAGCCGATCAGGTTCAGCAGCGTCGTCTTGCCTGAGCCAGAAGGGCCGACGATGGCGGTCAGCTCGCCCGGATAGACCTGCAGCGACACATCGTGCAGCGCCCGCACCTCCACCTTCCCCATCTCATAGATGCGGCTGACGCCCTCCATCTCCACGATGGGCGTGCCGCTGTTCGCTCTCTCTGCCATCTCGCTCTACCCCTCCTAGCCGCCGTACCGCAGCGCCTGCGTGGGTGGCAACAGCGCCGCGTGCCATGCCGGGTACAATCCCGCGGCGATGCCCACCACCGCCGAGACGCCCACCGCCAGCAGCACGACGTTGGCCGTTACCGTTACCATGCCCTTGAGCTGCTCCACCACCAGGCTGATGCCATACGAGCCGACGACTCCCAGCGTTAGCCCGATCAGGCCGCCCAGCAGCGAGAGCAGCGCCGCCTCTGCCAGAAACTGGCCGAGGATGTCCCACCGCCGCGCCCCCAGCGCCCGCCGCAGCCCGATCTCGTACGTCCGCTCCGAGACGCTGACCAGCATGATGTTCATCAGGCCGATGCTGCCCACCACCAGCGAGATGCCGGCGATCAGCGAGAGCACCAGCGTGATCACCTGCACGAT
>JAIOAV010000150.1 GCA_019873665.1 Chloroflexota bacterium
GCGGGAGAGGGTGCGCCCTCACCCTGCCCTCTCCCGATGGGAGAGGGTGTGCCCTCACCCTGCCCTCTCCCGATGGGAGAGGGTGTGCCCTCACCCTGCCCTCACCCAGCGGGAGAGGGTGTGGCCGCGGAAGGCTTCATCTCATAAAGCCGCCCTGGCTCGGGGCGACCAGCGGCACGACCACCGTCTGCCCCTCCGCCAGCCCCGACACCACCTCAGCGTAGATGCCGTCGTTCAGGCCGACCTCGATGTCCACGCGGGTCGTCGTGCCATCCTCATTGGCCAGCAGCACATAGGTGATGTCCGGCTGCTCGTAGCGCAGCGCCGCTGACGGCACGGTGAGCACGTCCTCCTTTTCGCCGGTGATCACCCGCGCCACCGCCATCATGCCGGGGCGCACCACCAGCCCGGTGGAAGGCGGGATCGGGTCCAACGCCACCTGCACCAAATAGTAGTTCATCCCGCCCATCGCCTCGCCGCGCGGCGGCAGCGTCAACACCGTGCCCCAGAAGGTCTGCCCCGGGTAGGCATCCACCGTCACGCGCGCTCGCTGTCCTTCCTGCAATCGGATGATGTCCAGTTCGGTGGCCTGCGCCTGCACGCGCAGGTCGGAGGGATCGGCGAGGTAGATCACGGTCGTGCTGGAGGTGATGCGGTCGTCCGGCGCGACATAGAGCGCGAACACCACGCCGGCAAAGGGGGCCACCAGCGTCGCCTGCTCGATCTCCGCCTCGACAGCTTCCACTTTGGCCAGCGCGGCCTCGTGCGCCGTCCTGGCCGCCTTGAGCGCGGCGGTATCCACCCCGGCCTGCAGGTCGGCCAGCGCCTTTTGCGCCGTCTCGCGCTGCACCAGCGCCTGCTCGTAGGCGAGCTGCGCCGCGGCGGTGGGGTCGTCCGTGCCGGCGACGACGCGCGCCAGCGCCTGCTCCGCCTTGGTCAGCTCCGCCTCCTGCTTGGCGATCTCATCGCCGGCATCGCGCAGCGCCTTGGCGCGGTCGGCCCGCGCCTTGCTCATCTTGCGCTCCGCGTCTGCCAGCCCCTCTGCGGCTGCATCCCGCTCCTCGCCCGGGGGCAGGTCGCGCAACCGGCGCTGCAAGAAGGCGATGTCATATTCCAGCCGGCGGATCTCGGCAGTCTGCGCCGAGATCTCCTGCACGCGATAGTTGTCGCGCGCGCGTTGCAGCGCGGCCCGCGCCGCCTCAACCGCCTGCTCCAGCTTGGTTACGGCGGTCTCTCTGGCCAGCGCCAGCTTGTACTCGGCTTCGGCCACGGCATACTCCGCCTCGGCCACCGCCGCCTGCGCCCGCGCCATCTCCGCCGCGCCGGCGGTCTGCTGCGCCACTGCCAGCGCCGTCTCCGCCACCTTCAGGTCCGCCTGCGCCTCGCGCAGCTTGCGCTCCAGCTCGGCCGTGTCCAGGCGGATCAGCGGCTGGCCCGCGGCCACCGTCTGCCCCTGCTGCACCAGCACCTCGCGCACGCGGCCCCGGGCGATGGGAAAGCCCAGCTCGCGGGCGTTGCGCGCGGCGATCTGCCCGCTGATGGTGACCACCTGCGCGATCTTGCCCCGCGCCACCGGCGCAGTGGAAGCGAGGGGATCCATCGGCTGCGCCGCGGGCGCGGCGACGCGCTGACAGCCGCTGGCGACCACCACCGCCAGCGCCATCATGATCAGACATGTCCGCTTGCTCATAAGATCAACCGCCCTCCCACTGAAATAAACGAGAGGCCAGTCCCCGCATTGACGCGGAAACCGGCAGCGACATCGCTAGTAGCGCCGGGTGGCGATGCCCGGCTCGTATACCAGACCGAATCGCGGCGCGATTTGTTCCTTTCAGTCGCTATCATTATACCCGCCGCCGCGCGATTTGCATCGGCCAAAAGTGCCAAGCATCGTACGACAAATGGACGAAAGAAGCAATCAGCTACCGATTTTGCTGATCGCTGACTGCTGATTGTCTTGCGCGGCGCGGGGAAGGCGAGTATAAGTGAAAGAGCGTGATCAGCACTCTGTCGGGCACGGCCAAACTGGATGCTGTTGCCTAACGGAGGTGGAACGGAGCCAAGTGAACTACTGGATGCAGTTGAGCATAGAGTATGCAAACCAGCGGAGCTACCTGGATGATCTCTTTCAAGTGTACCCAACAATTCCAGAGGGCATCAGGGAGATTGACGAGCGTTTGTACTCGGACATTGAGGAAGCTTTTAGAAGCAGAAACAACCTGCTGCTCATCAAGAACCTTCTGAAACTCGACCTGTTCCCGATTAAGGACTCGTATGTAGCATACCTGAAACGAGACAAGTCGGCTCTGGATTAGCAGGAGCAACGACAACGAGGTGGCGTACAGCGATACGCTACTATCCGAGCATGACATTGAGCGGCTGTTCAGGAAGGTCAACGAGCAAGGCAGACGGTACGCAACTGTCCCTCTCCATGCCCCCGGCGAGACACAGAATGGTAGTACCGGCTTGGAGTGGAAAGGAATGAGACCTCCGAAGGGGCGTCACTGGCGAAGCTCCCCCGAAGTGCTGGAAGAGCTGGACAAACAGGGCCTGATCGAGTGGTCTGCAACCGGCGTGTCCAGGAAGAAGATATTCGCTGATGAGAAGGTGGGCAAGAAAGCTCAGGATATATGGGAGTTCAAAGACCCGCAATACCCATCATATCCGACCGAGAAGAACCTGGACCTGCTGAAGTTCATGATCAGGGCGTCGTCCAGCGAGGGCGACATCGTCCTGGACTGCTTCTCTGGCTCAGGGACAACGATCGTCGCCGCACAGGAATGTGGCCGCAAATGGATTGGAATTGACTGCTCAGAACAGGCGATAGAGGTGGCACAGAAGCGGTTGTCACAAATACAAGGCGATCTATTCTCTGGGCCAGTCGAATACACCCTGATTGAGCAGCTAGACCTAGCCGATAGCTGATCGCTGCCTGCTGCCGTCGCACGCTGCCCTCACCCGCCGACCTTCGGTCGGCACCCTCTCCCCGCTGGGAGAGGGCTATCGCTGATCGCTAACACTCCGGCCTGAACATCTGCATGTCCGTCGCGTCGTCGCGAAAATGCGCGTACTTGTCCAGGCGGAAGGGATGCCAGTAGCAGCGCCAGCGCGGGTCGGCGCGCAGCACGCGCCCCAGCTCACGGATCATCTGCATCTTGACGGACGCGAACTCCGGCGACGTCGCCACATTGCGGTAGGCCGGGTCCGCCAGATCGTACAGCTCGTCCACGTCGGATGTCAGGTTATAGGCGTACATGTAGAGCCGCCCGGGCTGCGGCTCCCAGATCAGCGCCACGCACGGGTTGGGCGCGACATGCCAGTGTGCCTCGAAGAGGAGCGCGCGCGGCGCGCCCGCTGGCTCCCCGGCCAGCAGCGGCGCGAGGCTGACGCCATCCAGCCGGGCACAGGGGCGCACGCCCGCCACCTCCAGCACCGTGGGGGCGAGATCCAACAGCGAGACCAGCGCGTTCACCTCCGATCCGGCGCGGGCGTTGCCCGGCAGCTTGACGTGCAGCGGCACGCGCGCCACCTTCGGGTGGGCATAGACCCCCTTGTCAATCAGGGCGCGCTCGCCGTTCATCTCGCCGTGATCGCCCAGCCAGAAGAGGAGCGCGTCGTCATACACGCCGGTGGCGCGCAGCGCCTCCAGAAAGCGCCCCAGCGCCGCATCCAGCACCTCCACCTGCAGCAGGTTGAGCCAGATGTAATCGCGCATCGTCTCCGCGTCATACAGCCCCCAGTGGCGTCGATACACCTCATAGATGCGCGGCTCGTCCGGCGCGGGCGCGAAATCGCGCGCCCGCGCCGCCTCGTAGCTCTCCGGCAGCGCGATCGCGGCGCGCAACCGCGCGGCGCGCGGGTCGGCCTGCCAGTCGGCGGGGATCATGAAGGGCTGATGCGGCGCGAAAAAGTCGAGCTGCAGATAGAGCGGCGGGCGCGGCGTCGGGGTGGCCAGCGCCGCCTGCAGCGTCTCCACGGCGCGCGTCGCCAGATAGAAGGGATAGGTGGCTTCCAGCGGAAAGGGCGCGCCATCCGCCTGCTCTACCCAGCCGCCATAGCTGTTGCCCGGCATCTGCCGATCCGGCGCCAGCCCCTGCACGATGCGGCGAAAGCGCGGCGGCTGCACCCCCAGCCGGCGCAGATGCGCCATATAGCCGTCATCATCCGTCATGGGCGGCGCCCAGCGATCCCAGGGCGCGTCGTTCTCGCCGAAAGCGCGCAGAAAGAGCGCCGTGCCCACGTGCGCCTTGCCCACATGCCGTGTGTGGTAGCCCACCGCCTTCAGGTATTCGGGGAAGATGGCGTCTTCCGCGCGCAACGCCACGGCGTGCCCGTCGTGCGCCCGCTCCTCGTTCACGGTGAGGTACGGGTAGCGGCCGGTGAGATACGCGGCGCGGGACGGCCCGCAGAGCGGCGAGCAGGCGAAGGCGTTGGTGAAGGCAACGCTGTCGCGCTGCAGCGCGCGCAGGTGTGGCACGCGCAGGAGTGGCGCATAGGCGCTATCGCGCCGGTATAGCTCCGGCGGGATCATGTCCACCGAGATCACGACGATGTCGAGGCGCGTCTCCGGCGGGGTGTAGGTGAAGGGGTGAGCGCCGGTCTTGGCGTCCAGAAAGCGGGTCGGCTGCATGGCGGGTCCTCCCTGTGGGGATGATGCCGCATTATAGCGCATAGCGTGGCAGGAGCAAGAGAAGCTATCAGCTCCTTTTGCTGATGACACGGGAGGCCCTCACCCTACCCTCTCCCGGTGGGAGAGGGTGCGCCCTCACCCTGCACCGTCGCGGG
>JAIOAV010000151.1 GCA_019873665.1 Chloroflexota bacterium
TCTTGGGCGAGGGCATGCCCACCGGCGCTTTGCCCTCACCGCCGCCATGCGGGTGATCCCGCGGCGTCATGGCGGAACCGCGCACATGAGGCCGGCGGCCCATCAATCGCTTCCGTCCTGCCCGTCCCAGCTTGACGTTGCTGTGGTCCACATTGCCAACCTGACCCACGGTGGCCATGCATTGCATGTTGACCAGCCGCATCTCGCCAGACGGCAGACGAACCGTCGCATAGTTTCCCTCTTTGGCCATCAACTGGGCTGACGTGCCGGCGGATCTCGCCAACTGCCCTCCTCGGCCGGGCTCCAGTTCGATGTTGTGAATGAGGGTGCCCAACGGGATATTCGCGAGCGGCAGGGCGTTGCCGGGACGCACCTCGGCGCTTGCGCCGGCCATCACCTGATCACCAACCTGCAAACCCAGGGGCGCAATGACATAGCGTTTCTCCCCGTCGGGATAGGTCACCAACGCGATGCGCGCAGTGCGGTTCGGGTCGTACTCGATGGACGAAACGCGACCCGGCACGCCGATTTTGTCCCGCTTGAAGTCAATCACACGGTATTTGCGCCGGGAGCCTCCGCCGCGATGTCGGATGGTGATCTTGCCGCGAAAGTTGCGTCCGGCATTCTTCTTGAGCGACGTCAGCAGGCTGCGCTCGGGCACGGTCGTTGTGATCTCTTCAAACGAAGAAACGCTGCTCGCTCGCCGTCCCGGAGAGGTCGGTTTGTACACTTTGATGGCCATTGCATAAACTCCCTTATCAAGTCGTCAAAAACTGGACCCCGTGAGCGGGTCGTCCTGCTTAGACTCCCTCAAAGAAGGAGATGCTATCGCCCTCGGCTAGGGTGACGACAGCCTTCTTCCACGAGGGCGTGTGCGTCTCGTGGCGTCCCCAGCGGCGCGGCTTGCCGTGCATGCTGATGACGTTGACGGACAGGACCTTGACGTGAAATATCTTTTCCACCGCCTCTTTGATCTGCAGCTTGTTGGCATCGTCCGACACTTCAAAAGCGTACTGCCGCAATTGCTCGGACATGTAGCCCGTTTTTTCTGTGGTCAAAGGGCGTTTGAGCACTTGGTACATGTTCATGCGAATTCTCCCCGCCTTTACCCGCTAACCCCAGGTGTTCTCAATGACATCCAGCGCCGCCAGAGGCATGAGCAGGTAGTCATAGTTCAATAGGTCAATGACGTTCAAGCAGTTGACACGCAGCGTCTTGACGCCCGGCAGGTTGCGCGCCGATTTTTCCACATTCGGGTTCTGCGCTGGCAACAAGACCAGCGCGCTAGAGTTGACGGAGAGATTGCCCAGGACCGTGCCGAATTCCTTCGTCTTGGGCACGCTCATCTCGAGCGCATCCACCAGCACGATCTGGCCAGCAGACGCCTTGGACGATAGCGCAGACTTGAGGGCGAGCTGGCGCATCTTCTTGGGCATCTTTTGCCGATAGCTGCGGGGATGCGGGCCAAAGACCACGCCGCCTCCCTTCCATTGCGGGGCGCGGATGCTGCCCTGGCGTGCACGTCCGGTACCCTTCTGCCGCCACGGCTTGCGACCGCCACCACTGACCTCGGCGCGCGTTTTGGTGTTCGACGTCCCCAGCCTGGCGTTTGCCATCTGGCGCACCACCGCTTGGTGCATAACCGCTTCGTGGACTGGAACCTCGAAAATGTCCGCGGGCAACTCGATCTCGTTGACCTTCTCACCGGCCATATTGTAGACAGGCACTTGCATTACGGCATCTCCTCAACCGGGTAGAATCCCTAAGACTGCTGTTTCCTGGCTTTGCTCACAAAGAGCAAGCCATCTTTGGCGCCGGGCACAGCTCCCTTGACGGCCAAGAGGTTTCGCTCGGGATCTACCAGGACAACCTCTAGATTCTGGGCTGTCACACGCTCATTGCCCA
This sequence comes from Chloroflexota bacterium, assembly GCA_019873665.1. Classification (GTDB taxonomy): domain Bacteria; phylum Chloroflexota; class Anaerolineae; order JAAYEA01; family JAAYEA01; genus JAIOAV01. The sequence goes on from JAIOAV010000151.1 coordinate 1,906, forward strand.
TGTGGCCGGCCATTCGCAATCCTTTCAGGACACGGCCAGGCGTGCTGGTCGAGCCGATAGCGCCTGGAGCGCGCAGGCGGTCGGACTGGCCATGTGTCTTGGGGCCACCGTGGAAGCCGTGGCGCTTGACGACGCCTGCAAAGCCCTTGCCCTTGGAGGTGCCAACGACGTCCACTACCTCTCCTACGGTGAACATGCTGACGTCGAGCTCTTGACCGCGCTGATAATGGCTGATGTCGTCCGTCCGCACCTCGCGCAGGTAGCGCAGAGGTGGCAGCTGCTTCAGGTGGCCCTTTTCTGCCTTGTTCAGGCGCTTGGCATCCCCATAACCGATCTGGATCGCGTTGTACTGGTCACGCTCTTTGGTCTTGATCTGTGTGATATAGCAAGGCCCAGCCTCAATGAGCGTCACGGGGATTACATCCCCTTTCTCGGAAAAGATCTGGGTCATGCCGACCTTTTTGCCTAACAAACCTTGTCTGATAGCCATGGCTGCTCAGGGCTGGGGAGCCTCTAACGACTACGGGCAGAACGCCAATCCCGCCTTCCCCGCACCTTCAAACCCCCTTTACTGCTTGCTGATCTGGCTCGCCACTGTCCAGCGAAGAGCTAGAGTTTGATCTCGATATCCACCCCAGCAGGCAGGTTGAGGCGCATGAGCGTCTCGATCGTCTTGCTGCTAGGCTCAAGCACGTCAATGAGCCTTTTGTGGGTGCGGATTTCCATCTGATCCCGGGAATCCTTGTCAATGAACGGGGACCGGTTCACCGTGAATCTCTCGATTTTGGTCGGCAAGGGCACAGGACCAACCACCACAGCCCCAGTGCGCTCCGCCGCCTCGACGATCTTTTGCGCCGATTGATCAAGAACACGGTGGTCGTATGCTTTTAGTCGAATCCTAATTCGCTGCTGTTTGCTCATAGTTCTCCCTAAGGATCAGTCAGACTCGAGAACCTCAAACCAGTAACTCTGAGACTTGCTAGTCCAGGATTTCGGTAATGACGCCGGCGCCGACGGTGCGGCCGCCTTCGCGGATGGCGAAGCGGGAGCCGGTCTCCAGCGCCACCGGCACGATCAGCTTCACCTTCATGTGCACGTTGTCCCCCGGCATCACCATCTCCACCCCCGGCGGCAGCTCCACCGCCCCGGTCACATCCATCGTCTGAATGTAGAACTGCGGCCGATACCCGGCAAAGAAGGGCGTGTGCCGTCCCCCCTCTTCCTTGCGCAACACGTACACGTTCGCCATGAACTCGGTCTGCGGCTTGATGCTCCCCGGCTTGGCCAACACCTGCCCGCGCTCCACTTCCGTGCGCGTGATGCCGCGCAGCAGACAGCCGATGTTGTCCCCCGCCTGCCCGGCGTCCAGCACCTTGCGGAACATCTCCACGCCCGTCACCACGGTCCGCTTGATCTCCGGCCGCAGCCCCACGATCTCCACCTCATCCCCCACCTTCACCTGCCCGCGCGCCACACGGCCCGTCACCACCGTGCCCCGCCCCTTGATGCCGAACACATCCTCAATCGGCATCAGGAACGGCTTGTCAATCTCCCGCACCGGCGTGGGGATAAAGTTGTCGATCGCCTCCACCAACTCGTGGATGCATTTGTACTCCGGCGCGTTCGGATCGGTGGAGGTCGAGTTCAGCGCCAACAGCGCGCTGCCACGCACGATCGGCGTCTCGTCCCCCGGGAAGCCGTTCTTGCTCAGCAGCTCCCGCACCTCCAGCTCCACCAGCTCCAACAGCTCCGGATCGTCCATCATGTCCACTTTGTTCAGGAACACCACCATGCTCGGCACTTCCACCTGCCGCGCCAACAACACGTGCTCCCGCGTCTGCGGCATCGGCCCATCCGGCGCGCTCACCACCAGAATCGCCCCATCCATCTGCGCCGCACCCGTGATCATGTTCTTGATATAGTCGGCATGACCCGGGCAGTCCACATGCGCATAGTGCCGCTTCGGCGACGAATACTCCACATGCGAAATGGAGATCGTCACCCCACGCGTCCGCTCTTCCGGCGCATTGTCAATCTGGTCAAAGGCGAGAAACTGGGCGGTGCCCTGCATCGCCAACACCTTGGTGATCGCCGCCGTCAACGTCGTCTTCCCATGGTCCACATGCCCAATCGTGCCAACGTTCACGTGCGGCTTGTCCCGCACAAATTTCTCTTTGGCCATCTTAGATCTCCTTTCACCTTAATCCCATCAAGGGAGATTATTGCTTCATTGAAGAGCAAAAACCGCATCATTATATCCAAAATCAGCCGATATGCAAATCGCGCCCCGTTGGTCACGCCACACTACTGCCCATATGTGGCGCTGCCCAACATCCGTTCCATAATCTCCGGTGGGAGTTCCGCGTAATGGGAGAACTCCATTGTGAACGTGCCGCGCCCTTGGGTGAAGGATCGAATCGCTGTGACGTAACCGAACATCTCAGCTAGAGGCACCAGGCAGTTGATCGCTTGCAGGTCGCCACGCGGGGTAATCCCCGTGATCTCGGCGCGGCGCGCATTCAGATCGCCAATCACATCGCCGGTGAACTCCTCCGGGATCACCACCTCAGTCCTCATCACCGGCTCCAGCAGGATCGGACCGGCTTGTTCTACCGCCTGGCGAAACGCCGTCGAGGCTGCGATCCGGTATCCTACCTCCGTGGACTCGTCTGGGTTGAAAGAGCCCCCTACCAATCGGACTTTGACTCCCACCATCGGATAGCCTGCCCAAAAGCCGCTCTCCATAGATTCGCGCACGCTCTGCTCGATTGCTGGCACAAACTGCGCCGGGATTATCTCGTCTCCGACGCT
>JAIOAV010000152.1 GCA_019873665.1 Chloroflexota bacterium
CCACACTGTGGTCGCGACCACTTCTGCCGCCACTGCCAGAACGCCAGCGGGTGGATCAGGTCCAACATCGTGCCGAGAGGACAGATCCAGCCGCAGAAGAAGCGGCCGAATACCCAGGTGGTAGTCAGGAGCAGCAGCGGTGCGCCGATCACCAGGCCTGTCCAGTGCCGCCGCAGCAGATGCCCTGCCAGCAAGAGCGGATCCCACGGCAGCAGCCACGAGGTCCAGGTGGGCATTGGCTGGTAGGTGAGGCGGTTGACGATCACCGGCAGCAGGGGGTAGAGAAAGAGCGCCAGAAAGGCCAGTTGCACTGCTTTGCGCGCCAGTTGGAGCGGCAGGCGGCGCTGCCAGGCGGGACGGCGGGAGCGCGAGACGTTATTGCTCATCACGACCTTCTGTCCTGTGTCTGCCCGAACACACGACGCAGCACCGCGCCGATGCTGGCGACGATGGCGGCAGCGGGGATCAGCGCGCGGCTCAGCACGGGGCGCGCATCCATGACCACCTTGGCCGTGCCCGACGCAGGTTGCGCGTCGGATGGCAGGATCATGCTATCGGACAGCGCCGGATCGGCAGTCGGGCCGCACGTCGACGTGGGCAGCGGCGTGTCGGTGGGTGGCGGCGTGTAGGTGAGCGTGGGGCCGGTCGGTGATGACGTCGGCGTGGGCGTCTGCGTCGCCGTCGGGATGAGAGAGGGCGTGGCTGTCGGGGTCAGCGTGATCGTCGGCGTCGGAGTCGGCGTCGGCACGACGATCGGCTCGCCCGCCCGGTAGATGCGCATCCGGCCAGAGGCGAGCGCAGCCGCCACGTCAATCTCGCCCAGCCCCATCTCGTACGCTCGCTGCACGTGCGGCAGCTCCGCGGGCAACCGCCCGTAATACTCGGTCATGCCGTAGGCGTCGATCAGCACCGGATCGGTGCCCGCCACCATCTGGTTGAGGCGTTTGACGCGCTGCGGATCGGTGATCTCGTTGCCCAACCCGCCCGCTTGCTGGCGTCCCGGCACAGGGTAGCGCACGCGAATCGCCTCCAAGATGTGCAGGTGCGAGAAGATGGCAGAGGGGGTGGCGATGTCGGCGATCCCCTGATCGAGATTGGCGTGCAGCGCCGTGGGCAGTTGGTAGTAGCCCATCAGGTGTTTGAGGCAGAGGGTGAATTTGGTGACCCAATGGCTCTTGGGGACGGCCATGTTGATGCGCACATCCGATTCCACCGCTGCCTTGAACACGGCCAGCTTCTTGAAGGCCACGCCTTGCGGGAACTCAACATCCACGAAAAGCTCCTTGGGCGAGCGGAAGCGGTCACCAAAGACCTTGACGACATCGGGGAATTCGTCCAGCACCTTGCCGATGCCGCTGACGCGCAGGCATTCCGCAGCGCCGGGGTCCAGGGTGCAATGGTCCACGACGACGATCTTGGCTGCGCCCGCTTCTTGCACGAGCAGGATCAGCGCGCGCAGCACGTCGGGGTCGGTGGAGGAGGCGGTGCCGGGAGGATACGCCCACGTGGCATTCGGCTTGATGCAGACGACCTGGCCGGGCCGCACAAACCGCTGGATGCCGCCGAGGTCCGCCAGAGCCGTGCGGAGCAGGGCAGATCCCGAGTCGGCATCAGTGCCCCGACAGATGGCGACCTCGGGCCAGCCGTCGGCGGCGCGCATCGGGGCGACCGCCGGGGCCGCGTTGGAGGTGGCCACGCGAGGCGCCAGTCGCGCCAGCAGCACGGCGCGTGCCACCTGCTGGAAGAGCTGTCGGCGGGTGATTTTCATAAAGCGCTATCTCTCCTGGGTGTCCCTGCAAAGTGTACCGGAATCGGCCCGCGCTGTCAAGCTGGACGCGGAGGGAAACATAAACCAAAGTCTTCATTGTTATTGTCTTGGTGTGCTTCGCGTCTTTGTGGTTTATGTCCAACCCGCAGCGTCCGGTTTGGTATATCTGGCGCCTGGGCATACAATGCGAACAGCCAAGTGGATCGCTGGATGCAGGAGGTGCACCGTGTCCGACAAGATCACCAAGCCGTGTGGACTGTGGGATAGCCCTATCACGCCCGCCAGCCTGGCGCTGGGCAAGCGGCTGCAGGATGTGCAGTACGACGCCGACAGCAGCACCCTCGTCTGGCTGGAGGGTCGCTCCGACCGGGGAGTACTGATGGCGCAGACAGGGGATGATGCTCCTCGCGAGCTCACCGAGGCGCACAACGTGCGCGCCATGGTTGGCTATGGCGGCGGCGATTTTGCTGTGGCGCGCGGCCACGTTTATTACGCCGAGAAAGAGGCGGGCCGCCTCTTTCGCGCGCCACTCGGCCCCGGCGCACCCCGGCCGATCACGCCTCCCTTTGGCGCGGCGGCATCCCCCACTCCGTCGCCCGACGGCCAGTGGGTGGTCTATGCGCACCAGGAGAGCCGCACCGACGGCCTGGCGATTGTGGATGCAGCGGGGACTCATTGGCCGCAAAAGCTGGCGTATGGCGCCGACTTTTACCTACAGCCCGCGTGGCATCCCACCAGCCGCCAGCTCGCCTGGATCGAATGGGATCACCCGGCCATGCCGTGGGATAGCACGCGGCTCGTGCTGGGCGCGATCAACGAGCAGTGCGACGTGCTGCCGCATCTGATCCGTCGCGATGTCATCGGGCAGGGCGACGACGTGGCGTTCGCCGATCCGCAGTTCATGCCGGATGGCGCCTATCTGCTCTATCTCTGCGACCGGAGCGGCTGGGTGAATCTCTATCGCTACAACCTTGCCACCGGCGAGCACCGTCCGCTCACCGATGACTGCGCCGACATCGGGCGGCTCAACTGGACGCATGGCATCCGTTCCTATGTCATTCACCCCGATGGACGCCGCGTCTATTACCTGCGCTCTCATGAGGGCGTGACCCAGCTCTGGTCGGTCTCTATCGAGGGGGGCGATGCGGCCCCGGTAACCTCGGCGCTATCGGGCTACGCATCTCTGATGCAGCCGACGCTGGCCCCGCACGCTAACCGCCTCGCCATGATCGCGTCTGCGGCTGGCATCCCGCCGCGCGTGGTCAGCATCGCCCTCGGCGCGCCCCACACGGAGCACGTGCACGCCTATAGCATGGCGGAGCGCGTGCCTGCCGCATATTATAGCGAGCCGCGCCCGGTGCAATGGCGCGCCGCGGATGGCGACACCGTGTACGGGTTCTACTATCCGCCGCACCATCCGAGCTATGCCAGCCCCGGCAAGTCGCCACTCATCGTCCTCGTGCATGGCGGCCCCACCGGGCAGGCATCCGCCGGGTATAACGCGGCAGTTGCCTTTCTCACCACGCGCGGCTATGCGGTGCTGGTGGTGAACTATCGCGGCAGCAGCGGCTATGGCAAGGCATACCTGCGCCGCCTGCGCGGCATGTGGGGCGTCTACGATGTGGAGGATACGGTGGACGGAGCGCGGCATCTGGTGGAGGCGGGGCTGGCGGATCCGGAGCGGTTGGTGGTGATGGGCGGCAGCGCTGGCGGCTTTACCGTGCTAGTGACGCTGATGCGCCACCCTGGCGTGTTCAAGGCGGGGGTTTGCATGTATGGCATCAGCAACCTCTTTACGCTGGCAGCGGATACCCACAAGTTCGAGGAGCGTTACCTCGATTCGCTAATCGGCCCGCTGCCGGACGCGGCGGCGCTCTACCGCGAGCGGTCCGCCATCTACCACGCCGATCGGATCGTGGACCCGGTGGCGATCTTTCAGGGGGATATTGATCGCGTCGTGCCGCGCGCGCAATCAGATGAGATCGTCGCCTCCTTGCAGCGGCGTGGCGTGCCGCACGAGTATCACGTGTACGAGGGAGAGGGGCACGGCTGGCGCAAGGCCGAGACGATCGAGCGGTTCTACAACGCTCTCACCCGCTTTCTGTACCAGTACGTGATCTACGGGTAGAGACGAGACCCCAGGAGCTTGCAGGCCCCTGGGGTCTTTTCACAGGCGCGCCTGTCGTGCCGGCGGTGATCCTGTCAGCGCACCTTGAGCAGCAGCGGCAGATAGACCTCCGCTGACGGGGTGGGCGACAGCGTGCGGGTGGGCGTGCGCGTTGGCGTCGGCGTCCGGGTAGCGGTGGGTGTGGCTGCCAGCTCGCACTGGATGGTGAGCTTGGGGTGCAGTTGGGTCGCGCCATGCTCCATCGTCACCAGCTCCACGCCGATGCCCGATCCTGTCCCCTTGAGCACGAGGCCGTGGTTGGTCGCGGGGTTGTTGACCCACTTTTGCACCAGCGCCGTGATATCAATATCGTACCACTGCCCCACGGCTGACATCAGCACGGTGCTGGCGGCCTGCGCCGCACGGTCGGTGCTGGTGTCGTTGCACCCCGCCTGCCCCCATGGCACGCCGGCCTGCGCCAGCTTCCATGTGGCCTGGCTCGCCACCCAGGTACGGTACACCTCATAGACGCTCACAGTCAGCGTGCGCCCCGGCGGGGGAGCCGGCTCATGCCACCGCGCCGCGTAGAGGCTGAGCGTCGCGCGCGTGATCGTCGCCTGTTGCGGCACCATGCCGAGGTCAAAGCGGATCAGCCCGGCGAGCTGGTCGCTGGCGCGTACTGCCATCACATCGTTGATCCCCCCGTCATAGTTCTGGTCGGGATACCATGAGCTGATCCCCACATCCTGCGAACCGGTGTAGCCA
>JAIOAV010000153.1 GCA_019873665.1 Chloroflexota bacterium
TGCGGCGTAGGCTGGGCACACGCTGCAACCACCGCGCCTAGCGCGGAGAGCGCCGAGGCGCGCAGAAATGAACGGCGGGTCAACTTCTTGTCAGCCATGACAGTTTCCTCCTGGGAAGTGTTTGTAAAGCGGAACACGGTTCGAGCCGAGATGCTGTTTGCTTCCTTGCACCTCCTTTCCTGCTGAACACGAGATGCTGCGGACCAGAGGTGTGCTAGAGGTTGCCGCCTATCCCCGCCGGCAGCGTGTAGAATAATCAGAAGAAGTATACCACGTCTTGCGCTTTCCGTCAAATATCCCTGTCACTGTTAGCAACAACCATTCAGTCGGCAACAGGGCGACACGAGTGTCTCTGTGCGGCCACTGCAGGAGCAATGGCGGTCTCGAACGCGAATAGAGAAGGCCCCAGGGGTGGCCTGGGGCCTCGGTGTGCTCGTCGCGGAGCGCGGGTGGCGCATGCCACTACCGCGAATACGGGTCGGCAGCGTCGCGCAGCCCGTCGCCCAGAAAGTTGAACGCCAGCACAGTGATCACAACAGGGAGGGTCGGCCAGAGCAGCCATGGCGCCTCCGAGAGTACTTGGATGGACTGTGCGCCCTTGAGCAGGACGCCCCAGCTAATCGCCGGTGCCTGAAGGCCGAGGCCGATGAACGACAGCGTCGTCTCACCCAGTATCATGCCGGGGATGGACATGGTCAGGGAGGCAATGAGATGGCTGGCAAAGGAGGGCACCATATGCCGGAAGACGATGCGCAATTCGCTTGCGCCGATCAGCCGAGCCGCCATGATGAAATCTTCCTCGCGCAGCGACATGAACTTGCCACGCACCACGCGCGCCAGCCCCGTCCAGCCGATCAGCGACAGGATGATCACGATGCCAAAGTACACGCGTGTAACCGGCCAGCGGGGCGGGAGCGCTGCGCTGAGCGCCATCCAGAGCGGCAATGTGGGCACCGAGCGCAGGAATTCGATGATGCGCTGCACGATGACGTCGAACATCCCGCCATAGTAACCTGATAGCCCCCCGAAGAGCAAGCCAAGGAAGAAGGAAACGGCGATGCCCACCAGCCCGATCGAGAGCGATACGCGCCCGCCATGCAAGATGCGCGAAAAGGTGCAGCGCCCCTGCGCATCTGTGCCCAGCAAGAAGATGGTCGCGCCCTCGTCCACGCCGAACAGGTGGATGTCCGAGCTGATCGGCCCGATCTTGTACGGGACGCCATGCACAAAGAACTGGATCTGGCGACGGTTCTCGCGATCCACCAGGTAGGTGACGCGCAGCGTGTCCGGATCCATCTGTTTCTTGTAGGCATAGGTGAAGGGCCGCAGGTGGAAACCGCCCTGCGTATCCACAAAGCGCACTGGCTGTGGGGGCGCGAAGATGTAGCGCTGATCCATTAACCGTGGATCGTACGGCGCGAAAAAGTCAGCGCCGATAACGAGGATGTAGAGGATGGCCAGCACGCCGACCGAGAAGAGCGCGATCTTGTGCCTGCGGAATCGCCACCACATCAATTGCCACTGGGACGCGACAAAGATCTTTTCATCCTTCGCACCGATATCCGGCGTGATCCCGACCGCTCCCAGATCATTATCAGACGAAGCAACCTCGCCCATGGATTATACGGCCTCCTTGATACGTGGATCTACGACTACCAACAGGATATCGGAGATCAGCGAGCCGATCACCGTGAGTGTGCTCAGGATCAGCACCACGCTTCCTGCCATGAACATGTCCTGGCTCAGGAGCGAGCTGAGAAAGAGCGGTGCCAGCGTGGGGATGCCCATGACAAAGGAAACGATCAACTCGCCGGCAAAGAGTCCAGGCAACACCCAGCCGATCGTGGAGACGGCGGGGATCATCGCCACGCGCAGCGGATACTTGACCAGCAGACGGGTCTCTGTGATCCCCTTGGCTCGCGCTGTCATCACATATGGCTTCCGGATCTCGTCCAGGAGATTGGCGCGCATGGTGCGGATCAGCCCGGCGGTGCCACCGGTGCCGATGATCAGCGCGGGGATCCACAGATGCTTGAGCAGGTCAACGAACTTGGCAAAACTCCAGGGCGCGCTGATATAATCCGGCGAAAAGAGGCCGACTATGACGCCGCCAGTTCTATTAAAGTAGATCCAGAGCGCTACCAAAGCGATCATAAAGTCGGGCACAGCCAGCCCGATAAAGCCCAAAAAGGTCGCAAAGTAGTCCAGAAGTGAGTACTGGTGTGTGGCCGAATAGATGCCGATGGGCAGACCGATGGCCCAGACAAACAGAAACGACACCAGCGAGATGGTGAAACTCCAAGGCAGGCGATCCTTGATCAGCGTAGCGACGGGACGGTTCCATTCCAGCGAACGGCCCAGATTGCCGTGGAAGATGCCGTTCATCCACCTGATGTATTGCTGATACACAGGCAGGCCCAGTCCATACTGCGCGCGCAGCGCATCGATCTCGTGCTGCTCCACAACGACACCTTGCGCGATGAGCTGGGACACGTATGAGGTGAGAAAGTCGCCAGGCGGCAACTGGATCACAATGAAGGAGATGATCGAGACGACAAAGAGCGTTATGATCATATACAGCACACGCCGCAGGATGAACCTCAGCATCGGGTTTAATCTCTCCCCTCTTGAGAATAAGGGGATAGAGGCGGCTCCATTGACGCCTCTATCCCCTGTGCATCGTACGAGACTCGGGTCTCTACGATTGCCAACGGCAGCTCCGCTGGCGACGCGCTAGTTCGGCCTACTTTTTGAAGTAGAATGTCGAGGTGTGCAGCGTCTCGACATCAAACGGTTTGTCTTCCGGCACGCCACGGAAGTTGTTCTTGGCGAGCGTATAGCGGCCCAGTTCTGGCTCCTGCGTGAAACCGATAGCCCAGATGTTCTTGGCCCACAGAGCCAATGCTTCGATCTGGTACTCGTTACGCTTGGCGCCGGAGGGCTCGGCCATGGTCTGATCATAGAGGGCCCACAGCTGCTTCACTTCCGCAGGCGGCTCCTCGCCTTTGGTCCCACCCGACTCGGCGTAGAGACCCCACTGGGTGGCCATATGCTGGTTGCCTTCCATGTTCATGAATGTCTCGCGGATGATGGGCGGGTTGCCGCTGAATCCCAGGTTAGCCGCATAGTCCGCCACGTCGTGCTCAAGGCCATGGACATGCGGCACCCACAGCGTGCGATCCACCGACTTGGGGATCAACTCGACGCCGATCTCTTTCAGGTGCTTCTTGACCAGCTCCGCGCGGTTCATCGGCACCGCATCGCCGCCGGCGGTAAAGACGCTATCCACGAAAGAGAGCCGCTTGCCATCGGGGCGCAGGCGGTAACCTTCCGCATCCCGCTTGTCAAGCCCCAGCCCATCCAGCAGCTTGTTGGCGGTCGCCAGATCGCGCTTGGCGTACGCGTCCCTGAACTCCTCCTTCCACCAGGGGCTGCGCATACCGCAGGTGAGCTGGCTCGGCGTGCCCGTGCCCTTGTCCATGACTTCGTTGATCTCCACGCGGTCGATAGCGAGGGAGAGCGCGATGCGGAAATCCAGATTCTTGAACAGCTCTTTCAGCACAGGATCCTTGTGGGAGTAGTTGAAGAAGATAGTGCCCCATGTAGTGCCCGGGCTCAGCGTCGGCAGGATGCGATACCCGCCCTTTTCGCGGTTGTCCATCAGAACAGGACGGTTGGCGACACCAGCGATGTTGCGGGCGTGATAGTCCAACTCCCCGGCCAGCGCCTTCAGCAGGATTGCCTGCGCATCCGGCACCAGCGTGCGCTCCTGCCGATCGATGTAAGGGAGCTGGTTACCCGCGGTGTCCACCTTCCAGTAGTACGGGTTGCGTTCGTAGATCTGCACCGGTGCATCCAGCTTGTTCGTGCAGTACCATGCCATGATCACCGGCGTGCCGGGGTTATTGAAATCGAGCATCTTGGCCAACCAGAGCGCGGTCCATGTGTCCACGCCCTCTTGCTTCATGGCGGCGTCGAGCGAAGCCTTGTCAGCGTACTTGACGTGGAACTTTTTCATGTATGCTGAAGGCACCCAGGGTGTCTGCTGGGATAGGAACTCCTCGAACGCACCATACGGCTTGGCGAAGATGAACCTGACGGTATAGTCATCCACCTTCTCGAAGGTGGCGAGCTGGCCAGCGATCTTGAAGCGCGATGGCTTGGTGGGGGAGAGCTCATCGTTCATCACGACATCGTTCCACCAGAAGGCGACATCATCAGCCGTGAAGGGCGTGCCGTCCGACCACTTCATGCCCTTGCGCATGTGAAAGGTGATTGTCTTGGCATCCGCCGACCACTCCCAGCTCTTCATGGTATTGGGAACGATCTTGGTAAAATCCTGGCTGAATTTGGCGATGCGCTCGATCATGTAGTAGGAGTTGTCCCAGCGGTCGTTGGCGCCGATGTGGGCCACACGCCAGACTCCTCCGTAGGTGCCGATGCCCTCGACGCCCTCTACCACCAGCGGGTCGAGCGGGAGGCGCTGATCCACGGGCGGGAGCTTGCCGGCCTTGACCAGCTCGGCAAGCGCGGGAGCCTCTTTGTACTTGGCGGGCTCTGGGGTGGCCGTC
>JAIOAV010000154.1 GCA_019873665.1 Chloroflexota bacterium
ACCGATACCATGCCCGGCACGTGGCTGCTGCACCTGGCGGCGGACGATTCGCTCGCCGAAGCGTGTGGATATGCGATGTACGCCGTGCTCGACTCGCCGCTGCGGCTAGAGGCAACACCGAGTGCCGAGGGGCAGCTCGGCGCGCCGGTGCTGATACAGGCAACGCTACGCGATGGGACGCGAGGCGTCGCCGCCGCGCAGGTGAGCGCTGAGATCTACCCCGCGCGCAACGCGCCCATCACTATTCCGCTCCATGATGACGGGCAGCACGCCGATGGCGCCGCCAATGACGGCCACTATGCCAACTGGTGGATGCCGATCGGGGATGGCGGTTATTATCCCGTCTTCGTGATCGCCCATGGGACACATGACGGGTGCGCCTTTGACCGGGGCGATGAGGGGGTGTTGGTGATCTCGCCGGAGACCGCATCCTTTGCCGGTGAGCCGTCGGCAGAAGCGATGGACGCGGATGGCGACGGCCAATATGAGGCGCTGCGGGTCGAGGTGCCGGTGCGCACGCAGCGGGCTGGCGCGTACCTCCTCGCCGCGCGGCTGGTGGATGCGGCAGGCGCCGAGATCGCGCGCACGACGACGCCGGTGGCATTGGTCCCGGGCGAGCAGCGCATCACGCTTGCCTTTGCGAGCGAATGGATCCGCCGCCACGAGATGGACGGGCCATATCGCATTGAGAAGCTGACGCTCATGGATGCGCGCGGTGCGGCGATCAAGGTGGATGAGATGAGGGGCGTCACGACCGACGCCTATTCTTGGCAGGCATTCGCGGCAGAGAGCCGGATTGCGGGGAGACCGTGAACAGACGAAAGATGAGAAGAGTCGTGATCATCTTGCTGCTGGTGGCGCTGGCAGCATGGCTTGCCTACCGCTTCTTCCGGCCGGCTCCGGCTGGCCAGATAGCACTGGTGCGGCGCGGCACAATCAGCGCCATCATCGAGACGACAGGACAGCTACAGCCGACGCGACAGGCGCGAATCGCCCCACATGTCAGCGGCGTCGTCGCGCAAGTGCCGGTGCGACCCGGCAGCCAGGTGGCAGCGGGCGACGTGCTGCTGGAGCTATCATCGCCCGCGCTGGAGCGCGCGCTGCGCCAGGCCGAGCTGAACCTGGAGATTCAGGATCTCTCCCTCATCCGTCTCAAGTCTGCCGCCAGCGACGCTGCCATCGAGATCGCCAAGGCGCGGCTGCGCCAGGCAACGGTTGTTTTGCAGGCGGCGCAAAAGGCGTATGACGAGATCGCTGACGAGGAGGATGCCGCCACCAGCGACGAGGCGATCGCGCTGGAGGGCGCCAAGGTCTCCTACGAGATCGCCAAAGCCGAGTTCGATCGCACGCTTTCCGGGGCCACGTCCAGCGAGATCAGCTTGCAGCAAAGGCAGCGCGACCTGGCGGCGCTGTCGCTGGAGGCCGCGCGCGAGCAGATAGCGCAGACGCTCGTGCGCGCGCCCTTTGCCGGCACCGTGCTGGAGGTTAGCATCCGCCAGAACGAGTTCGCCTCCGCCGGCAGCCAGTTGATCCTATTGGGAGACACGACGCAGTTGGAGATCATCGCCTGGATTGACGAGATCGACATCGGACAGGTGATGGTGGGGCAGCGCGTGGAGATCATATTGGACGCCTTCCCGGATAAGCCGCTAACCGGCGTTATCGGCCACATCAACCCCGCCGCGACGCCGCAGCGCGGCGCGACCGTCTATGAGACCACCATCGCTTTTGACGACGGGGAGCTGCCCTTGCGCCCGGGGATGGGCGCCAGCCTGACTATCATCACACTGGAGCGCTCGGACGTGCTACTCGTGCCCAATCGCGCCATCCAGTCGGTTGGCTCTCGCAAGGTGGTCGAGGTCGTAGAGGGACGAAGGATCATCCAGACCGAAGTGGTTACCGGCCTTTCTAACCGCCAGGAAACCGAGATCGTGAGCGGGCTGAAAGAAGGGCAACGCGTGCGCGTGCCATGAACGGCCCTAGCGCCCGTCCCGCTCTCCCTCAAAGGGGGCCAGCGTGGTGTGGCCTGTGGCATCGCTGAGGAGTTGCTGCACGCGTAGCTCCGCCCGATCCAGCTCCTCCTCGCAGAAGCGCGCCAGTTTCATCCCTTTGGCGAACAGCTCCACCGAGGTCTCCAGGTCCAGTCCGCCCTCTTCCAGGCGGCGCACCGTCTCTTCCAGCTCGGCAAAGGCCGCCTCAAAGGTCAATGGCTGTTCAGACATCTCAATCCCTCTTGGTGATCTCTTCCACCGCAGCCGCAAAGGCGCCGTCGCGCAGTTGCACATCCACCCTGTCCCTCGGCTGCACTTGCGCGACGCCACGCACGATTTGCCCATCCACACGCCGGCGCACGATGGCATAGCCACGCTCCAATGTCCGTGATGGACTCAGGCTCTGCAAATGCGCCAGATCACCGCGTAGCTGCTGGCGGCGCAAGGCGATGCAATGCATCAGGCTGGCGATGGCGCGCTGGCGTTTGTCATCCACCTGCTGGCGATGTTGTGCCAGCACGCGCCGCGGCGAACAGGCCTGCAAGCGCTGTGCGGTGTAGGCCAGAGCGCGGCGACGTTGCGCCAGCCGCTCCTCGATATATGAAGCCAACCGCTCCTGGCTCTGCCGCAGGCGCGCACGCAGCTCCGTCTGGTCGGCCACCGCCAGCTCTGCCGCCGCCGAGGGAGTGGGTGCGCGCACGTCTGCCGCGAAATCGGCGATGGTAAAGTCGGTCTCGTGGCCGACGCCGGAGATCACCGGCGCGCGCGAGCGGTAGATGGCGCGGGCGACCCGTTCGTCGTTAAAGGCCTGCAGCTCTTCCAGCGAGCCGCCGCCGCGCGCCACGATGATTATCTCCACCTCCGGCAGGGCATTCAGCGCGTCCAGCGCCGCCGCAATCTGCTCCGGCGCCTCCACGCCCTGCACCGCACACGGCGCGAGAATGACCTGCACCAGAGGGTATCGCCGCCGCAAAACGTTGCAGATGTCGCGCCACACCGCACCGGTTGGCGAGGTGGCCACGCCGATGCAGCGTGGAAAGGGCGGGAGGGGGCGCTTGCGCCCGGCGGCAAAAAGCCCCTCCTCTTGCAGCCGCTGCTTGAGCAGCTCGAACTGCATGTGCAGTTGGCCTGCCCCCGCCGGCTGTATCTCATCCACGTAGAACTGATAGTTTCCCCCCACCTCGTACAGCGACACATACCCGTGCGCCACGATCGCCTCACCCTGACGCGGCAGGTACATCTGGCGGGTTACGTAGGAGCGCCACAGCACACAACGAATCTGCGCCTCCTCATCCTTCAGGGTAAAGTACACGTGGCCGGCAGCGGAGCGAACATAGTTGGAGACCTCGCCCACAAGCCAGAGGTCCTGCAAGAGGAAATCAGATTCGAGCAGCGCTTTGAGGTAACGAGTGATCTGCGCGATGGTGAAGAAACGAGACGCGCCGTCGGTCATGCGCCGGCCTTTCCCACCGCGGGGGCAGCCCCCACTCCATTGGCCTCCACCGGTGATGGCCGCAGCGGGAGGCGAATCGTAAAGCAACTCCCTTTGCCCACCTCGCTTTCCACATCTATCGTCCCTTGGTGTTGCTTGATGATAAAGAAGCTCACCGACAGGCCCAGGCCAGTGCCCTCTCCAATCTCTTTCGTGGTAAAGAAGGGGTCAAAGATCTGCCCAAGGTTCTCTTCCGGGATGCCAATGCCCGTATCCCGAAAAGAGACCGCCATCTCGCCGCTCTTGGCAGCCACGCTGACGGTCAGGCGGCCACCCTCCGGCATCGCCTGTATCGCGTTTAGGATGATGTTGGTGAAAACCTGCTGCAACTGATGGGCGTCGGCCCAGATCTCGGAGGCGTTGGCGTCGTACGCGCGCACGACATCCACACGCTGCAGGGCGATCTGGGGGCCCAATGCCTCGAGCGTGGTATCGAGCACCGACGTCAGGCGTATGAGGGCCATGGAAGGGCGCGAGTGCCGCGAGAAATCCAGCAGGTTCTGGATGATGCGTTTGCAGCGCAGCGCCTCTCGCTCGACGATGCGCAACGGCTCGACGAACGCATCATCCGGTGGCATCTGCTCCAGCATGCCCTGACTGAAGCCGAGGATAATGCCCAGAGGGTTATTGATCTCGTGCGCCACTCCGGCAGCCAATTGCCCCACCGACGCCAGCCGTTCGGCGCGGAGCAGTTGGGTTTGCGTCCGCTGCAGCTCTTCCGTCCGCTCGGCGACACGTTTTTCCAGCTCCTGATTCCACTTTTGGATCTCGTCGCGAGAGCGACGCAACTCCTGGAAAAGCTGTGCGTTCACGATAGAGATCGCCGCATAGTCCGCCAGCGCCGCGAGCAGTTTCTCGTCATTCTCGCCAAAGGCTCGGCTGCTGACCTGATTATCCACGCACAACACGCCAATGACGCGCTTGCCCGCCTTGAGCGGCACATTCAGCAGCGATTTGACCAGATAGCCGGTCTTGATCTTGATCCCCTGGTCGGTCGTCACATTCTCGATGCGGATCGGCTTGCCGGTGCGCACCACCTGTCCGGCGAGGCTATC
>JAIOAV010000155.1 GCA_019873665.1 Chloroflexota bacterium
CTTTCCTCCGGCCAACAGCGACGACTGGCGCTGGCGCTGGCGATGGCGCACCAACCGCCGATCCTGATCCTGGATGAGCCGACTGCCGGGCTGGATGTCGGCTCGCGGAGCGTGCTGCACGAGCTGATGGCCGAGATGCGCGACGGAGGCACGGCGATCCTGCTGGCCACACACGACATGGCCGAGGCGGAAAAGATGGCAGACCGGGTCGCCATCCTGCTCCGTGGGCGGATCGTCGCCTCCGGCACGCCGCGCGAGCTGACCGCCACCGGCTCCGGCCTGACCAAAGTGTCGGTTGCCACCGAGCAGTCGGTACTGAACACCAGCGACCAATCCTTCCCGGCGGTGCACCAGCGGCTCGTCAAGGACGACTATGCCATCTTCTATAGCGCCGATCCCGGCCCGACCGTCGCGGCATTACTAGATTATGTCAAGACGCAGGGAGACAAGTTGATTGACCTGCGCGTGGAGCGCCCCTCTCTCGAAGAGCGTTTCCTGGAGATCACCAATGCGGGAGGTGCGCGATGAGCGCTTTCGCCAACCACTTTGCCTTCGAGTTCAAGAGCGGGCTGCGCAACCCCACGTTGCTCCTCATGAATTACCTCTTTCCGCTGGGATTCTATGCCATGATAGGGCTGGTGATGACGCAGATCAACCCCCTCTTTGTCGGGGTGATCATCCCGGCGATGGTCATCATGGCGGTCATGGCCAGCAACCTGCTGGGCCTGCCGGGGCCGCTGGTCGAATCGCGCGAGGCGGGCATCTACCGCAGCTTCAAGATCAACGGCGTCCCGGCACTGGCGATCCTGGCGACGCCGATGCTGACGACGGTGTTTCACGCCCTCATCGTCTCGACCATCATTGCGCTCACCGCGCCGCTCTTTTTCGGGGGCGAGCCACCCAGCAACTGGGGCGCTTTCATCCTGGTGACGCTGGTAAGCACCCTGGTCTTTGGCGCGATCGGGGCGCTGATCGGCGTCGCGGCCAGGGAGGAGCGGGCCACCGTGTTCCTTTCACAGGCGATCTTTTTGCCCTCCATGCTCCTCAGCGGCCTGATGATGCCGCTCAGCATGTTGCCCGCCGCGGTAACGCGTTTTGCCGCGCTGCTGCCCCCCACACACGCCATGCAGGCATTCGAAGGGCTGGCCTTTGGCCGGGAGACGGTGCTCAACCCTGGCCTATCGCTGCTCGTTCTGGCGTCGAGCGGGGTGCTCGCCTTTCTGCTGGCGGTGTATCTCTTTAGCTGGGATAGCCGGAACGCCACACGGCGCGGCCATCCGCTGCTGGGATTGCTCGCCCTGGTGCCCTACGTCATCGCCTTTCTCCTCGGCTAGCGCCGCATGCAAAAAGGAGGGGCAAGTAGCTTGCCCCTCCTTTTGTGTTCCCCGAATTAGAGAGCAATGCGCGCGCGGCTATTGGCCGATGCGCGGCAGGCCATACACGCTCTTCCAGCCGGGGCTCATCGGCTCGCGCAGATACGGCTCCATCTCCGCGGCGGAGCGGAGCGTTACCTCTTCGGTAGGCGGCACAGTGCCCGGCGGGAAGGCGGTGAGGATGTCGTCGTTCAGGAGCGTCAGGTAGCGCAGGATGGCCGCCAGCGGGCGTTTCGCCTTGGCCGGGTCGCCCAGCGTCGGCCTGCCCACGACGCCCTCGGGCGTCGCGGCCAGCTCGATGGCGATGTGCCCCTCGCACTCGGACCAGCGGCTGGGCCGGCCATACGCGTCCACCGAAGTGTCCATGTGGCCAGCCGGCAGATACGACTTGGACTCGGTATCCACCGCGGCGCTCATGTCCACCATCTCCGGAAAGAGATAGAGCCCCAGCGAGGTCTCGGACTCGTCGGCGTGGACGAAGGTCGTCTCATAGTCGCCGCCGAACTCCTTGGTGCGGAAGAACTCGCGCACGGCGCGATGCCAGTCTATGACGCGATAATAGCCGGGGAGCTGGTAACGTTTCTGAAAGTCCTGGATGGTGGATTCCAGCACCCAGAGCTGGCCGTGGTTGTTGAGAAAGATCTGCTTGCGAAAACCGTCGTTCCACAGGCCCAGCATGACATCCATCAGGAAATGCTTGGCGTTCTCTTCCTGAATGATCACCGTGCCCGCCATGCCCACGTGATGATACGGGTGGCAGCCGTACATCAGCGGTGGCAGCGCGATGTTCACCGGCGCGCCGCGTTTGGCCGTGTAACGCCGCACGCCTTCGGCGATCTGGCTGACGAATAGCGTGTCCATGGCGCTGACGGTGTGCATCCCGTGGCATTCGGTGCTGCCGACGGGGATCAGCACGATGTCATTCTTGCGCCGGTTCTCCACCAGCTCGTGCCGCACGGTCGTCTGGATATAGGACCCCGGCTTGGTCCATTCACACGGCGAGGGCATGCCATATTCGGCGAGAATGGCGTCAATCTGCTCGTCACTCGCCTCCCAGAGCTCCTTTTTGAGCCGCCCGACCGGGTTGTTCTCAAAGATGAGCCCCGGCTGATCCGTGCAAAAGTACAGCGGTTCTTTCTCTTGCGCCATCTTCCTGACCTCCATTAGGTAGTTTGGGTTGCCATCCATTCACGAACCGAGCTCTTGCCGTAACTTGAGGATAAAGTGCCGGTCGTTCATCACCGGCTCGGCGACGCCGACACTATCCGCGCCCGCCGCAAACAGCCGCTGCGCCGCCTCTGCCGTCCAGGCATAGCCAGAACAGAGGAGCGGGCCTTGCACCAGCGGCCGGATGCGCGACACGAACTCGTACCTGGGCAGTCTGATCTGCGGGTCCCGCACGTTAAAGTGATAGCCCCACACCGGCACGTGCCGCAGGTCGTGCAACACCCGCGCCAAGTCAACGTCGAGACGAGTGTTGAACTTGATCACCAGCGGGATCTCCAGCGCGGCCAGCGCCTGCGCCCACGCCATCAGCCGCTGGCGGTATTGTGGCCGCGCCATGCCGAGGAGATAGCCCTGACTCGCCCAGGGCTGCAAGCCGCCATGCACGTTCAGCTCGACGAAATCGCCTCCCGCCCGCCAGAAAGACTCGGCGGCCGCGACCACATCTTCGCTGGCAAAGCCGGCGAGGCTCAGGCAGCAGAGGGTATCCCCCAGCGCCACGCGCACCGCCGCCACCTCCGCCTGCAACTGCGCGCACATCGCCGCGCGATCTGTGGGGAGGAATGTCCGCGACCAGCGCTGCCGATAGGGGGCATACTCGTCCGTCTCCGGCGCGACGATCATGGTGCCCAGTTGCACCATCCCCGCGCCCTCGCCCCGCGCCACGCAATACTCGGCATCGGTCAGGTCCAGCATCGCACTCAAGAACAGAGTGCCCGCTAGTCTTTTCCGTAGCTCCATGCGGTTCATGCCATGTCCCCCTTCCGCGAATGGCGTTGCCCTGCATTATACCCGCCTTGCGCGCCGTGTCAAACGGGATTGCACACGTTCACATTCGGCCCGACATGATTCGCTCGCCAATTGCCACGTAGCGTTTTCGGTGCTAGAATGCCCGCAGATTCGCAGCGAGGTGATGCTGCCAACAAATCATGGAGGGGCTATGGCTGAAAAGGGTACACCGATACGCGTGGGGATTGCGGGTCTGGGCCGCAGCGGCTGGGGGATTCACGCGCGGCTGCTGGAGCCGCTCAAGGAGCACTATCGCGTGGTCGCCGCCTGCGATCTGCTGCCATCGCGCCAGAAGGAGATCGCCGAGCGCTTTGGCTGCCGCGCATACTGGGATTATCAGGAGATGCTAAAGGACCAGGACGTGGAGCTGGTCATCGTGTCGCTGCCCAACTATCTGCATCCCACGGCCAGCATCCAGGCGCTGGAGGCGGGCAAGCACGTGGTAAGCGAAAAGCCGATGGCTGTGCGCGTCAGCGATGCCGATGCCATGATCGCCGCCGCCAAGAAGGCGGGCAAGGTGCTGACGATCTTTCAGAACCGGCGCTACCATGCGGATTTCCTCAAAGTGCGGGAGGTCATCGCCTCCGGCAAGCTGGGGCGCATCGTGCAGATCCGTTTCGGCTGGCATAGCTTTGGCCGGCGCTGGGACTGGCAGACGCTGCGCTCCTATGACGGCGGCTCGCTCAACAACACCGGGCCGCATGCGCTGGATCAGGCGCTCTTGCTCTTTGGCGATCAGGAGCCGCAGGTCTTTTGCCTGTTGCAGCGCACGCTGACATGCGGCGATGCCGATGACCACGACAAGGTTATCTTTTACGGGCCGGGCGCGCCAATCGTGGAGGTGGAGATCACTTCCGCCTGCGCCTACCCGCAGGAACCGTGGCTGATCATGGGCACGCAGGGCACGCTCACCGGCTCGTTCCGCGCGCTCAAGTGGCGCTACTTTGACCCCGCCGATCTGCCCGCCCGCGAGGTGGATGTGCAGCCGACGCCGGATCGCAGCTATAACCGTGAGGATATCCCCTGGAAAGAGGAGACGTGGGACATCTCCGAGTTCAAGGGACCAG
>JAIOAV010000156.1 GCA_019873665.1 Chloroflexota bacterium
CGTGTGCTCTTCCGATCTGTGCCGGAGCCAAGCGAGGCAGAGGGAAGCAGGCCCATGGAACCCGCCAGCATGGAAGCCTCATCCGTCAGAATGTCCCCGAACATGTTGCCGGTAACGATCACGTCAAAGCTGGCGGGGTTCTTCATCAGATACATGGCGCAGGCATCCACTAACACATTCTCGAACTGGATATCGGGATAGCGCGCCGCCACCTTTTCCGCCGTCTCGCGCCAGAGCCGCGAGACCTCCAGCACGTTCGCCTTGTCCACCGACGAGACATGTTTGCGCCGTTCGCGTGCCAGCTTACAGGCCACCTCGACCACGCGCTCAATCTCTTCGGTAGTATAAACCATCGTGTTCACCGCGCGCTCCTGGTTGCCATACGGCTCGATGTAGCGGGGCTCGCCAAAGTAGAGATCGCCGGTCAGCTCACGCACCACCATCAAGTCCACGCCTTCCAGTAGCTCGGGGCGCAGCGGCGACACGTGTCGTAGCTCAGGCAGGCTCTTCACGGGGCGCAGGTTGGCAAAGAGCTGCAGCGTCTTGCGCAGGCCGAGCAAGCCCTGCTCGGGGCGCACCTGCGCGCGTGGGTCATCCCATTTGGGGCCGCCCACCGCGCCCAGCAGGACGGCATCGCTGGCCGTACATAGCGCCAGCGTCTCGTCCGGCAGCGCGCTGCCGGTGGCATCTATGGCCGCGCCGCCAATCAGCGCTTCGACGAAATCGAAGCTGTGGCTGAATGTCTTGGCGACCTGCTGGAGCACCTCGACGGCGGTAGCGGTGACCTCTGGCCCGATCCCATCTCCGGGCAGTACAGCGATCTTGGCGTTCATCTAGACTCCTTCAGTTGGTTTCGCGTATACTCGATCAAGCCGCCCGCCTCAATCAGGTCCAGCATAAAGGGCGGGAAAGGCTCTGCCTGAAAGACCGCACCGTTATCCAGGTTGCGGATGCGCCCAGTCTCCAACTCGACCTCAAGCTTCTGCCCGGCGGTCGTGCCATCCACTGCCGCGGCGCACTCTAAAATCGGCAGGCCGATGTTGATGGCATTGCGGAAAAAGATGCGGGCAAAGCTCTTGGCCACTACGCAGCTCACCCCCGCGCCTTTCAGCGCCAGCGGCGCGTGTTCCCGTGACGAGCCACAGCCAAAGTTGTTCCCCGCGATGACGATGTCGCCCGGCTGTACCTCTTTGACAAAAGAAGCATCCAGGTCCTCCATGACATGCGCCGCCAGCTCGGCAGCGGTGGACATATTGAGGTAACGTGCCGGGATGATAACGTCGGTATTGACATTGTCGCCATATTTCCAGACTCGACCGGTAAGTATCATGTTATCCTCCCATCCCCAGGTCAGCAGGCCCGCCGACCCGGCCCAGGACGGCGCTGGCGGCAGCTACCGCCGGCCCGGCCAGATATACCTCGCTCTGCGGATGCCCCATTCGCCCCACAAAGTTGCGATTGGTCGTCGAGACACACCGCTCGCCGGCAGCGAGGACGCCCATGTGGCCGCCGAGGCAAGGGCCGCATGTGGGGGTGGAAAAGACCGCGCCGGCCTTGACAAAAGTCTCGGCCCAGCCGCGCCGTATCGCTTCCAGGTAGATCGCCTGCGTGCCCGGGATGATAATGCAGCGCACCCCCGGCGCGACCTGCCGCCCCTCTAGGATCCGGGCGGCGACTTCCAGGTCGTGCTCACGCCCGTTGGTGCAACTGCCGATCACCACCTGATCTATGGGTACGTCACCCACGCGGCTGAGCGGGCGGACATTGCTGGGCAGATGCGGAAAGGCCACCTGTGGCTCTAGCTGGCTGACGTCATACTCGATCACCCGCGCATAGGCAGCGTCGGGGTCGCTCGTGTAGATGGTGTAGGGATGCGTGGCGCGACCCTTGAGGTATGCCTCGGTAACGTCGTCCACCGGGCAGATGCCCGCCTTGCCGCCCGCCTCGATCGCCATGTTGCACATGGTGAGGCGACCGTCCATGGGGAGCTGGTGGATAGCCTCGCCGGTGAATTCCATCGCCATGTAGAGCGCCCCTTCGACGCCGATGTCGCCGATGGTGTGCAGGATGAGATCTTTGCCGCCGATCCAGGCTGGCAACTTGCCGTGGAAAACGAACTTGATGGTCTGGGGTACTTTCATCCAGATACTGCCGGTGGCCATCGCCACGGCGAGGTCGGTGGAGCCCATGCCGGTGGCAAAGGCTCCCAACGCGCCATAGGTGCAGGTGTGCGAGTCAGCGCCGACCACGACATCGCCGGGGACGACGAGGCCAAGCTCCGGCAGAAGCGCATGCTCGATCCCCATGCGTCCCACCTCAAAGTAGTGGGTGATGTTGTAGCGCCGTGCAAAGTCGCGCATCTCCTTCGCCTGCTCTGCCGAGCGGATGTCCTTGTTCGGCACAAAGTGGTCCGGCACCAGCGCGATCTTGTCGCGATCGAACACCCGCGTCACGCCGAGCCGCGCGAACTCGTGCATGGCGATCGGCGCTGTGATGTCATTGGCCAGTGCCAGGTCCACCCTGACCTGCGCAAACTGGCCTGCTCTCACCTCCCGGTCTGTGTGCGCCGAGAGGATCTTTTCCACCATGGTCATACCCATGGGATACTCCTTTCCGGTAAGCCGTCAGCGGTCAGCCGAAGGCTCAAGGGGCCCCGACCCTGAAGCGGCGGTCCCTGATGACGCGTCGCTACATCTTTCTGCCGTTGTTGAGCGCTTCCTGGCGAATCCAGAGCAGCTTGTTCAAGGCGTGCATATACGCCTTGGCCGCCGAGACCACGATATCGGTATCCGCGCCATAGCCCGAAAAGATGCGCGGCAGCGTCCGCTGCTCGCTCTCCTGCGGCCAGTCCGCCTGGATGCGGATTGCGGTCTTGCCGACGGCATCCATCCCCTCGGAGATGGCGTCAATAGAGAACTCGACGAGCGTGTTGGGCACGCCGACGATGCGATTGATCGCCTTGTACACCGCATCCACCGGGCCCCCTCCCGTGTCGGCATCGCACAGGATCTCGCCATCGGCGCGGCGCAGCCGCACCGTGGCGGTGGGGATGGCGTGGTCGCCACAGGAGACCTGCACGTGTTCCAATGTATATGTCTCCTTGAAGAGCTTGAGTTCATCTGCCACGATGGCTTCCAGGTCCCGGTCCCCGACTGTCTTTTTCTTGTCGGCGACATCGAGGAAGCGGATGTAGATCTGCTCGAACTGCCCCTCGTCGGCGATCATGTAGCCGAGCTGCTCTAGGCGGTGGCGCAGGCCATGCCGGCCAGAGCGTGCCGAGAGGATGATCTCCGACTCGGGCACGCCGATGTCGCGCGGGTTGATGATCTCGTAGGTGGTGCGCTCCTTCAGCACGCCATCCTGGTGGATGCCGGAGGAGTGCGCAAAGGCATTCGCGCCGACGATCGCCTTGTTGGGCTGCACGGGGATGCCGGTGAGCTCGCTCACCAGCCGACTGACGGCATAGATCTGCGTCGTGTCGATGTTCGTCGTTACCTGGTAATAGTCCTGGCGGGTGCGCAGCGCCATAACGACTTCTTCCATCGCCGTGTTTCCGGCGCGCTCGCCGATACCGTTCACGGTGCATTCGACCTGGCGCGCGCCGTTGAGGATGCCTGCCAGAGCATTGGCTGTGGCCATCCCCAAGTCGTTGTGGCAATGCACAGAAACGATCACCTTTTCGATGCCGCGCACGTTCTCCATGATGCCGCGGATCAGCGCGCCCCATTCCTGCGGGGCTGTATAGCCGGTCGTGTCGGGGATGTTCAGCACAGTCGCGCCGGCGGCGATGACCGCCTCCAGCACACGGTAGAGGTACTCCGGGTCAGCGCGGCCTGCGTCTTCGGGATAGTACTCGACATCCTCGACGTACTTTTTGGCGTATTTGACCGCTGCGACGCCCCGCTCCAGTGCTTGCTCCCGCGTCAGGCGGAGCTTGTACTGCAGGTGCGAGTCGGAGACGCCCAGGCCGGTGTGGATGCGAGGCCGCGCGGCCGGCCTGAGCGCGTCAACGGCAACATCAATATCCTCCTGACGCGCGCGCGTCAGGCCGCAGATAGTGCAATTGCGGATTTCCTGTGCGATCGTCTGCACCGCCTTGAAATCGCCCGGGGACGAGATGGGAAACCCCGCCTCGATGATATCTACACCCATGCGTTCCAGCACGCGAGCGATGCGCAGCTTTTCCGGAACGGTCAGCGCCGCGCCGGGGGATTGTTCGCCATCACGCAGGGTGGTGTCAAAGATGTATACCTTGTCCATGTCAATTCGCTCCTCTTTCTCAGGTAAAGGACGGTTCGTCGTGGGCATATTGTCAGGCCAGCAAGGTCATCCTCTGTCACGGACACCACCCCCCTTCTACT
>JAIOAV010000157.1 GCA_019873665.1 Chloroflexota bacterium
CACCGCCCCGGCCCAGCCGACGAAAGCGCCGGCTCAGCCCACGACGGCCCCGGCCCAGCCCACGACTCCCCCTGCCGTCGAGTATAAAGAGGCCCCCATGCTCGCCGAGCTGGTCAAGGCCGGCAAGCTGCCGCCGGTCAAGGAGCGCATCAGCGACGAGCCGCTGGTCGTCAAGCCGGTGGAGGAAATCGGCCAATATGGCGGCACCTGGCATCGCGTCGCTGTGGGCGTAGGCGATATTGGCATTTTTGAGCCTCGCATCGCTTATCCCAACCTGATCCGCTGGAACGTTACCGGCACGGAGCAGCTTCCTAACGTCGCCACTGCGTGGGAGATCACTCCCGATGGCAAGAGCTACACCTTCAAGCTCCGCAAGGGAATCAAGTGGTCGGATGGCGAGCCATTCACCGCCGCCGATATCGAGTTCTGGTTCAAAGATCAGGTGTCGAACACAGAGCTTACCCCCTCCTTCCCCGCCAACCTCAAAGCCGGTGGACAGCCGGGCAATCTGGAGAAGGTGGACGATTACACGATCCGCTTTGTCTTTCCGGCCACATATGGCCTGTTCATGACGTATCTTGCTTCGGCCAACTGGTACGACATGACGCGGGCGCCGGCGCATTATATGAAGCAATTTCACGCCAGCTACGCCGATGCCGCCAAGCTGGATGCCATGGTCAAGGAGCGCAAATTTGAGCACTGGCGACAGCTCTATGGCGACAGAAGGAACTACCAGGTAAACGCCGAACTGCCGTTGATCTGGCCGTGGATCCCCGAGACGCTCCCGCCGACTAACCCATCTACCTGGGTACGCAACCCTTACTTCTGGAAGGTGGACCCCGCGGGCAACCAGCTCCCGTACATTGATCGCATCTCCTTCGATGTCGTGGAGAACGCCGAACTGGCCAACATGAAGATGGTCTCGGGCGAAGTGGATATGCAGTTGCGCCATGTCCTCTTCAAGAACTATCCTCTCTTCCAGCAGAACAAGGACAAGGGCAACTATCGCATCCTGCTATGGACGCGCGGCTATATCACCGACTCGGTGCTGGCGCCCAACTGCATGCACAAAGATCCGGAGATGGCCAAGTACCTGGGTGACAAGCGCTTCCGCTGGGCGCTCTCTATGGCCATCAACCGCGATGAGATCATCCAGTCAGTTTTCCTCGGGATGGCCGAGCCGAACCAGGTCTCGCCGCTACCCACCTCAGTCCACTACTGGAAGGATCAGGCCAAGAACCTGATTGACTATGATCCGGACGGGGCGAACAAGATCCTAGACGAGCTGGGGCTTGACAAGCGGGATTCGGAGGGCTACCGTCTGCGCTCCGACGGCAAGCGGATGAGCATCGTCTTTGAGGAAGCCGGCGTCTTTGGCTCCTGGAATGACATCGGCCAGTTGCTGACCTCGCAATGGAAGAAGATCGGTATCGAGCTGATCGTCCTGAACGAGGCGCGCACCATCATGTACGAGCGCAAGGCGGCAAACGAGCACGACATGGGCGTCTGGACCGGCAGCGCCGAGTTCAACCCGTTGATTGACCCACGTTGGTTCCTCCCCGTGTCCAACGAGTCCATCTACGCCGTACCAGCAGGCATCTGGTACTCTTCCGGTGGCAAGGAAGGCACCGAGCCTACGGGCGACCTGCGCAAAGTGCAGGAGCTCTACGACCAGATCAAAGACACGGCGGATACCGAGAAGCAGAAAGCGCTCTTCCGCCAGATCCTGGAGCTGGACAAGGAGAACCTGTGGTGCATCGGCGTTTGCACCGCGCCGCCGGAGATTGTGGTCGTCAAGAACAACTTCCGCAACGTGCCGGAGCAGGCCATTAGCGACTGGCATCTTTTGACACCGGCTGCTACGAATCCAGAGCAGTATTTCTTCAAGCAGTAGCGCCTTGAGCGCTATCTGCCGCAAGGCCCCTGTCGGGAGCGAGTTCCATCCGGAACTCGCTCCCGGATTTGGCGGGATACGTTCGGAGAGACCCGCGGGGACGCAACGTCTGACAACGTGAAGGGGCATATCTCGCCATTGGCACTCGAAAGGACCCGAGCATGCTACAGTATATGGCGCGTCGCATCCTACTGCTGATTCCCACACTTGTGGGCATCTCGATGGTGGCTTTCCTGATCATTGAGCTGCCGCCGGGAGACTATCTGACGACCTATCTGGCGGCCAGGGCCGCCAGCGGGGATACGATCACGCAGGATATTCTGGACGCACTGCGGGCACAGTATGGGCTCGACAGGCCCTTGCCGCAGCGCTACCTGCTCTGGTTGAGCAAGGTGTTGCGCGGTGATTTCGGCCTTTCATTCGAATGGGGTGTGCCGGTGGGCGAATTGCTCTGGGAACGCCTCTGGCTGACATTGGCAATCACTTCCACCTCCCTCATCTTTGTCTGGGTGGTGGGGTTTCTCATAGGCACGTATTCGGCCACGCACCAGTACTCGATCTTTGATTATGCCTTTACAGCGATCAGTTTCATCGGGCTGGGCACGCCCGACTTTATGATCGCTCTTATACTCCTCTGGGTCGGTTTCTCAGTGTTTGGCGTGAACCTGAGCGGGCTGTTCTCGAAGGAATTCCAGAATGCGCCGTGGACGTTGGCGAAGGTGTGGGATATGGTCAAGCACCTGTGGGTGCCTACTGTCATCCTGGGCACCAGCGGCACGGCGGGCATGATCCGCACCATGCGCGCCAATCTGTTGGACGAGCTGCGTAAACCGTACGTCACGACAGCGCGGGCCAAGGGCCTGCCGGAGAGTCGGCTGCTGATGAAATACCCGGTGCGCGTGGCGCTGAACCCGTTCGTCAGCACTGTGGGCTGGGCGTTGCCTGGCCTTGTCTCCGGCGCCACGATCATCTCGGTTGTGTTGGGCTTGCCCACGACGGGTCCGCTTCTGCTGCGCGCTTTGATGGGCCAAGATATGTTCCTAGCGGCTAGCTATATCCTGATGCTCAGCGTGCTAACGGTGATCGGCACCCTGATCTCGGACGTCCTGCTGGCATGGCTGGATCCGCGAATTCGGTTGGGAGGATAACCGATGGCGTCAGATATCATCACACCAAATCCGGTTGCGTCCGCGGATTTGATAGCACAAAGCGACGAAAAGATATACGTTGCCTCGCAGTGGCAACTGATGTGGTGGCGGTTTCGCAAACACAAGATGGCGATTGCCGGCGGGATCGTCCTCATTCTTTTCTACATCGTCACGCTTTTCTGGGAATTCATCGCGCCCTACAACCCGCTGCGCTACGATGTGAAATACACCTTTGTGCCGCCGCAGTGGCCCGTGTTCTACGACAGCGCCGGCTTTCACTTTCCGCCCATCGTCTATGGCCTGAAGCCGCGACGTGACCCGGAGACCTTGGCGATGGTGTTCGATGTGGACAAGGAAACCCGGCTGCAATTGCGCTTTTTCGTTCGCGGCGACCCTTACGAGCTCTGGGGCATCTTTCCTTCCGATCTGCATCTCTTTGGCCTGGAAAAGGGTGGCCAACAGGTGTTTATCCTCGGCTCGGATCGGCTGGGGCGCGATATGCTGACGCGGATCCTGGCGGGAACGCGCATCTCGATGACCATCGGCCTGGTCGGCGTGTTCGTCAGCCTGATCCTGGGCATTCTCATCGGCGGCGCTTCCGGCTTCTATGGCGGCTCGGTGGATATGGTTATCCAGAGGGTGATCGAGTTCCTCCGTTCCATCCCCACCATCCCGCTCTGGATGGGACTCTCTGCCGCCGTGCCGAGCAACTGGCCCCCCACCCGGGTCTACTTTGGCATCACCGTCATCCTCTCGTTGATCGGCTGGACCGGCATGGCGCGGGTGGTGCGGGGGAAATTCCTCTCGCTGCGCGAGGAGGATTTCGTCATGGCGGCGCGGCTCTGCGGCTCGTCAGAGAGTCGCATCATCATCCGTCACATGGTGCCCTCTTTCCTCAGCCACATCATCGCCTCGGTCACCATGTCCATCCCGGGCATGATCCTCAGCGAGACGAGCCTCAGCTTTCTGGGATTGGGGATGCGCCCACCGGCGGTGAGCTGGGGAGTGTTGCTGCAGGAGGCGCAGAATCTGCAGGCGGTGGCGCTAGCGCCGTGGCTCCTCTTGCCGGGTCTTGCCGTGATCATCGCCGTGCTGGCGTATAACTTTCTCGGCGATGGCCTGCGGGATGCGGCAGATCCCTACGCGCGCTAGCTCTATGCCGCGACCGCGCACC
>JAIOAV010000158.1 GCA_019873665.1 Chloroflexota bacterium
ATGAAAGGCACGAGATAGGTGATGTCGCGGCAGCGGACGTTGAGCGCCGAGAGCCACAGGCCAAAGCCGAGCGCCGTGGCGATCGCCAGCAGCATGAAAGCGGGCAGGAGGAGGGCCGCCGGCGTGGGCGCGACGCGATAGTAGACCATCAGCCCGACGAGCACCAGGAAGGCGACGGCAAAGTCCGCCAGGCCGGAGAGCACGCCAGAGATGGGGATGATCAGCCGCGGAAAGTACACTTTGGTGATCAGATGCGCGCTGCCCACCAGGCTGGTGGAAGAGCGGCCCAGCGACGCGGCGAAATAGTTCCACGGCAACAGCGCAGCGTAGGCAAAGATCGGGTAGGGCACCTCGCCAGAAGGCACGTTCAGCAGCGTACCAAAAAGGAAGGAGAACACCACCATGCTGACCACCGGCTGCAGCACGATCCATGCCACACCGAGCGCGGTCTGCTTGTAGCGCACCTTCAGGTCGCGCCAGACGAGGAAATAGAGCAGCTCGCGGTACTGCCAGACGGCGCGCAGTTGCAGCGCGGCCCAGCCGCGCGTCGGCTCGATGATGACAACGGGCGGCGCGGGCTCTTCAGTTACGGGTGGAATGGTGGCGGTTTGCTCTTGGATCATGGTATCCTGTCTTCAGCCCCTCGCCCACCGGGAGAGGGGATAGGGGGTGAGGGTTCTGTCCTATGTCCGGCGCGCCCAGAGGGGCCGCGTGATCAGAATGAGCGCCACGAGGGCGGTGGCGCCGCCCAGGCCGTAGAGCGCCAGGAACGGCAGCTTGATGATGCCCAGGTCCAGCACCTCCCCCGCCGGCGGCGGCAGAGGATTGACTGTGGGGGCGGGGGTCGGCGTCAGCGTGGGCGTCGGAGCCGCGGTCGCCGTCACGGTGGGCACGGGCGTAGTGATGGGCGTGGGCCATGCGCCCGCCGCCGCGATCTCGCGGCGCAGGTGCCATACCGCCAGGGCCGCGACGCCTTCGGCATCCGGTGCATCCTGGCGCACGACCACATCCACGCGGCCGAGGACGGGCTGCACGGCCAGCGCCACGCCGGGCGCGGTCGCCATGCCGGGCGTCAGGCGCACCGTCTCGCGCCCCTCCCAGCGCTCGCCACTCCAGATGGCATAGAGGAGTGCCGGCTCGCCCACATCATCGCGGCCCAGCCCGGCCAGATAGAGCGTGCCGTTCGGGTCGGCGGCCACACCCACCGGCGCCGTCACGTCGCGGTAGCCGGGGACCTGCGCGATGGGCGTCCAGGTGGCGCCGCGGTCGGCGGACCAACGCTGCCACACACCGCCTCTACTGCCGACCTCATGGAGCAGGACGTGCATCTGCCCCGTCAGTGTAGCCACCAGCCGCGGCGCGTCATACGCCCCCTCCATCAGTGGCTGCGCATCTGTCCACGTCTCCCCACCATCGGCGGACGACGCGTAGGCGACTGCCAGCGGCAGCCCGCGCCCCGGCAACGCCGCGCGCACCCACGCCACATGCACTCTGCCCAGCGCATCTACCGCCAAGGTAGGGGAGTCCACCGCTAACCACTTTGCGGCGACACCGTCAAACACCCGCTGGGGCAGCGACCAGGTGTGGCCGCCGTCCTTTGATTTGACATAATAGATTCCGCGTCCCTCGTTCACCGGCACGGCAAAGGCAACATGCAGCCCGCCTGCCAGGTCGGCGACGATAGTGGGGGAAGCGCCTGCCAGACCCGGCATGGGGAGGCGGATGATCTCGACCCAGCCATCGGGCCGCGTCGCGTAACGGACGTCGGCCTGACTGTAGTAGATCTGTCCGTTCGGCCCGCCGCTCCAGACGGCATGCAGGCGGTCGCCAGACACGGTGAGCGAGGGGCCCGCCACGGCCCCCTCGCTGGGCTGCCAGATGGCCACCGGGCCGGAGGCGCGACTGCCATCCCAGCCGGCGCACATCAGTGCTGCGCCCGTGCTCCACATGGCGTGCACACGCCCATCGCCATCCACCGCCACCGCGGGGAGCGCGGCGTCGGCCGCGTTCTGGGCCAGTGCCACCGGCGTAGACCAGGGGGAGGGGGGCGCGGCGATCCATTCCAGCAGCTCCGCCTGTCCCGCCACAAACCAGACATCGCCGTCCTGCCCCAGCGCCAGGAGCGCGTGACGATCATCCAGAAACGCCAGTTGCGCCGCTTCCAGCGTCAGCACCCGCCCCGTGCTTGGGTCCTGCACGCTGGCGCGCAGCGTCTTGGGCTCGGTCCAGCGCCCGCCCTGCCACGCGGCGAGCGTCAGGCTACCGCCGCTGCCGCTGGCCACCACCAGGGGCTGGCCGCGCGGATCGCGCCGCAGCGAGATGGCGCAGGAGCCGAGCTTGTCCAGCACACGCTCCGGCGCGGACCAGGTGGCGCCGCCATCGGCGGTGAGTTGCTGGTAGAGCGCACACGCCGTGGTGGCGCGGCGCGCCTGCCAGAGGAGGAGGGCCTCATCTGCGTTCAGCGCCGCGACCTGCGGGTTGACCGCGCCCTGCTCAGCATCGCCCAGCGGCTGCGGCCCACGCCATGTGACGCCACCATCGGACGATGTGAACAGGAGCGACTGGCCGCGGCGCGGGTCATCAAAGAGCACATAGGCGCTGTCGCCGCTGCCGGCCACGCGCAAGTACGCTTCGTCCGCCGACAGCAGGCGCAGATAGACGGACGTGTAAATGGGGCGCGGCGAGGTCCACGATTCGCCGCCATGCGACGAGCGACGCACATAGAGGCCTGCCGGCTCGGACGCCCTGTGCGCCGTGCGCAGGTAAGCGAGATACAGCCGGCCGGTCGGCTCTGCAGCCAGTTGCCATGCAAGCACGCCCTCGGCCATCTCCTTCGGGGTGGACCATGTGGTCTCGCCGAACGCCAGGTGGCTCATCCACAGCAACTGCGCGGCGTCCTGCCAGAAGGCGAGGACGCTCTTGTCGCCACCGGAGACGATGGTCGGCATCGCGCCGAGCGGCTGTGGCGCGGGAGGTGTGGCGGCGGTTGTCGTGGCTGGCGGCGGGATCATGATGGGCGCTGCCTGGGGCGACGACCACGCGCCGTCGTCATAGATGGCGGTTATCAGCCCGTCAAAGCGATCCCACCAGAACGCCTGCAATTGGCCGCCCGCCCCCTGCATCAGCACTGGCGCAGACGCCGCGCCCGTCTGCGAGAGGTTGAGCGGCGCGGCCCACGGTTCATCGGTACTCTGGGCGATGCTGCGCGATGTACAGAAGGGTAGCACGAGGCTACCAATAACCAGGAAGAACAGGAATGTCCGCACGGTTGGGATGATCTGCCTACCTTGTGGTATGATTCGTGACGTCAAGGAATGGTTATCCTCTCGAGAGTTCGTTGCAAGTCTCCTAGTCGTGCTGTGCGGCTCGCTTTCGCGCCTCCGCCAGGTTCGCGGCGACGCGCGCGTTCGTCGGATCGAGGATCAACTCCGCCTCCCACGTGTCGGCGGCGAGCTGATACTCGCCACTCAGCCAGTACTTGTACCACGCCTGCCCGCCAAAGCGGCCCGGCGCCCACTCCAGGCCGCGCACCACCTCCGCCGCGGCGGCAGGCTCCCCGCTAGATGCCAGCGCGTCGCCCAGCACCAGGCGCGTCACCCGGTCGCGGTGTCCGGCGTTCCATGCCGCCTGCGCGTCCGCCAGGGCTTGCGCATAGTCATTCTGTCCGAAGGCGATCTGCGAGCGGCGTGTGCGCGCCGTCACCTGCCCCGGATCGAGCGCCAGGGCCTGGGCGAAATAGCCCTGCGCGGCGCTCAGGTCCGCCTGCTGGCGCACGCCATAGATGGTCGGGTTATCGAAACAGTGGTGATCGTAGATGCCCAGTTCGGCCCGCGTCTGTGCCACCGCGCCCAGGTTGGCGTACCACGCCGCGGCCAGCGGGCGCCGCGACCACGCCAACATGATAGCCAAAGCCGCGGCCAGGGCAAGTCGGGGCCAACGGGACACGGATGCTGGCCCGGTCTCCGGCCATGCGGCCAGGATCAGTCCCGCAGGCACCCAGAGCAGTAGCGCGCCCCGGCTAGAATAGAGCGGATCGTCCACCAGGCCATGGATCAGGAGCGCGGCCAGCGACATCAGCCCGCCGAGCAGCAGCGGCGACGCAGATGATTGAGGATCCGAGTCCTCCGCCAGCGCGCGCAGGCCCCACCACGCCATGCC
>JAIOAV010000159.1 GCA_019873665.1 Chloroflexota bacterium
AGAGCGGCCCGATGAACGCTGAGAGCCGGTTTATTTGACAGCCAAACGGTTGTGTGATAATTTGGCAGCTACATTGCTGGACCCCGACCGGGCGCTGGATGGAGCAGCCAGCGTTCAGCCGTCACGGAATCAGCAGCTGGAAGCCGATCGCTGATACCTGACCGCTTCTTCACCATTTCATTTGAGGAGGTCATATGTCACCGAGAAGGAAGAGACTGCCAAACATCTTGTTTCTGGGGATCGATTCGCTGCGCGCGGACCATATGAGCTGTTACGGCTATCACCGCCTGACGACGCCGTACATGGACCGCTTTGCGCAGGGAGGCACGCTCTTTGAGCGCCACTATTCCCCGCACATCCCCACCACGAGCGGTTATGCCAACATGCTGACCGGCATGGACGCCTTTACGACGCAGGTGGTGGCGCTGCGCCACAAGGGCCCCATGCGCGAGGAGGTCAAGACGCTGCCGGAGATATTGCGCGAGGCGGGGTACACCTCCACTGTCGTCGGCTTCAAGGGGAACCCGGCATCGCGTGGCTTTGATAACTACATAGACTACAAGGGATGGGGGAGCTGGAACGAGGGACGCTCTCCCAAAGCGCAGAACCTCAACGAGGTGGCGATCCCGGAGCTGGAGCGGCTGACGAAGCAAAAGCAGCCGTGGCTCCTCTTCTTGCGACACATGGACCCGCACTCGCCCTATCTGCCACCTGCGCCCTACGAGCGCATGTTCTACCACGGCAACGAATGCGACCCCCGCAACAAATCCATGGAGCCGGTGATGGCTTTCAAGCCGTTCTGCGACTATTTCGCCAGCTGGATGCCGCCTGGCATCACCGACAAGGATTACATCATCGCGCAGTACGACGGCGCGGTGGCGTATATGGATGCCTGCATCCAGACGCTTTTCACGGCACTGGAGGCCAAGGGCATCCTGGACGAGACGCTCGTGGTGATCACATCCGACCACGGCGAGACGCTCTATGACCATGACTGCTACTTTGACCATCATGGCATCTATGATGTAACGCTGCACGTGCCGCTGATCATCCGCTATCCAGGCAAGGTCCCGGCGGGCAAGCGCGTCTCGGGCTATAGCTGGCATCCCGACCTTGTGCCGACGCTGATGGAGCTGATCGGGCTGGAGCCAGGAATCGCCTTTGACGGCGCGACGCTGTCGCCGCTCTGGCGCGGCGAGATCCCATCGCACCGCAGCGAGTTCTACCTGACCGAGTGCACTTGGATGCGCAAGCACGGCTGGCGCACGCCGCAATGGAAACTGATCGTGGCGCTGGAGCCGGACTTTCACTTCAAGCCGCCGGTGGAGCTGTACGATCTGATCGCGGACCCGGACGAGAACGTCAACCTGGCGGAAACCGAGCCGGACGTAGTGGCTTGCCTGCGCCAGCGCATGGAGCAGTACATCGCGCAGCGTGAGCGCGAGACGGGTCTGCCGAACCCGATCTATTCGCAGCCCGGCTGGGCCGGTGAGGGGAAGGGGCCGTTCACCAGCTCAGAGGAGGCGTACAACAGCCTGCATATCGGAGACCCGACACAGGCGGCGCGGTTACAGGCGGGAGAGAAGAAATGAGCAAGGAGAGGATGACCCCGCGCGAGATCATCTGGGCCAACCTCAACCACGAGAACCCGCCCCGGCCGGGGCTGACCTTCGACCGAGGACGGATCAACGACATGGTGGGCGGCGGGCCGGGACAGCCCGCTGGCTACGAGCAGAAGCGCTGGACCGAAGGGAATCGCGAGTACTACGATGACCCCTGGGGCAACCTGTGGGTGCGCATGGTAGGCGGCAGCTTCAAGGGAGAGATCTATCAGCCAGTGCTGAAGGACTGGAAAGATCTAGACAAGTTGCAGGCGCCGCAATACGACATCGAGACGGCAGCGGAGAACATCAGGCTGGGCTTTGCCCGCGAGCCAGACAAGTTTCGGCTGGCGCACATCGGTGGGTGGATCTTTGACAATGCCCGCTACCTGCGCAAGATGGAAGTGTACTTTATGGATCTGGCGCTCTACCCAGAAGAGGTGCGGCGCATGCACAGCATCGTGGCCAGCATGTACGAGAAGCTGATCCACGCCGCGGGCAAGGCGGGCGCGGATGGCATCATGATTGGCGAGGACATGGGCACACAGCAGGGATTGCTGTTTTCGCCGCAGATGTTCCGCGACTATTTCAAAGCAGAGTACACGCGCTTGATGGGCATCGCGCACGAGTACGGGATGAAAGTGCTCATGCACTCCTGTGGCTCGAACTGGGCGATCCTGGATGATCTGATGGACTGCGGCGTGGATTGCTTCCAGTTCGACCAGCCGGAGATCTACGACATGCCCGCACTCGCGGAAAAGTTCCGCCAGCGGAAGGCGGCCCTCTGGAGCCCGGTGGACATCCAGAAGATCCTGCCCACCGGCGACCGCGCCATCATCGAGGCGGGCGCGCTGCGCATGTGCCGCATCTTTGATGGCTTTCTCATCGCCAAGAACTATGGCGACTTGCGAGGGATCGGCGTCAAGGAAGAGTGGGACGACTGGGCTTATCAGGCCATCTGCCGATACGCTGGCGTGGCCTAGATAGCACACCGAAGCAACGCAAGGGCGGTCGGCATCCGGTTGGATCGCCGCGCCGCCCTCTGTCATGGTGGCTCTTTTGTGGCCTGTCATGGCGTGAGGAGGGCAAGTGGATCACACAGAGCGGGAAGTGCTTCGCCGGCTGGCGGGCCGCTGGATGGAGCTCGCCAACTTGCCGGTGATGGCCGAGCGCAAGCGACAGTGGACGGCGCTAAAGGATCTGCGCGCCGAGCGACCGATGGTGCTCTTTGAGACACGCACGCTGATTGACTTTTTCAGCGATGACGAGCTGGTATCAACTGACCCGTTTCTGCGCGGCGTCGAGCGCCGCCTCCGCTGGGATATCCGCCATGTGGAAGAAGTGGGCGACGATCTCGTGCTGGAGCCTTTCTGGCGCGTCCTCTGGGAGATCGAAGCGGGCGATTACGGCGTCGAGCTGACGACCGAGCGCACGACAGACACGCTGGGCGGGCATGTCGCCTACCACTATAACCATCCGGTGCACACGGTGGCGGACGTGGATCGCCTGCATCCGCGCACGTACGAGGTGGACCGCGAGAGCACGCTGCGCCACGCTACGCTACTGGACGAACTCTTTGGCGACATCATGCCGGTGGTATTGCAGGGCACGAGCAGCTTTCTCCCCAGCCTGACGGGCGATCTCTTCCGGCTGATCGGCAACGACAACCTGCTGGCGTGGACATATGACGCGCCGGAGGCGCTGCACCGCATCATGGCGCTGCTGCGCGACGACCGCGTGGCCTACTATCGCTGGCTGGAGCGGGAGGGCCTGCTGGGGCTCAACAACGGCAGCGACTTTGTCGGCTCTGGCAGCCCGGGCTACACCACTGTGCTACCGCAGCCAGATTACGCGGGCACGCCGCGCCTGCGTGACCTGTGGGTGTGGCTCGAATCCCAAGAGACGACCATGATCTCGCCCCGCATGTTCGCCGAGTTCTTCCTGCCATACCTGGCGGATCTGGGCCAGCTCTTTGGCCTCGTCTATTACGGCTGCTGCGAGCCGCTGCACGACCGCTGGGATCAGATCATTGCTGCCATCCCAAACATCCGCGCGGTCTCTATCTCCCCCTGGAGCGACTTTCAGGCGATGGGGGCCAAGCTAGGGCGGAACTATGTCTTTTCTCGCAAGCCCAAGCCCTTCCCCATCAGCCAGCCCACGCCCGACTGGGACGGCATGCAGCAGGACATCGAGGCCACCTGGGCTGCCGCCCGCGACTGCAACCTGGAGATCATCTTTCGCGACGTGTACCGCATCTATGGCGACCGTACTCGCCTACGGCGCTGGGTAGAGATGGTACGCACCATCGTCGGCGCGTGAGCGGCAGGCGTCGCTATGGAGCGCCGGCACGCTGAAAGGAGTCTTGTGGACGCCATGAATCACCGCGAGCGAGTGCTCGCGGCCATCAACCGCCAGCCGGTGGATCGCATCCCGACCGACATCTGGGCCACGCCGGAAGTGTGGCAGATGCTGCGTGCCCACTTTGGCGAAGAGGTGGACAT
>JAIOAV010000160.1 GCA_019873665.1 Chloroflexota bacterium
CTTGGCAGATTGGAGCAAGCTCGACATCTACCGCCCGCCAGATCCGCGCAACCCCTACTACTATGCGCGGTTGGAGTCGTGTCTGGCGGAGGCCGCCGATCGGTACGTCGTGGTGACGGCGCACTTTAACCTCATCGAGCGGCTGCACATGCTGCACGGCTTTCGCGAGACGCTGGAGGACCTTTATCTGGAGCCCGCCAAGATCGAGCGGGTGCTGGACATGATCGTGGAATACCGCCTGGCGCAATTCGCCGAGCTATATCGCTGCCTGGGTGACCGGGTGCATGGCCTCTTTCTCACCGACGACTGGGGCACGCAAGAAAGTCCCTTCATCAGCCCGCAGATGTTCGCCGCCATGTTCCAGCCGCGCTACCGCGTGCTCGCCGACGCCATCCACGGCTATGGCTGGCATTTCATCCTGCACAGTTGCGGCCGCATCAACGACCTGCTACCGCATCTGATCGCCGCGGGTGTAGATGTGCTGAACATGCAACAACCGCAGGCATACGGCATCGTGGAACTGGGAGAGCGCTTTGCCGGGAAGGTGTGTTTCCTCACCACTGCCGACATCCAGAAGACGCTTCCCTCCGGCGATCCGGAGCGAGTGCGGTCCGAGGTGCGCCAGCTTGTGCAGCACTGGTCCACGCCGCAGGGCGGGCTGATCGTGTTCAACTATGGCGACCCGGCGGCGCTGGGCGTCCGTCCCGAAATGACGCGGGTGATGTTCGCCGCGTTCAGCGAGTTGATGACATACTGGCAGACGTACAGTTGAGAGGGTATCCCTTCCCCACTGCTCCCAGATCATTCCGCCGACGTCATGTCCGTGGCGGATCCAGCAGCGCGCGGCAGGCCGAGCAGCAGCACGATGGGCCCCAGCCAGAGCAGCCACATGGTGATGCCCAACCCATAACGCTGCGCCACCGCGCCCAGCGCTATGGGGATCAGGCTGCCAACGATGCCGGAGACGTTGTTCACCGCGAGCGCTGTGCCACTCTGGCCAGGCATGGCGCTGTAAAGCTGCGCCTTTAGAATCGAGTACCATCCCGCGTTTCCCAGCCCCACCAGCGCGAGCAGCGCTAGCTTGGGCCAAGACGCCGGTGCCAGCAGAAAGAGGGGGTAGAGCAGCAACTCGGCCCACACGCTCCACCGCAGGTAGGTGAGGCCACGCACCTCCTCCAGCAGGGGTATCAGCAGGAGGTCACCCAGCAGCCCCACACCGGACCAGAGCGCTACCGCCGCGCCCGCGGCGGCAGGCGTTGCCTCTATCACGTCCACCCAGTAGAGCGCCAGGTATCCCAGCAGCACGTCCAGCATGAGGTCAGAGAACTCGAGGAGCACGAGCCAGCGGACCACGCTGGGCCGCCGCAGCGCCTGCATCGCGCACCGCAGGCCGTTGCGCAGCTCTGTCGGGGCCGGCCCATCCGCAGGCCGCGGGAAGGCAAAGCGCCAGGCCAGCGCTAGCAGCAGCCCCGTGAGCGCCGCGAACAGCATGAAAAAGCCGCGCCAGCCCGCCCCCGTGAGGACAAATGCGCCCAGCGCCAGCGGCCCGGCCAGCACGCCCACCGAGCCGGCGAAAGTCCAGCGCGCCATGTTCTGCTCACGGCGTGTGGGCGCGTGATCCATCAGCGCCGCCTGCGACAGGCTGACAAACGCGCCGGAGGCGGGCGCGAGGAGGATGAAGGCAAGAAGCAGCAGCGCAAAGCCTTGCGCCGCCGCGGTGAGCAGCAGACTCAGTCCAAAGACAATCCCGCCACCCAGGACCAGCACGCGGCGCCGCCACACGTCCGCCAACACGCCCAGCAGTGGCTCGATGATGTTGCCCACGATGCCCGGCACGCCGAGCAGCAGGCCGATCTGCGCGTAACTCAGGCCCAGATCGGCGCGGATCAGCGGCCACGCCGCCTCGCGCGCGCCATAGACAAGCTCATCGAGGAACTCGATGCCCAGCAGGACGAGCACGAACGAGCCGATCCGGCGCATGGCGCGCCACATGCCACGCGGCTGCATCGCCTATCCCGTATCGCCCGGGTTCTTAACAGCACTCGCCTTGGTACTCGCCGCCGCCAGCATGGCCTGCAGGAAAGCGCTCATCTCAGTGTGCGCGTCGCGCAGGCGGCCCTTTGCAGCCTGATACCAGCGGGGTATCATGTCGTCAGAGGAGGCGTAGGCGCGCACCAGCCGCTGCGTATCAGCAATCCCGGCCGCGTAGCGCAGGAAATCGCTGAAATGCCCGTCGGGCGCGCTGCCAGGCATCAAGCGCAGCAGGTACGCGCCAAAGGAACGCCACCGTGCCCGCGCCGCCGCGCCAAATGCGGTCACTCCGCTGATGCGAGTGCTGACCAACAGCCACGCCAGCCCCATCAGCAGGAGGACAGCGCCGACGGCCAGCGGCATCCACCCATAGCGGGCCGAGAGCGCTGCCGTCGCGACCCCTACCGCCACCCCGCTGATGGACAGAAACACGCCGATAGCCTGCGCCTGATTGCGATTCGCCAAGCCATCATCGCTCAGGTAGCCACGATCTATAAGTTCGCGCTCGTAGCGCCCGCCAAGCCGTCGTATCTGCCGATGCATCTCACCCACCCGCGATCGGAGCTCGATCTCGGCCCCTTCGCCAAAGAGCAGTTGCAGCGTCTCTTGCTCGAACGGCGCAATGTCGCGTGCCGGCCCCGACGCGCGTCTGACGGTAACCGCCGTATCGCGCCCTTTCTTCTGTGCCGACAGGGATAGATGTCCACGCTCCGCCAGATCGAGCAGCAACGCCACTAGCACCCGCGCCAACGGCTGCCCCACAAGATGTCCTGCCATCGCCGGCCCCAGCCCGTCGGGTGGCCTGTCCAGCATGCGACGGGGCTTTTTCGCCAGGCGCGGGTCGCGATGCCCGCGCCACCACAGCCAGAGCAGCACGGGCAGCACCAGCGCCAGCAACCCCGCGATCACCGCCGAGATCAACGTGGTGAGCGGCCGAATCCGCTGTTCGATCTCCGCCCGGCGGATCTCCCGCGCCTGCCAGCGCGGCATCATGCCACCCACCACGCCCTTGGGTAGGCGCACCGCGACGGTTACCGCGCTCGCCGGCGGCACATCCTGCGCATAGATGACCGCACTGCCGGGCTGCTGCTCCACCACGCCCTGGCCCTGCAGCAGCGCGACGGCGAATTGATCCACTGACACTGGCGTCGGCAAGTGGATGCGCCCAACCGCATCCACAACCGGCGATTCCCGCTCCGAAAAAACCACATCCCACCGCGCCTCATCCCACTCCTCGCAGCGCGCCACCGCGCCATCCACATAGTAGCGCAGGACAAAGGTGCGCGCGGTGTCGCTGGTGGGCGGAAAGACCCAGCGCACCCGCTGGCGCCGATCTTCTTCATACACGGCGAATGTGCCCGGCTCACGGGTCAGGCGGCGCGCGACCAAGGTGTAGGCCTGTCCCCCCTCGCTGACGCGAATCTCCAAGATGCTGTCGAGATGCTGCGACGGCAGGTCGCGAAAGACGGTGGTGAAGGGCCCACCGCGGAAGCGGATGGTGAGGGTCTCGGTCACCACCAACCCGCCGGCGCGCTGCACCTCCACCTGCGTCTCCACCCGTTCCCAAAGATAACTCGCATCCAGTTCTTCCTCTGTAGTGCATCCGATGACGGCGAGCGCCAGGATGAGACAGCCCAGCCATATGAACCGCTTCATCTCATGCGCCCTCCTGCACCCGCAAAGCCGAAGGCGGCAAAACCGCTGCCCGATCCAGGATGCGCAGCGCCAACAGATACAGCGGACCTATGATCAACAGCACCACCAGCCCCTGCCACGGGTCAAAGTGGCGCATGATGAACAGCGACGGCGCGGGGAGCGCTGATCCCGGATAGTTGACCAGCAGCGCCGCATAGAGATTGTTGGCGATATGCAGCCCCATGGCTGCCTCCAAGCCGTGCGTGCGCAGCGTGACCCAGCCGAATAGCAGCCCCATCGCCAGATAAGCGGG
>JAIOAV010000161.1 GCA_019873665.1 Chloroflexota bacterium
GCAGACGATGCAAACCGCCAGCCGTGCGCAGCGTCAGCCAAGGACACTGCTGCAGCAGCATCTGCAGCGTCCAACGGCTGCGTGCATAGCCAAAACACCGAGGATCACGCCACACCGTTTCCAAAAGTGCCTGCTTAGAACCTATCCGAAAAATCGATTTTGTGGTATACTTGGGGGCAACACTATGGTAACTGGTAGGTTGAGGTGATGATAGCTGATTGTCTGGGTGTTGCCCTCGAGTATCAGATCCCTGATGAGC
Organism: Chloroflexota bacterium; assembly: GCA_019873665.1. Taxonomy (GTDB): domain Bacteria; phylum Chloroflexota; class Anaerolineae; order JAAYEA01; family JAAYEA01; genus JAIOAV01. The sequence goes on from JAIOAV010000161.1 coordinate 260, forward strand.
TCTGGGAGCGCATAAAGTCGCTCCTGCCGGAGCCCAGGCCCAAGAAGAAGTCAGGGCGTCCGCGCATGGATGATCGGCAAGCGATGACCGCGATCTTTTATGTGCTGCGCACGGGGTGTCAATGGAAGGCGCTGCCCCGCAGCCTGGGAGCGCCCAGCACCGTCCACGACCGTTTCCAGGAGTGGGTGCAGGCCGGTGTGTTCGAGCGGATGTGGCAGGCCGGGCTAATGGAATACGATGAGAAGGTCGGGATCGACTGGGAATGGCAAGCGATGGATGGCGCGCAGACCAAGGCCCCGCTGGGGGGGGAAAGGAACCGGTCCCAATCCCACCGATCGCGGCAAGTCCGGCACGAAGCGCAGCCTGCTGACCGAGGGTAACGGCATTCCTCTGGCAGTGGCGGTGGACGGAGCCAACCGCCACGACATGAAAATGACCGCTGGTACGCTGGAAGCCATCGTCATTGCACGACCTGAGCCGACCGCAGAGGCTCCTCAGAACCTGTGTTTGGACAAAGGCTTCGACTACCCGGAGGTCCGCGAGTTGGCCGTGGCTTGGGGCTACACAGCCCACATTCGGACGCGCGGCGAAGAGAAGGAAGCCAAAGGGCGCGTGCCTGGATATCGGGCGCGCCGCTGGGTCGTGGAGCGCACGCACTCCTGGCTGAACCGCTTCCGACGTCTGTTGGTGCGTTGGGAGAAAAAGGCCGAGAATTACCTGGCCATGCTTCATCTCGCTTGCGCCTGGATCACATTCCGTGCTGCGAAACTTTTCGGATAGGCTCTAAGTCTGTCCCCGATCCTCACCGGCAATGCGCTGTCGCATGCGCTGCACCAGATCGCGTGCGACGAGCGCAAGCCGCTCTCGCCAGAGCGAGAGGGTCCGCCCCGGGTCGCCGCGCCTCAAGATGCCACTGGAGCGGACCAACGCGGGGCCGTGGATCGCCGCCAGCACAATCAGCGCGCCCACGAGGATCTGCAATGTTAGCGCGCCTGTCGGGCGGAATGGCAGCGCCCAACCCAGCAGGTCCGGCACGACCGCGTGATAGATGGCGATCATCGCCGCTGCTACGAGCGTGATCGCGATCAAGCCGCTCCACTGGCGGCCTTGCTCCACCGCCCATCCCACCAGCCACGTGGCCGCGCACCAGAGCAGCCATTGTGCCACCGGGAAGGGTGTCGTGGTCAGGGCGGCGGGCAGCCCCTTGAGCAGGGCGGCCAGGCCGGTGGCCCCCTCCTTGTAGAGGTCTGGCTTGGCCAGCCAGCCGAGGGATTGCCAGGCGTCTGGCGGCTCGCGGCTGGCAATGACGCTCTCTGTCGTCAAGGCGCTGGTGGCAAAGAACGATCCGATGACGGGCTGGCCAGACGCCAGTCCAACCAGCATCGCCCACAGGATGCCCCAGAAGACGACGAACGCGCCACGTCGGCGCAAGATCCATCCCAGCACAAAGGGCAACATCATCGCCAGCGGCGTCTGCAGCAGCAACGGGAAGGCCAAGATGATCAGTCCCTCCTCCGGGCGCAGGCCCGCTTCCTCGGCGGACGATGGGTGAAAGAGGTTGGCAGCCACGAGTAGCGCCAGGCCAAAGGCCAGCATGGTGAGGGCCAGCGTAGGTGAATGATAGAGGAGCGCAGGCAGCGCCGCGACCAGCGCGGCGGCGATGCCGAGGCCGCTCTGCATGTATGTGAGGCCGGCGATGACGACCAGGATCACGGGCAGCCACTCTCCAGAGTAGTAAGGAAAGCGGTCCAGGACGATCCAGAGAAGCGCGGCCAGCGCGAGGGCGTTGGCTGCCCGGAGCGCGCGCTGCCAGAGCGCCGCGCGGCCCGCATCAGCGCGGCCCGTCGTCATCTGCCGCGACCATCGGCGCGGCCCCGGCTGGATGACGGTGGCTGTTGATCCCGCCTGTGGCCCCACTCGTGGCGGTTGCACTGGACTGACCGCGTCAACCGACTCGGCCAGGTCGGCGGCTTCTTCTGCTGGCGCTTCGGCCTCGGCCAGCATCGGCGTCAGGAGCGCGGGCTCGCGTGCTACCATTCGCTGCCATTCGGTGGTCCACTGCGCGGCTATCTCCACAAGCCGCGGCGATTGCGATGATTGCCATCTCGCCACCAACGCCTGCACGTCGCCCCGCTCCTGTGGCACGCGCGCCACCTTGAGCGTGGCTTCCAGCGCCACCTCTTGGACGGTATGTTCGCGCGTATCGGCCATCTGCGTCAATAGCGGGGCCAGGGATTGCGCCGCCCCGGACGATTCTGCGGCGATCTCTGTGAACAGCTTGCGGACTCGGCCGGCCGTCTCTGTGCCCTGCAGCAGTGACGTCAAGGCGGCGAATGCGCTTTCGTGCTGCTGGCTCAACGTCATCAGCGTGAGTAGCGCTGTCCAATGACGGGTTGAGGATGCGCTATCTCCTTCCTCAAGCCAACTGGTAAGGATCTCGGCCACTGTCGCCGTTGACACGCGTGCCATCTCGCGCAATGCTGCGGCCACACGTGTGCGCACGGCTTTGCTGGGATCAGCGGCCAGGTGGCCGAGCAGTCCGGCGAGATCGGCAAAACACAGCGGCCCGAGGACGCGCGCGGCGTCTGCCACCGCTCCCCGCACGCGTGGCTCCGCGTCGCGCGCCAGCGTCCAGAGGAGCGGCAATACCTTACGCTCCAGTGTGGCTGGATCGAGCTGCCTGCCCATCTCTCCAACGGCGAGGGCGGCGGTGGCGCGCACCCGGTATGCTCGCCGCGGCGGGACCCATCCCGCTTCCAGTGGTTTGTTGCGTGCCCACTCCTCCAACAGTGCACGCACCTGATCCGGGCAGGTCGTCGCCGCGCTGGCGATGGAGCGGCTGGCGGCGGCCCGTACCGTGGCATGCTGGTCGGCGGCCCAGACTTGCCAGGTGGGCAGAACCGCGTCCCAATCCCGTGTCGCAAGCCGGCCGGCAACATCGGCCAGCAGCGTGCGCGTCTCCTGCCATGCCACGCTTTGATCGTCGCCATGCTCCACCACCCACCGTTGCAGGTGGGGCAAAGCCCAGATGAGGGCGCGGTGAAAACGCTGCTGCGCCACTCGTAACAGGATGTCGCGCTGCATGACGGATGCGAAGGAGATGTCGTCGCCAAGATAGCGCGCCAGGCGATCGTTAAGGCCCGGCACAGTCCCCAGTTGCGGCTCCCGCGCTCGCCATGCCTCGTTCACCAGCGCCTCATAACAGGGCCAAAAGTCGGCGGCGGGCAGCCTGCCCAGCAGAGCAGCCGCCAAGGCGAAATAACGCTCTGCTTCCGTCAGGCTCTCGAACCAGTGGCCGATCTCACGCTCAAGATCGGTGGCTTGCGCCACGAGGCGCAACAGCGCCTGATCGTCGCCCAACCAGGATTGCTGCGCCGACGCCACAAAGCGCGTTACCGCCCCCGGCGTGCCCAACTGTGCGGCGATCCAGCGCAGCGAGCGCCCGGCCAGTTGATCCGCCGGACTAACGGCGTTTTGGTCGGTGAAATGGCCGCGGGCCTGAAGCGCCGGCAGCACCTCGTTCACGCCCTGCGTCAGGAGCGTGGTCAACTCGTCTTCCCCGTAAGGATGACCGGGCTGGAACGAGATGAGGGCAACATGCGCCTTGGACGTCTCCTCGGCGGT
>JAIOAV010000162.1 GCA_019873665.1 Chloroflexota bacterium
GAGCATCTTTCAGCAGGCGCAGCCACCCGGCGACAAGATGCTCGTCTGGCCATTCACCGGCTACGAGCTGGTGCGCGACCGTTTCAGCCCGGCAGGCGACCACGCCGGCAAGTGGGAAACCTCGCTGCTGATGGCGCTGGACCCTGGCATGCAGGACCTCTCCTTGCTCCCCGCGGATCGCGCGCAAGCGCCCATCGGCGCCAGCAATAACGGCGTGCAGGACGCGACCGCCGCGTGGGGAGAGGAGATCGTCGCCGCCATCGTGGCGCAGGTGGACGCCCGCGTCCGCTACCTTCTGGAGAATCGCCAGAAGCTGATGGGACACGGCGCGCCACTCTAATCCGATATTTCGTCGTCACGCCTGATCTCTGGAAAGGAGCTATCCATATATGAAAGCAGCCATTCTATACGGCGATTGTGATATGCGTATCGGCCAGGCGCCAGACCCGCAGATCAAGCCGAATGAGGTGCTGGTCAAGTCTCGCTATGCCGGTATTTGCGGCACAGACCTGCACGTCTACCGGGGCGAGTTTCACGATCGGGTGCGGTACCCGGCCATCTTGGGCCACGAGTTCGGCGGCGAGATTGTGGAAGTGGGCAAGGACGTGGTGGGCTATCAGGTCGGCGATCAAGTGGTCATTGACCCCATCATCTCTTGTGGCCACTGCACCGCCTGCATTACTGGCCACATCAATGCCTGTCGCACGCTCAAGCTGCTGGGCATTGACCTGGACGGCGGCTTTGGGCAGTATGTCGCCGTGCCGACCGACCGGCTGTTCCGCCTGCCAGAGGCGATCCCGATGGCGGATGTGCCGATGGTGGAGCTTTACTCCATCGGGCATCACGCCCTGAGTCGCGGGCACGTGCAGCCCGGCGAGCGGGTCGCGATCCTGGGCGCGGGCAATGTGGGCCTCTCCATACTCGACGTCCTCTGCCATAGCGCCAGCCCGTCGCTGGCCATCATCACCGATACTTCTGATTACCGGCTGGGGCTCGCGCAAAAGATCGGCGCGGAGACGACGGTCAACGTGCGGCGCGAGGATGCTGTGGCCCGTGTGCTGGAGCTGACCGACGGCGAGGGAGTTGACTGCGTGATTGAGGCGATCGGCCATTACACGGAGGTGCCGGGACAAGAGCCGCCGCTGGGTCAGGCGGTGCGCATGGTACGCAATGGCGGCCGCATCGTTACCCTGGGGCTAGGCGAACAGACCTCGGCGGTGCACTTCAAGACGCTGGTGATCAAAGAGGCCAAGATGATCGCCTCTCGCGTCACCCGCGGCGAGTTCCCGCGTGGCATTCGCCTCCTCTCCAGGGGCCTGCTCCACCCGGAACTGCTCATCTCGCACCGTTTGCCGATCAGCGAGGCGGGCAGAGCGTTCGCGCAGCTCGATGCGGAGGATGAAAAGACGCTCAAGGTCGTGTTGGACGTGCAGGCCACCGGTTGATCCGGCGCTGAAAGGAAAAGGGCCTTCCCACCGGGTCGGGTGGGAAGGCCCTTTTTTGTGCGCGCGAGCCTACCGCGTCATGCGCGGCAGGTCGCCATCGAAGCGCACCCGCAGCAATAGCGGCAGGTGGACGCGGCAGATCGTCGGCGTGGGCGTCCGAGTTACCGTCGGCGTGATCGTCGCTGTGCCGGTGTCCGTCAGCGTCGGCGTGGGTGTATCCGGTTTCGGCGTGCGCGTCGGCGTATCCGTCGGCGTCGGACTGGGCGTACCGGTTGGCGTTGCCGTGGCCGTGTGTGTGCTGGTCGGCGTCGGCGTGGCGGTGGGCGTATCCGTGTTGGTCGGCGTCGGTGTCGGCGGCAACAGATAGCCGATCATAAGCTTGGGCCGATATGCCACATCAGCATCTTCCGAGGACACGAATTCCGGCGTGTGATATAGCGTGCCGACGCTTTTGATCAGCACACCATTGTTGCTGTCCGGATTGGCCAGCCAGCCCACTACCAGGTCGGTTACATCAAAGCAGACCCATCCGGATGGCGGCAGCGTGACCGTATCGAACGGTTGCGCCTCGCGGTCAAGCCCTACGCCGTTGCATCCACCACCGGTCCACGATTCCCCCGGCCGCGGCTGATTCCAGTTGGCCAGGTTTTCCTCCCAGCGGCGCAGCACGCGGTACGCCTCAAGCCGCACCGTCTCCGTGGCTGACTGCGCGACATAGAGTTGGAGGCTAGCGTGAACGTTGTACGCGCCGGCGGGCACACGGCTCACGTCAAAGCGGATGAGGACATTGCGGATATTGCCCGTGGTGGTCTTGAGCCGCACGGACTCGCCAGCAATCTGCGTCGTGTTCCAGGCAAAGAGATGTGTGTCCGCCACATCCTGATAGCCAGCAACCCCGCGTTGCAGCGATGTCTGTTGGTTCGTCAGCGGTGGCAGGGTGGCGCGCAGGATGTATAGGCCATTCTCCAGGTCAACGAGATAGATCAGGCCATTCTCGACCCAACTCTGCACCGTATATCCATTCCTGTAGTAGGAACCGGGCGCGACGGCTGTGGCAGGCAGCCGCCAGGAGTATATCAGCGACGGATGTTGCAGATCCCACGTCTCCAGGATGTGCAAGCCCCCTTCACCAGCGCTCACATACAGCCGCCCGTCATGGTAAAAGACGCTAACCGACTCACCCGGCAACTCGCGGGAGCCGGCCTTTTTCGGCGCGCTGGGATTGGAGATATCCACGACGTACACCCCGTTCCAGCGCGCGGTTACATAGGCCATGTTAGCTGCCAACGCCAGACCACGCGGTGTGGGAATCGCTATGAGCCCGCTTTGCCATGGTGCGTAGGGGTAAGAGATGTCATAGATGCGCAACAAGTTGTTCACATCGCCATCAGAGACGTACGCGTGGTCTCCTTGCGCCACGAGTGCCAGCGGCGTGCACCGGTCAAAGGCGATGCGCTGCGGGCTTACCGGGTCGGATACGTTATAGATATAAAGCCCCGAGTTCATCTGCGCCAGATAGACGAGGTCGCCCTCTACATCCAGGTCCACACCCCAGCCGGCCACATGCGTGCTGCTGACTAGTTGAGGGCGACGCGGGTCGGCGATGTTCACGATATGAAAGCTGCCATCATAATCCGCCACATACGCGTAAGCGCCCTGCACCCGCACCGCCTGCGCTTTGCCGACGGTGGGGAGGGTGCTGAGCAGTTCTGGCGCGCCGGGATTGGCAACCGACACGATCTGCAGCCCGCCTTGGCGCGCTGTCATATAGGCGAGATCGCCAACCAACTCGATATCCGTAAACTCGCCAGTTCCCGCGGGGTGTATGAGGTGGCCTAACAGCTCGATGTGCGGCGGCGTAAGCGGCGCGGCCTCAGCCGGCGTCCAGCGCGCTAACAGGGGCACAAGCAGCAGGGCGATCCCTATCGTGGCCGACAAGGCGATGCGTCGTGTCTTCACTTGAATCGTCCTCCTCGTGAGTGCCGAAAGTGGATCGTTGAAAACCCGGCCAGAATGCGACCAATGGCATCCGCCTGTCATCGCGCACGATGTAACGGGCAAAGTACGCGAGTGCGCGGAGGCTTTCACGCCGCCAGCGGGATCGCCTCCGCGCGGAACATGCTCTACTGCCTACGGCATATAATCATAGTCAAAGACCCATATCACCGATGAAATGCGCACGCCCTTCCACTCCAGCCACGCCACATACCACTGGGCGTGCATGTCGAACTTGAGATCGCGCTGGTCGAGCGGCGTGCGCGGCGAGCCGGGCGGGATCTGCCAGTTCCAGCGCCCGAATAGAGAGCCGCCGGCCGGTATTTCCGGCACGACGATCGGCACCTCGCGCCACTGGA
>JAIOAV010000163.1 GCA_019873665.1 Chloroflexota bacterium
AATAGTACAAAAACTGATCCAGGCCAACTCCTGTTATCGGATGGTCGCGCACCATGGCCACCGCCGAGCGCCAGAGACTAAGCCGAAAGAGGATGGTGCCGCCGCTCATATCCCAGAGAGAGGAGATGCGCTCCGTTCCCGCCAGCGGCACCAACACAGCCACGCCAACCAACGCGACGGTGAGCGCCACCAGTAGCGCCCTCTTGCCCCGCATCGCTCCCAGGAAGAGCAGCGCCGCCGGCAGGCCCAGGAGCCAGGACGCACGCGAGAAGGTGAGAAACAGGCAGGGGAGCATGACCGCCGCTGCCGCGGCATAAGCCAAGCGCCGCCAGCGCATCTGGCCCCAGATCGCAATTGACAGCGCAAGCGGCAAGATTCGACCCAGGAGCAGGGCCATGTTGTTCGGGGAGCCGTATATGCCACGAATGCGCCGCACCCCCTCAGTAACGATCACGTCATCCGTCGCGACATACTGGTAAAGGCCATGTAGCGCCACGATGGTCCCCGCCAGCACCAGCACGTCCGCAAAGTAGGTCACAGGGATGCTACCGCGCTCGCGAGGCTTATGGGCGGTATTGGTTCGCGCGAGCCCGAACGCAGCATGCGCCACCAACAGGTAGAAGAGCGCCGGTTCCAGCACCACAATGCGCAACTCGCGCAGGCTCACCGCCAGATATCGGGAAACCAGCAACGACGCCACGCTGAGCAGCACCATCAAGATCCATGCGCCATCTAGGCCACGCCAGTCCAACGCTTGCTGAGCGCGCCGCCAGAGCGCTTCCTGCCCCCATAGCCACCGCCGCACCGGCAACTCGCGCAGTGTGTGGTATCCCGCAAGTTGGCGCAATATCCACCCAGCCACCGAGATCACCATCAGCGTCTCGACCAACGAAAAGCCGCGCGGGCCAAGCGAGCGATAGTAGAAGGAAAAGGGGATCGTCAGGGTCGCGTAAAGCAGCGCCCATTCCAAACGCCAGTACGCGAGCACCAGCAGCAGCCACCACGCCAGAAGGGCCAGTTCTACACGCGGGCTGAGGACATAGCCGGCCAGGGCCGCCCCGAACAGAAGGAATTGCTGCGCGTCTCCAAGCTGTGCAAAGGCTGACTCGGCTCGTTGCCACCAATGGAACCAGGAAAGCGCCCGCAAGTGCACATAGCCACGCCATGCGATCACGCACAGGCCGATGCCGAGAATCAGTAGCGCCCCCCAGAAGCCACGCCAGTTGGGTCGCGGCGGCGCGACGGTCTGCGCCTCTGCTGATGCAAGATAAGCGCGTAGCTCATCATAGAGCAGGCGTGGTGTGCCATCTGGCCCCAAAAGTGCAAACCCGGCTGCCGGATCATCCGGCGCCGCCAGCGGCTGGAGACGGGCCAGACAGATCACCGTCAGCCATGGCCACTCCGCGTGCGCCCGCTGCACTGCACGCAGTGTGCGATCAGCTTGCTTCGCCTCATCATCAGTGCCCCAGGGAGATGGCGCGCCTGTCCACCCTGGCGGCAGAGCGTTCCACCCCATTTCCACCGCCCAGATGGACTTGGCGCCATCCCCATACTGTACCATCGTCTCGCGCAACAGGATCAGCCGCGAGTAGTTCAGGACACCACCATCCACGCGACGGTCTTCTGGCCCTGACCAAAAGCCATACGGCTTGGTGCCCAGGGCGTCAAAGGCTCCTGACGCGCCAGCATCGTACATGCCGCGCAGATACGCCACCTCGCTCATGTTGCGATCGCTGCTTTCGGTGGTAGGCGCCAGCCCTGCGGCGAGCACCCAGGCATCCGCGTCCGCTGCCTTGATCGCGCTGTAGCTCGTCCGCAGCATCTCGGCGTAGGCTGCCGGATCGGGCGAGCGATCTCCCCAATGCGGCCAGATATTGGGTTCATCCCAGATCTGATAGACAGCGACCTCTTTCCCGTAGCGAGCTGCGAAGGCCGCCACCCAGGCCACATAGTCCGCCATATCCTGTGGCGGTGATAGGGGATTGTCTGCATCTTGCGGTGCGCGCGCCCAAGAAGGGGAGCCATCCAGAACAGCGATCAGCTCCAGATTGTGCTCCTTTACCGCGGCGACGATCCGATCCCACGGCTCCCAGCGAAAGATGCCGGGAGCCGCCTCTATCTCTTCCCACGGGAATCGCTGGCGCACCCAGCGCAGGCCCGCCTGTCGCGCCAAAGCGAGGGCGCGACGCATCTCTGTCTCATCACGTCCCTGCAACGCCACGTTCACACCCCAGGGCTGGGATGGAAAGACGGCAGGAAGCGCCGGGGCGACGTACTCAACGCCGCGATAGCGGATACGATGTGTGCGGACAATGGAGGCTGCCAGCAGTAGAAGAAGCGCAGCACAAACCACATATAGGAGGAGGCCGCCCAGGATCAGCCATGGCGCATGAGATCGGGCGTTACGCTGACTCGAAGGTGAGGAGTGCATGCTCATGCCGATCTTCGCTTATCCTTCCTAGGATGGCCCGGCGTCCGCGGTCGAATCCGAGCGGGCATGCGCCCACTGCACCCCTTCGCAGGTGATGCCGCGCGTAAGCGGCCAGAACTCCAGCGTGTCGAGATCCACCAGATACAGGTCCCCGCGCCAGATGCACGCCACCTGGCGCGATATGGGAGACCAGGCCGCATCCACGCCGCTCGCACTTGTTGTCCATGCTGCGGGCTGCAAACGAAGCCGGTTGCTGCCGTCGCGATCCATGATATAGAGGCGATACCCGCTGCTCGCCGACTGCGTCGGTACGTCCGCCACACCATAAAGCAGCGCCACGCGCACCACACCATAGGGATCAACAATCGGGGGCGACCAGAGAGGATCGGCCCACATGCCCACCTGCGGCGCGAGAGTGACCTGTGTTCCACTCTCCGTATCCAGGATGGCGAGATCGAAGAAAGGGCTATCTTCGGGCTCGCCAGACTCGGCAGCGCGATGCACTACACAGGCAAGGTAGCGTCCATCCGGCGACCATGCCACTTTGGGCACCCACACCCATTCGCCGTATGTGTGAAACGCGGGAAAACGCGCCAGCGGGCGCTCCTGGCCAGTGGCGGCGTCTATCGTGCCGATGGCCTCGGCTGTCGCGTAGACAAAGCGTGTGCCATCGGGACTCCACGCATAGCGCGTGCCCCACCAGCTATACAGATGCCCGCCCGAAGGGGGCAGAATCTGCTTTGGCCTCATATCGTCCATGTTTACCACGATGAGATCGTTCCGCGCTTTCCACCCTGGCGCGCCCTGGGTCGTATCGGCCGTCGAGTAGGCAAAAGCGCGACCATCGCTGGCCCATTCCGCGTAGATGACATTCGCCACCGCCAGAGGCCGCGGTCCCTCTTGCAGGATACGCGTATCCAGCAGCCATAGCTGGTTGAAGGATGGTAACTCGTCGCCGCTCGCGACCGTGTCAGAGATAGCTGTGCGTGTGAAGAGAAGGTGCCGCCCGTCGTCAGAGAGTGCCAAGACGCGCCCATCCAGGTCACCGGTGAAGGTGAGAGGACGCCGCTCCGCGCTGTTGTGGCGAATGATCCACGCGTTGCCGTTGGCGAGATAGGCGATTGTGCCACTGATCGGTACCGATGCCGCCTGCTTGCTGGCGCCTACCGCCACGATCTCGGGCTGCGGCTCAGTGATCACCTGCCGCGAGATGAGACGACGGTCCAACGGTTGCGCGCCATCAAAGCTGACGCGATAGGTATATTCGAGCGTCCCCGCTGTGCCATAC
>JAIOAV010000164.1 GCA_019873665.1 Chloroflexota bacterium
CGTCTTTGCTCAGGGGGCGGTTTCTCGCAACAGCAATCGCGCCGCTACACCGCCCGAAAGTGTCACCATCGGCACGCCGCCGCCGGGATGCGTCGTTCCACCGGCAAAGTACAGCCCGTGCACGTCGGGGCAGCGATTGTGGGGCCGCCGCAGCGCGTTGAGTGGGTTGTTCGACGACAGCCCGTAGAGTGCGCCGCGCCACGCGCCGGTTTGCGCGCGCAGGTCTTCCGGGGTGCGCCAGCGCTCGCTGCGGATGCGCCCGCGCACGTCGTAGCCGTGCGCCGCGAGCTGCGCCAGCAGCGCGTCGCGGTAGGACTGGCCCTGCGTTGCCCAATCGAAACCCGGCCCCAGCGGCGGCGCATTGACCATCACGAACCAGTTTTCGCAGCCGGGCGGCGCGTGTTGCGGATCGACTTTGGAGGTTGCGGTGACGTAGATCGTCGCTGGCTGGGGTGGGATGCCGCGCACGAAAAGGTCGTCGAACTCGCGGCGATAGTCCGGCGAGAAGAAGATGTTGTGTTGCGCCAACGCCGGGTACTTCCCCTCGATCCCCAATAGCAGGACGAAGCCGGAGCCGGAGGGCGCGAGGTGGGTCAAACGTTTACGCCGCGCCGGGGCTACGTCCGGCGGCAACAGGTCGTGATACACGGTGGTCACGTCCACGTTGGCGACGACGGCCTGCGCGGACAGGCGTTCGCCGCTCGTCAACGTCACGCCGCGCACCGCGCCGTTCTGGACTTCGATGTGCGTCACCTGGCTTTCTGTGCGGATTTCGACGCCCAGTTCCTCGGCCAGCCGCCGGTACGCCCGCGCGATCTGGTAGATGCCGCCCTGCGGATACCACACGCCCTGGTTCAGCTCCACGTGGGCGATGACGTTGAGTACGGCGGAAGCCCGATACGGGCTGGCCCCCACGTAGGTGGCGAAGCGTCCGAGCAGGCAGCGCAGGTGGGGCGAGCGGACGTAATGCGCGTGCGCCTGGGCCATCGTGCGCCAGGCATCCACGCGGAGGATGTCGCGCAGCGGCACGCGCAGGAAATCGCACAGGGTGGGGGGCTCGCCATAGATGAAGAGTTCGCCGGTGATGCGGTGGAGTTCCGCCGCGTGCGCCAAAAATGCCAGGTAGCCTTCCACATCGTACGGATTCAGCGCGGCGACCTGTTCGAGCATCCGGGGTAGGCTCTGCGCCGCGTCAATGACTGTGCCGTCGGGGTAGAAGTAGCGGGTGAGCGGATCGACCGGCAGCAGCGTGAGGTAATCCTCCAGTTGCCGTCCCGCCATTGCGAAGAGTGCCTCCAGCGCCGGGCGCAAGGTAATGATGGATGGCCCTGTGTCCCAGGTGAAGCCATCGGCCTGCCACAGCCCCATCTTGCCGCCGACCTCGGCGTTCTGTTCCAGCACCGTCACCGGGCGACCGGCTGCTGCCAGGTGGATGGCGGCACTCAGCCCGCCGATGCCCGCGCCAATGACCACGATACGTTCGTTTTGCATCGCTCTATCCTTTCCACATACGGCCTTTCCACCGGACCCCGCCATAGCGAAGACGCCACACGATCGCCTGCGTTGCAATGATCGCCATCAGGATGACGGATACGGGCAGCAACAGCGCATCGCCGACCCGTTGGCGGCTGAAAGCTGCCGTCAATGCGCGGACGCCGACGCCTAACCCGATGAGGCACAAGGGCTGCCACGGCCATCCGTCCGGCCCGCCGAGCCAGCCTGCCAGCAGCCACACCCACGGCGCGAGAAACAGCAACCAGTGGAAGGCCCACGAGAGCAAGAGCAACGGGAGGCTGTTGCCGTGCCCGGCGAGGATGTTCTTCGCAAAGCCGTCGCGCACAGCGGCCCAACCGCGGTACATACGGCAGCGGATCAGACCGGCGCCATCGGCGAGCCGCAGCCGTAGTTTGCGGCGCTTGATCGCTTTGGCGAAGGCCATATCGTCGATGATGCTGGCGCGAATCGCAGCGTGCCCACCGACCGCCATATAAGCAGCGCGGCGGAAGGCCAGGCATTGTCCCGTCGCTGCCGCGAAGACGGGCCAGGGGATGTGATGCACTGCCAGCACCGGCAGATAGCCGACGATAACGAAGGCCAACAGCGCGACCACCAGCCGTTCGCCCCAGGTGACGGTGATTTGGGTGGGCCAGACGGTGTGCAAGTCGCTGCGGCGTCTGTGCATTTCGCCCATCAGATGCGAAAGTGCGCCTGGCTCCCAGATCACGTCGGCGTCGGTGAAGACAAGGATGTCGCCGCGAGCGGCGTTCGCCAGTTGGTGGCAGGCCCAGCTTTTGCCCATCCACCCCTCGGGGAGCGGCGCGCCTTCCAGGATGCGCAGGCGTGGATCGCCACGGGCGGTCTGACGGGCGATGTCGGCAGTCCCGTCGCTGGAGTGGTCGTCGAGCAGCAGCAGTTCGTAGCGAGGATAATCCTGCGCCAGTAGCTTGCGGATCGTTTCGCCGATGATGGCAGCCTCGTCGCGCGCCGGCATCAGCACCGAGACGAGCGGGGTCTCTATTGGCAACGGCGCGGTATGCAAGCGGGGGAAGGTCAGCACGTTCAGCACGGTGATGACGGCGATCACCACGAGCATCAAGGTTGTGAAGAGCGTCAATGCTGTGAAGATCATACCGCTCATTTCCGCCTGAGCCACACGCGCAGGTGCGGGCGCTGCCGGAGGGTGTCGCCGTAGCGCCATAGCACCAGCGCCGCGTTGAGCGCCCAGATGACCAGTAGCGCCGGTTCGCGCCGGAACAGCGCCAGGTATACGCCCATCCCGCCCAGTCCCAACGCCACGGCCCAGCCGGGATTGTCGCCGATGAGGTAGCCCGCGCTCATGCCCAGGGCACCGATCACCGTGGCGATGCCGTAAGTAAGGCCGATCCAGATGCCGCCGGTCGTGGCGACGCCTTTGCCGCCCTTCCCCCGCAGGAATGGTGAGAAGATGTGCCCGCACACGGGGGCCAGCGCGATGGGGACGATTTCCCAGCCGCGTTTGGCAAGTGTGATGTAGGCCAGGCCGACCGGTAGCGCGCCTTTGACCATGTCCAGGAGCATGGCGATGGCGGCCCACGCTTTGCTGCCGGAGCGCAACACGTTGGTGGCGCCGGGGTTGCCATCACCCACCGCGCGGATGTCGGTATGCAACGCCCAGCGACCGATGAGCAGCGAGAACGGCAGCGCGCCGAGCGTAAACCCAACTGCTGTCCAGATTACTGCCTCAACCATGCCCACACCACCCATACGCCCATCCCAACCGCGCCGACGAGGGCCGGGCCGCGGAGTTTCCAGAAGAAGAATTGCCCAAATGCCTGCAGGAACCAGGTGATGCCGTAGACGAGAAACAGTGGTCTGCTTGGAAGCAGGCCAGGCGCAGCCAGCGCTGTCATCACCGCCGAGGCCAGTAGCCAGCCGGCGTAGTTCACCCAAGGGATGCTGAAGTAGCTGCCCGGTTGATCCCACTCCCAAAAGCCCCAGGCGACCATTTGCGGGTCGAGGAACAGGTCCCAGGCGGTGAAGGCCAACGCTGCTACGATGACGAAGGCCAGGCCAGGCCGACCGGTAATTTCTTCGGCAACTGCCCAGGCCGGCGGGAGCATCATTAGCCAGGCGAGGGGGATAAGCAGCGGCACGCCGCCGAGCTGCGGTTGCAGGCGCTCCGTGTAGTGGTAGCGGCCAAAGGGTAGCCCGGTGTGCGAGCCGACGAATTCG
>JAIOAV010000165.1 GCA_019873665.1 Chloroflexota bacterium
GGCGTATTGCGCGCGCTTGCGCTCCAGCTCGCCGGGCGCGGGGTTGGTCACCTGGCAATGCCAGAGAAAGGCGCTGCGATACTTGTTCAGGCGGACGCGATCCTCCACCCACTCCTGATAGCGACGCAGCCAGCGCAGGATCGGCAGCAGATCCGGCAGGCCGCGCGCCGCGCCGGCGGGACGGTTTACGGCAAAGTGCAACACCACCTGATCCACCTCGGCGGCGCGCGGATGCGCGGCGGCCAGCCACCAGCGCCCCTCCATATCGGCGGTGCGCTGGTGATAGCGCAGCTCCCGCTCCATGTCGTCGGCGTCCAGCTCGATGTCGTCCACCAGCAGCGCGGGGATCTCGCGCACATAGGACATGCCGTCGGCGGGGTTGCGCGAGAGCGCGATGAACAGCTCGCCGCTGCGCACCAGCTCGTCCGACCATTTGTAGAGGCGCAGCTCCATGCGGTTCTGGGGGTGCTGCCAGAAGGCATCCACGAACGCTTGCACGGCGGGGTCTGCCGCGCGCACGCGGATGCCGCTGCCGACGACGAAATCGGTGGTCAGCGCCGTGATGCGGAACGCCAGCGGGTTGGTGCGCCACTCGTGCAGGCAATCCTCCAGATTCTGTCGGTGCTCCGCCCACGGCAGGTCCAGCGCCGGCGGCGGCGCGCTCCCCGCCACCGGCTGCCACCACCGGTCATCCACCGCGCGCACGGCGTTCTGCACGCGGCGCTCGATCTCCATCCCGAACAGGCGGTCAACGATCCGCGCCAGGAGCGGCAAATGGATCACCTCCTCTCGTGGCGTGATGGGGTGTGTGGTCGTGCATTCTGCCTCCTTTCTCTGGGTGTGCGGATGTCGCCGGCGAGGGATGCGGCGCCCACGAGGGTCGGCCGCGAAGGCGGCGCGGGCGCGCGTTGCAGCCTCCGACGAGGCGGTGCGCGGGGTGGGATCTCTCGTCCGCGTCGCATCCACCGCGCCGGCGTGCCCGCGCCACGGCCACCCCCAGCGCGCCGACGCGGGCATAGAATAGAACAAATGTTCTATTCTGCTTGTATTATACACATTCTCGGGGGCTTTGTCTAGGGGGTAAGGCAAAGAAGGCCTCCCGCCCTCACCCTCGCCCGGCGGGAGAGGGTTGTTCCTTCCTCCACCGGGGGAAGGTGGCCGGCCGCAGGCCGGACGGATGAGGGCAACGCACTATCAAAGACGACGGCTCGTCGCCGATGGGCCCATGCCAAAATGAACAAACTGTCAACATCGTGCGCGTCCGTTCCACTTGACAAACCCTACTCCCTGCGCTATCCTAGAGCCATGAGCGCCCGCAGACCGGGCCGGCGGAGAACAGAGGGGAGGGCGACATGAACTCACGCGAACGTGTGCAGGCGGCACTGGAACATCGGCAGCCGGATCGCGTGCCGATTGACTTTGGCGCGACGGCGGTAACCGGCATCTCGGCGAGCGCCGTGTACAAGCTGCGCGTGGCGCTCGGATTGCACAAACCCGGCGAGCGCGTCAAGGTGATCGAGCCGTACCAGATGCTGGGCGAGGTGGACGACGCGCTGGCGGCGCGCCTCGGCGCGGATTGCGTGGAGCTGGGCGCGCGCAAGACCCTCTTTGGTTTCGAGAACGTGGGCTGGAAGCCGTGGACGCTGCACGACGGCACGCCGGTGTGGGTGCCGGAGGCGTTCAACACCACGCCGGAGCCGAACGGCGACATCCTCATGTACCCGGAAGGGGATCGCAGCGCCCCGCCCAGCGGCCGCATGCCCGCCGGCGGCTTTTACTTTGACACCATCATCCGCCAGCCCCCCATAGACGACTCGCGCCTCGACGTCGCCGACAACCTGGAAGAGTTCTCCCTGATCACCGATGAAGAGCTGGCGGATTACGCGCGACGCGCCGAGCACCTCTACCGCAACACCGACCGCGCCATCGTGGGCAGCTTTGGCGGCACCAGCTTTGGCGACATTGCGCTGGTCCCCGCGCCGTGGCTCAAATACCCGAAGGGGATCCGCGACGTGGCCGAATGGTACATGTCGGCGCTCACCCGCCCCGCCTACATCCGCGAGGTGTTCGAGCGACAGGCGGACATCGCGCTGCAAAATCTGGCCCGCATCCATCAGGCAGTGGGCAACCGCGTCAGCGTCATCTTTGTCAGCGGCACCGACTTTGGCACGCAGCGCGCGCCCTTTATCTCCCCCGACGCCTACCGCGAGCTGTACGCGCCAGTGCACCGGCGCGTCAACGACTGGGTGCATCGGCACACCACATGGAAGACCTTCATCCACAGTTGCGGCGCGGTCGAGCCGCTCATCGGCGAGTTCATCGCCGCCGGGTTCGACATCCTGAACCCGGTGCAGTTCTCCGCCGCGGGCATGGACCCCCAACGCCTGAAGGCCAAGTACGGCGACCGCATCGTCTTCTGGGGCGGCGGCGTGGACACGCAGCGCACGCTGGCCTTTGGCACGCCGGACGAAGTGCGGGCGGAGGTGCGCCGACAGATCGCTATCCTGGGCGCGGGCGGCGGCATGGTGTTCAACACGGTCCACAACGTGCAGGCGACCACGCCCACCGAGAACCTGCTGGCCCTGGTGGCAGCGCTGCAAGAAGAGATATCCGCCGCATCGTGAGGCCGGCCCTGGCGGCCAAGGAGACACGATGGTCAAAGAGAGGATCCTCATCGCCGAAGACGAATGGTTCGTGCGCGATATCTGCGTCCGCGCGATCGCCGAGGACGGCTATCAGGTGCGCGCGGTCGCCGGCGGCGCAGAGGCGATCGAGGCGGCGCGCGATCAGACCTACGACCTGTTCCTGACGGACCTGCGCATGCCCGGCGTCAGCGGGCTGGATGCGTACAAGGCGATCCGCGAGTTCACGCCGCAGATCATCGGCGTCGCCATGACCGGCTACGCCACCATGGAGACGGCGATCCAGGCGCTGCAGCTCGGCTTCCACGACTTTATCCTCAAGCCCTTCACGCCGCAGGATGTGCGCAACGCCATCGCGCGGGCGCTGGAGCAGCGGCGGCTGCGCGAGGAGAACGCGCGCCTGCGCGCGTTGATCCCCCTCTACCAGCTCACGCACGCCTTTATGACCATCACTTCGCTGGATGAACTGCTCCGCCGGGTGATGGAGGTAGCGCAGCAGGAGGCCGCGGTGGACATGGTGGCCATCCTCCTCTTTGCCGGGCAGAGCCAGCAGCTAAAGGTGCGCGCGGCAGCGGGGCTGCCCGAGGCGGCGCAACAGATGGCCACCATCCCGGACCAGGAGGTGCTGGAGCGCGCCCTTTCCGCCGGGCAGCCGCTGATCTGGACCGGGGAGCAGACGGCGGCCTTTGCGCTGGCGTCGGATGTCAGCGCGTTGATCACGGTGCCGCTCGTCACGCAGGGGCAACTGGTGGGCCTGATGGTGGTGGGCAAACGCGCCCCCGGCGCCCTCTTCACGTACGGCGATATGGAGCTGTTGTCGGTGCTGGGCACGCAGGCAGCCGTGGCCATCAAGAACGCGCAGCTCTTCGCGGAGATCCAGGAAGCATACCGGCGGGTGGGCGAGTCGGACTATTTGAAGAGCGAGTTCATCGCCATTGCCAGCCACGAGCTGCGCACGCCGCTGGTCAGCATCCTCGGCTATATCGAGATGCTCACATACGAGGCGACGGGCGAGGCCTTGGAGTATC
>JAIOAV010000166.1 GCA_019873665.1 Chloroflexota bacterium
GGTGATCACGCTGTTTTGCTTGGTCAGCGTCAGGCAGCATGAATCGGAACCCACTGCCGAAACGCGCGCAATGGAAACGCCAGTAGTCCCTGCGGTGAGCGCCCTGAAGCGGATGAACGCCAGCGCGCCGCTGCCGTTTGCCGGCGGTGCCGGCCGCAACAATGAGATCGCATAGGCGATGTTCCCGGCCTGGTTATCCGCGATATTCTGCGCCACAAAGTAGAGCTCCGGATCGGGGAAATCGCCCGGCAAGATCTGCACGCCAACGGTGCCCGGCTTGTCGTCTTGCACCTGAAGGAACGCCGGGTCAAAGGTGAGAGCGATCTCGATGCCGTACAGATCACTCGCGTTCTCCAAGCGAATGGCGACCGTCACCTCGCTCCCTACCGCCACACCGGAAGCGGACTCGACGCGGATATGTCCACCCGGCTTGGTGCATCCGCTGGGGCAATCCGAGTCCGCGGTGGGCGCAGCGGCCTGGCTGGTGGGGAAATACACTCCCAGGGCCAGGAGCAGTGCCATCAGCGCTGTCAGCAAGGCGATGGCATATTGCCAGATCCGATGATGTTGCATCCATGTTTGCTGCTGTGCCATGATTCGCCCTCTTTCTCCCCCCCATAAAGACAGTGCACTGTCATTCAGGTTACCACGATATGCCGCACGTGGCAAGAAGAGACATGGGACGACTCACTTGCCATTGCTGCGGCTGGCTTCCCGTTCCATATCCGACAGCGATCTGGAGAGCTCGGCGATCGCGACGCGCTGCTTGCGATAAAAGTCCGATTCGCTGATCGCCAGGCGTTGCGCCACGTCGCGCGTCTTGGCCCCTTTGAGGAAACGCATCTCCAAGATATTGTAGATCAACCACTCGGTGGCGGTGTAACGTCGCTCGCCCACCGGCTTGAGCCGCTCGATCGCGTCGTGCAGCACAGCGCGCAGCGCTTTGGAGGGCACGCCATCGTTTTGCTCCAGCGCATGCGCTACCAGTTTTAGTCGCAGGAGCGGACTTTTGCTCAGGCGTGGGCCACCCCAGTAATCGTTGAGCGCTTCCTTCACCCACTGCGGGAACTCGGGCGAATCTACCGGGCTGCCCTCCAGCGTGCTGAGACGCCCGGAACGGGCATAGTGTGGCGTGCTGCGCAAGCGCTGCAGCGCCTCGATTTCGGGAGCCAGCCGCTGGAGCGTGCCAAAGATCTCCTGTTGCAGTCGGGTGTCCTCCAGCGCCCGTTCCGCCTGGCTGGCCAGCTCGGAGATCGTCTCCAGTTCCCGTGGGCTGAGGTAGAGCTTGCGCATCTGAGCCTCGATGCCCATGATGCCCAGCGTCTCTTTGTTGTCCTTGGTGTTCAGGGCCAATAACCAGTAGCCGTTGTGCAGCACAAAAGCGTCATTGTCAAGCGCCCCTCGCCTGCTCTGGCTTTTCCGCTGCTCGGCAAAGAGCGCCACTATCTCCGTCAGATTGGCGCGAGACAGAAAGTGCTCCGCCCGATCGCGTGAGCCGCAAAAGACGCGGATTCGCAACTCGTGATCTTCCATTGCCACGATAAAGCCGGTGCGGACGCGCAAAAAGTCGCACACAGTGGTCAACAGGTTCTCCAGGAGCTGCTCCAGGTCCGTCGTGGTGAACAGGCGCTGGTCAAGCGTCTGGATCCACATCAGCTCATCGCGATCCTGCCTATATATTAGACGGTCAATATACGGTTTAGCTACGTTGATAATGACCTGAAATAGCACGATTCCGATGATGACCGTGAAAATCAGGACCGTGTCGCGCGGCAAGCCGAGAATCCGCTCGACGTGCGGGATGACCAGCATCAAGGCGATGATGGCGATTCCTACTACTGGCCCGCGCAGGAGATAGTGGATCATGGTGTGCTTGATCACCCGGTCGGGCGTCAGCACACCGTGATAGGCCACCGCGTAGCCCATGACTACCGTCATCAGGGCGATGCCCACATTCGCCACAAGGGAAAAGGCCAAGATCCAATTGGCAGAGACCCATGCCGGGACAATCGTGGTCAGCAGATGGGGAACGATGCCTGCGGCCGGGGCGACAGAGGCAAGGCCCAGGTACGCCATCCGCCGGCGTGATGTGGAAGTCAGGCAGCGCCGGCGGGCCAGTTGCATGTTGCGCAGCCCCCAGATAGTGGTGATGGCAAAGTAGAGCAGATATGTCCAGAAGAAGGGGCCCGGATCAAGGCGAGCGATCCCCTCACGATACCCCCCTCCTTGCACGACGCGATCTGTGAAGGCCGCCAGAGCGAAGAAGGCGAGGCTAATGCCATACGTGATGGGAATCGCGACACGCCGAATTCTGGACTCGTCACGTGTAGTGCGCAGCACAGCGTCGGAAAAGTGCAAGTAGGCCGCTGGCACGAGCGCGATGCCGAGCCACTGCGCGCGCAGCCAAAGAAGCGCTGCCCTCTCGGTAACGACGTTGGCGATGATCACATCTACTACAAAGATCACGGTTACAAAGGCGAGCAAAGCCAAGAATCCCCGCGCCACCAGGCTGCGAAAGTTGTGCGTGAGAATATAGGCGAGCAGGGAAAAGGCGATGATAACGTTCGCCGAAGAGAGTATAACATTGCCTAGCGCCAGAATCGCATAGAGTTGAGCTTGGGACATAGCTAACGGATGCCTAGAATCCAGTAGGCGTAATAGTAGACGATGACCACGTTAAAGAGCAAGCTGTCAATGCGGTCCATCATCCCACCATGGCCTGGGATGAGGTTGCTGGAATCCTTTACGCCGATCTGTCGCTTGATGACCGATTCCCCCAGGTCGCCAAACGTGGAGGCCACCGACCCCGCGAGGCCGAGCAAGAGGGCGTGCGCCCAAGAGAGAGGCAGGATCGAGGTGAACGCCAGCGGCGTGACCAGACCAAAGACCAGGCCGCCGATGGCACCTTCCAGCGTCTTACGCGGACTGATCTTGGGAAAGAAGCGGTGCTTGCCCCACACGTGGCCCACGATATAAGCTGCCGAGTCGCACACCCAGGTGATGGCCAAGGTGAGCAGCACCCACCACAAGCCATCTATCAGTCTGCGCAGCGCGACAAAGTGTCCCGGCAGCCAGCCGAGATAGATGGCGCCGGCGAGGGTGAGGCCCCAACTGGCGAGAGAGCCGGGGGCATTGCCGCGGAACACCTGCCAGGTCAACAGCACCATCACACCTCCCGCCAGCGTCCCCTCTGCGAGCCGCTGGTCAGGAAAGCGGTGTGCGAGCACAAACAGGGCGATGAGCGCCAATCCTGCCGCATGCTGTGGCTGGTAGCCGCCCTTCTCCAGGAGCCGATAGTACTCGTGCCCGGCAACGAGGGCAACCAAGGCGACGAACAGGAAGAACCAGATCCCTCCCAGGTACGTGGTGACCAAAACGAGGGGGACGAACAGGGCGATACTCCTCAGTCGTTTTGCGAGCACATCCCCTCCCTGTCTACAGGCACCCAGGAGGGCGGTCGGTGATCCGCTCTACCTGCTGGCTACTTGAGCTGCCCAAAGCGACGATGTCGCTGGCCATAGGCGAGCAGAGCGCGACGTAGCTCTGCGCCGTCAAAGTCCGGCCAATAGGTGGGTGTCACATAATACTCAGCATAGGCCGCTTCCCAGAGCAAAAAGTTGCTCAAACGGCTCTCGCCTG
>JAIOAV010000167.1 GCA_019873665.1 Chloroflexota bacterium
CCAATCCCGGGGGGAGAGGGTGTGCCCTCACCCTGCCCTCTCCCGGGGGGAGAGGGTGCGCCCTCACCCTGCCCTCTCCCGGTGGGAGAGGGTGTGCAGCCGATAAGCTGGCGGGTGAGGGTGCTTGATGATGGGGTGCCCTCACCCTGCCCTCTCCCGATGGGAGAGGGTGTGCCCTCACCCTGCCCTCTCCCGCGGGGAGAGGGTGCTGGCGCGCTTGACCCGCGCTGCCACTTTGCTATACTCCACCCTGCACGCGCCCGGCGGCGAACGACTCCCGGGCAAAAGACGAGAGGAGAAGCGACATGGAGCGTTACATCGCCATTGACAACGTCTGCGCTTGGCCCAACCTGACGCCGTTGCGGGATGGGACGATCATCGCCACCATCTTTGACCAGCCGTGCCACGGCCTGTGGGAGGGGGATGTGGCGTGCTGGGCCAGCGCCGACGGCGGGCGGCTCTGGGAGCGGCGCGGCGTGCCCGCGCCACACGAGCCGGGCACGAACCGCATGAACGTGGCGGCGGGGCTGGCCGCGAACGGCGATTTGCTGGTGATCGCCTCCGGCTGGAGCGACCGCCCCGGCCCGGGCACGCCGCGCCGGCATCAGGGCGCGCAGATCCTGACGCCGTGGGTCTGCCGGTCCGCCGACGGCGGGCGCACCTGGGAGCGCGCCGCCACCGTCGCCTACCCCGACCCGGATGGCGCATACGTCCCCTTTGGCGACATCATCGGCGGCGATGGCGTGCTGGCGGCCTCCTTCTACAGCGCCCGCCACGGTGGGGGCTCCAGCGCCTACCTCTTTCGCAGCCACGATGACGGGCGCACATGGGGCGACGTGTCGCTGATCGCGCCGGACGACTATAACGAGACGGCCATCCTGCGGCTGGCGGAGGGGCGGTGGCTGGCCGCCTGCCGCACGGCGCGTGACGGGCATCTGGAGCTGTGGACGTCCGACGATGAGGGGCGCAGTTGGCGCGGCGAGGGCGCGCTGACGCTCCCCGGGCAGCATCCGGCGCACCTGGCGGAGCTGGCGGACGGGCGCATCCTGCTGGTGTATGGCATCCGCAACCGCGGGCTGTATGGCGTGGGGGCGCGGCTGAGCGCCGACCGCGGCCGGACGTGGGGCGCGCCCAGAGTGCTGGCGGACTTTGGCGAGGCCACCGACGGCGGGTATCCCGCCAGCGTGCAGCTCGCGGACGGCACCATCGTTACGGCGCATTACGCCAACCGCGTGCCGTGGCATCACCGCTACCACATGGGCGTCACCCGCTGGCAGCCGGACACACCGTAGCGCGATTTGTCCGGCCCGCGCAAGAGGCGTACAATAAGCGCTTGTGTGGCAGACAAATCCGGATGACAGAGGTAGATTTATGGCGCAAGCGCAACGGCTGGCTCTCGGCATAGACACGGGGGGCACCTATACGGATGCAGTGCTTTTGGATGTGGAGCGGCGGGTGGTGGTGGGCGCCGCCAAGGCGCTGACGACCTACCGCAACCTGATGATCGGCGTGAACGAGGCGATCGCGGCGCTGCCGCCGTGCGATCCCGAGAGCATCGAGCTGGTCTCGCTCTCCACGACGCTGGCGACGAACGCCATTGTGGAGGGACATGGCCGGCCCGCCGCGCTGGTGCTCATCGGCTATGACGCCGAGATGCTGCGCCACTATGGCCTGCTGCGCGAGCTGGGCACGGAGGACGTGCACTTTGTTGCCGGCGGGCATGACCCGGAGGGCAACGAGCGGGAGCCGCTGGATGTGGCCGCCGTGGCCGAGATCGCGCGGCGGCGGCGCGGCGATGTGGCCGCCTTTGCCGTGTCCGGCTATTTTTCCGTGCGCAACCCGGCGCACGAGCTGCGCGCCAAGGAGATCATCGAGCGCGCCACAGGGCTGCCGGTTACCTGCGGCCACGAGCTGAGCTACCAGCTCAACTCGGTGCGGCGTGCCACCACCGCGGCGCTGAACGCGCGGCTCATCCCGCTGCTGCGTGACCTGATCCACGCGGCGCAAAAGACGCTCCAACAGCGGCAGATCCACGCGCCGCTGATGCTGGTGAAGGGGGATGGCTCGCTGCTGGCCGCGGAGGTGGCGCTGGAGCGTCCCGTGGAGACGATCCTCTCCGGCCCGGCCGCCAGCGCCATCGGCGCGCGCTACCTCTCCGGGCTGGAGCGGCTCATCGCTGTGGATATGGGCGGCACGACCACCGACATCGCCGTGCTGGCCGATGGTCAGCCGTGCCTGAAGGCGGAGGGGGCGCGCGTCGGCCCCTGGCAGACGATGGTGGAGGCGGTGAATATGCGCACCGCCGGGCTGGGAGGCGATAGCTACGTCCACCTGGACCGTGAGCGCGGATTGCAGATCGGGCCGCAGCGCGTCGTGCCGCTGGCCATGTTCGCCGCCGAATACCCGCAGATGCTGCCGATCCTCCGCCGCCAGGCGGCCGCCGAGCGGCTGCACTATGACGCCGGACACTTTGTCGTCGCCAAGGGAGAGCTGCCCGCCGGCGATCTGGGCGTGATGGGCGTGCTGCGCGACGGGCCGGCGGCGGTGGAGCAACTGATGCTCGCCAGCGGCTACCCGTATGAGGTGCGCGCGCGGATGGAGGCGCTGGAGCGCGCCGGCTATATCATCCGCGCCGCCTTTACGCCGACCGACGCGCTGCACGTCTGCGGCGCGTTCGTGCAGTGGTCCGCCGAGGCGGCGCAACTGGGCGCCACCATCCTGGCGCGCCGCGCCGAGTCCACCCCGGAGGAGTTCTGTCGCCGCGTGGTGGAGGGGGTGGAGGAAAAAGCGGCGCGCGAGATCGTCGCCAAGCTTGTCAGCGATGCTATCGGCGATGTGCCGTGGCCCGGCGGGCCAGTGGCGGATTATCTCCTGACCCAGGCGCTGGATCATTGTGGGCAGGATGCGCTGCTGGGGCTGGAGATGCGCGTGCGGCTGCCGCTGGTGGCCATCGGCGCGCCGGTGGCGGCCTATTTCCCCACGGTGGCGGAGCGGCTGCACAGCAAGCTGGTGATCCCGCCCCATGCCGAGGTGGCGAACGCCGTCGGCGCGGTGGCGGGGAGCATCGTGCAGCGAGCGCGCCTGCTCATCCTGCCGCTGCCGGAGGGGGGCTTTCGGCTGCACGCGCCGGACGGCCCGGCCACCTTTGCGGAGCTGGCGGTCGCGGTGGCGGCGGCCACCACGACGGCGGAACGGCTGGCGCAGGAGGCGGCAGCCCGCGCCGGCACCAGCGACATCCGCGTGCGCGTGGATCGCCGCGACCAGCTTGGCACCGCGGCGGCGGGCTGGGCGGAGCGCATCTATCTGGGGACGGAGATCATCGCCACGGCGGTGGGACGGGCGGCGGGGCTCTAGGCCGCCTGGACGCGCTGCCGGTGCGGACGGGGAGCGCACGGAACATCACCTGCTTTCCGCTCACGCCCTCCAGCCTGAGCGAATTCGACTGGCTGACGGCGCTGGACGAGGCCGGCTATGCCGCCGGCGCGCCGCCCCTGCCGTAGACGAGTTTCTCTTCCGTTCTCATGGCCTTCTCTCCTCTCTGATGCCATCATCATACTACCGATCTCTTAGGTGAGAAAATCCACCGCACACCAAATTCAA
>JAIOAV010000168.1 GCA_019873665.1 Chloroflexota bacterium
GCGCTTGCCAGGCCCATTTGATATAGCGTATATAGATCGGCTGGTCAAGGCCGTACTGCCGCTTCAGCGCAGCCAGCACCGCCTCGTCCACCATCTCGCCGGACACTTGCATCTGCGCCACCATCGAGGTCAAATAATCCCCCGGAGGCAATTCGATGATCGCGAAACTCACGATCGAGATGGCGATAATCGTCGGGATAAGATAGAGGACTCTGCGTATGATATACTGCAGCATAAACCCGCCGTCCTTTGCAAACTCCCCGCTGAGACACGGGGAGAGGGTTTTTCGGAGTCATCTGGTCGGAATCGCGGAGCAGGCCTTGCGCCCGCCCGTATGGAAGCTGCACTACACGCGAACGCACCCAAACAACAACAGTGCAGGGGAGGGCCATATGGTATGGCCCTCCCCAGAAGTCGTGCTATCCGCTTACTGGTCGATCCACCACTGCTCGGGGACGACATACCACGGCGACCGGGTTACCCAGCCGTCGTTGGCGACCTTGGCCACGTTCCGCATATAGTTCTTGACGATCATCGGCTGCGGGTAGCGACCCACGGTGATGATGGACCACATGTTCTTGATATAGTAACGGAACACATCCGTCCAGAGATCCATCGCCTTCTGCGGATCAACTTCCAGCTTGAGCTGGTCGAATACCTGCTGAGACTCGCGGATCTCTCCGGGCGGCTCCTCGCCGGCCGCGCCGTTGGTGGCGTACCAGTAGCCATAGTTGGGCGCCCAGTAGGTGCTGCGGTCCACGGCGCAGACGTCACGCGCGTACGGGACCTGCAGCAAGCCGTCATGGCTGACGTTGTAGTAGGAAGCCACCTGATACTCGGACGCATACACCCAATCCCACCAGAGATCGTAGGTAATGGGCTTGACGCCGGCGTTGATGCCGATCTTCCGCCAGTAGCCTGCGACCAGCTCGGAGACTTCGGGGATATTCGGGAAGGTGGCAAAGGCGCCGATGTTCAGAGCGAGTTCCTGCCCGTCCGGGCGCTGCCGCCACTGGCCGGCCTTCTTCAGGCCGATCTCGTCCAACAGGGCATTGGCCTTATCCACATCATAGTTGAACGGCTCCCAGAGCTCCTTCTCAGCGCGAAGCTTCTCCGGGAAGCAGTTCTGCACTGGCCCGGCCATGCCGTTGTAACGGAGCTCGTTGATCTCCTCGCGGTCAATGGCGTAGGAGAGCGCCTGGCGGAACTTGAGGTTGTGGAAGAGCTCGCGCAGCACGTCATCCTTCAGGATGCTCAGGTTCGGGAACATCACGGCGCCGGTGCCTGCCACCTCCCAGTCATAGACCTTGTAATCGCCCTTGGCCTCGTTGTCCTTGAACAGGGTATAGTTGGTGAAGGAGATGCCGCGGAAGGAAGCGTCAATCTCGCCGGCGATGGCCTTCATGTTGAGCAAGTCCACGTTCTCGACGAGGGTGAAGCGAATGTGATCAATGTACGGGAGCTGGTTGCCCGCGGTATCCACTTTCCAGTAGTACGGGTTGCGGTCATAGACGGGGGTGGGATCCGGCAGCGGCTTGACGACGTGATAAGGCATCATGACAGGAAGCTCGGGATTGGTGTTGCCGTTGTTCTTGTTGCCATGCAATTGCACCCACGTCTCGAACTTGGCATCGGCGACGGCCTTATCTAGGTCTTCCTTCTTGGCGTACTTGGGATGGAACTGCTGGAAGTAGTGCTTCGGATAAGCCAGCATGCCAGCGTTGTTCACCATGAAGAGGAGCAGCAGGCCATACGGCTGCACAAAGCTCATCTTGAAGGAATAGTCGTCTACCTTCTCGAGCTTGACCGGCTCTTTGTTGATCGTCAGCCAGCCGGGGAAGGAGGGGCTGGCCTCCTTGTTGAGCGCCATGTCCTCGTACCAGTACATGATATCGGCCATGGTGAAGGGTTCGCCATCAGACCACTTCATGCCCTTACGCAGATAGAACGTAAAGGCCTTGCCATCGCCGGAGACTTCCCACTTGCTCACGAGCTGCGGGCCAACGGTCACGCCATCCGGCTCCCAGAAGAGCAGGTAGGCGCCGTTGATGCGACTCGCCCAACCGGGGAGGTCACCCGCGCCGGCGACGACGTTACGCCACGTGCCGCCATACTTGCCGACGCTATCCTGTGGCTTGATGATCATCGGATCGTTGGGCAGACGCTGTTCAACCGGCGGCAGCTTGCCCGCCTTCACCAGCTCGGCCAACATCGGCGACTCACTGAAGGCTGGCTTGGGAGTCGCGGTCGGCTCTGCCGGCTTGGGAGTCGCGGTCGGGGCCGCCGGGGTCGCAGTCGCCGCAGCCGGTGCCGTGGTCGGCTGGGCCGGGGCTGTCGTCGCCGTCGGTGGGACCGGGGTGTTCGTGGGTGCAGCAGGCTGCGCGCACGCCTGGACGCCAGCCGCTATCGCGAGCAGCGCCGAGGCTTTGAGGAAACTGCGGCGGGTCAATTTCTCGGACATTTGACACTCTCCTTTGGACTTGTTCGGCTTGCGCCGTGTTCGGCACACAGGTAAAGACCACCACACCACTAACGGGGAATGGCTTTTCCTCATCATCTCCTTCCTGTGTATCTGCAGAGTTGGATACTCTTTTTACTATACTCCGAACGAGCCCTTTTGTCAACTGTTTTCGCAGGGCTTTTTTAAGGGGGCAATCGCATCAAAACTCACCACCAGCGATAGAGTGATGGTGAGTCGCACCTACTGCAAACAGCAGGCGCCGAAAGCGACCCGGTCGGCTCCCTTTCAGAAACCGCTGCCAGCAGGTGAATGCGGCCTGGATACAATCCGTAGCAATGTGAGCTGCGGCCCGATTCAGATGCAATTGCCCGGCATCGCACTCGCTAGCCGAATACCTGGCGCATGCGATCGCAGTAGTATTGCACCAGCTCCCACCTGGCCTCCGGTGGCAGGCGGTGATCCGGGCAGGGGATATAGCCGCCCAGATCCACCAGCGGGCGCAGGCGCTCGATCTCGGCATCCACAGCGGCGCGGTCGCGGCCCACGACGTGCTTGTTCATGCCGCCCACACCGCGCAGCTCCGGCCCGTACATCTCGCGCCACGGCGCGATGCTGGCGCCCCACGTGCCTACCTCGATCGGGAACATGGTGTTCACGCCGTTGCGAATCCAGATGGGGATCAGCGCGTCTATCTTGCCGTCGCAATCCAGCGAGACGATGTTCAGGCCGTAGCGGTGCAGCAGATCGGTGATCCGTCTGTAGTGCGGGCCGACCTTTTCGTCGAACACGCGCGGGTTGATCAGCGGCCCGTTCTTGAAGCAGATGTCTTCCCAAAAGTGGCCAAAGTCCAAGATCGCCCCGGCGAAAAGGATCTCCTCGGCGCAGCGATAGCACAGCTCGCCCACCGTGTCAATGATCTCGGTAAAAAGCGCTTCGTCATCGGCCAACAGATACGCGGAGCCGACCATGGTCAGCCAGTTGCGGATGTTGCCATAGAGGCTGCCACAGTGCAGGCCGATGGGATACTCGCGCCCCGTGCCATCCTTGAGCGCCTCCAGCCGCTGCCAGTTGATCCGCTCTGGCGTATATTGCAGCTTGGGCTTGTATAGCTCTTCCCACGCCGCGCGATCCTTCAG
>JAIOAV010000169.1 GCA_019873665.1 Chloroflexota bacterium
CTCCCGCAGCGTCCACTGGCCCGGGCGATCCGTGGGCCGCACCGCCGCCAGCGCCGCCATGCCGCGCCAGAGATCAGCGGCAAAGGGGATATCGAACCGCTCGACGGGGATGCCCGGCGTCGTGAGATGCGGCGTGCTGAGATGAATGCGCGCCGTCACGCGCCCCAGCGCGGCCCCCAAACCCCCCGGCAGTGTGGTCAGCTCGCTCCAGACGCGGCCGGCGATCCAGCGCAAGAGTACCAGCGGCCGCCCAACGAACGTCGCGCGCAGCTCGCCTCCCAGGGTCGGCACGGGGACGCCGACGTGGGAGAAGAGCCCCTTGCTGTGTAGCGCGACGAGAAGCGGCAACACATCGTCCAGCCTGGCCGCGCTGATGTCGGCCAGGCGCGTCGCCGGATACCACTTGACGAGGTAGATCGCGCCGTCCGTTGCCTCCCCGCGCAGGTTAGCCGTCACTTCGCCCTGCGCCAGCTCGGCGAGATGTTCGAGACGGATGCCATACGCGGCGCGAATCGTCGCGCCCAGCGCGTCGCGGTCGATCTCGTTGCGCTGCATGGACGCGCGCTCACGCCATTGCCAGCAGCCGCCAGATGCTCTGCTGGATGGCGATCACTTGGGCCTGTCGCTGGAAATCGGGCGGCGCGTCTGGCGCGTTGTTCTTGATCTCGCTGGTCAGGATGGGCATGCGTTGGTGCAGCGCGCCCCAATTGCGGCGAAAGTACTCGGCCTGCTCGCCGGTGTAGCTCAGCGGCTGCGGTGGTGCCGGGCGAAAGCCAGCCTGCTGCCATGCCACCGTGATCTGCTCCGCCCAGGCGCGGTCCTCGCGCGCGATCTCGCCTTCAGCCAGCCCCGGCAGCGCCAGCAAGACCATGCAGTTGTGTGGCGAGTTCACAAACTCGGTCTGATGCAGGTCCAGCCAGCGATCATAGCCGATCTCGGAGTCCATGCGGTGGAATAGCCGAAAGTAGGATGAGAGGTGGCTGCGGTTCGGCTCCACGTAACGGTGCGGGTCTATCTGCTCATAGATGATACCGATCCGCGCCGGCGCGCGCTCCACGCGGTCATCCCAGAGATCGAGCCGCTTCCACATCTGCCCCGGTCGGTCCGGGTCCTCGCCGCGCATCCAGCACCAGAACTCGTCATTGCTGTAGCGCGAGCCATCCCAGTAGAGAACCGGCGCACGCTCCCGCCCCTGCGGATTGCCGATCGGGTTGAAGGTGAGCACGCTTTGCGCCAGCACGCGCGCTGCATCCAGCGGCGACGGCGCGCCCGCCAAGTCGTGGCCGGTAATGAGCTGCTCGATTACATCCATCATCCCCACCGTAGCGCCCGGCTCGTGCGCGTGCGGCTGCGCGAAATAGTGAGCACGCTTGCGCTCGCGCGGCACGGCGGGGTCGGTGAGCGTCAGCGCGTACACGCGATGGCCGGAATAGCTTGTCACATAGTCCACGCGCAACCTGTCCCCGGCTCGCGCCGTCCATTCGCCGAGCTTGGCCTCCAGTTGCTGTGGCATCGCCAGAAAGGTCTCGGCCAATGTCATGCCTCCTCACCCAGGGTGCGGCGATCAGTCAGTCGCGCATAGAACTCCACGGGGCGTAATTCGGGAAAATCCGCCACCTGCACCAGATGACGACGCACGTCAAGACAGAGGTGACATCTGGAGACATACTCCTTTTGCTCCTCGTAGCCATACGCCTTGCCGAGCTGCAATAGCGCGCCCATGCCGGTCAGCAGGGCGCGGAGCACAGACCGCTTCTCCAGATCAATCCCCGCGTAAAGCGCGTCCAGGTCTCGTGCGTCGCCCAGCGAGATGCCGCCGCAATAGCCGGGGATATAGTTGCCATAGTTGTCCATGTGAATATGCCAGTCGCGCACCAGCTCGCGTTCGCACGACTGCGCGGCAAAGTGGCTCGCCGGATACTTGCGGTAGAGATAGTGCAACGTGTGCGACACGCGTCCCATTGGTAGCAGTTCCATCTGATAGAGGCTGGTGCTGGCGCGCATCAGGAAATCGTGAAAGGGGAGCGTGCCCTGCAGCGACATGGCACGAAAGAGATCAAAGAAGAGCTGCTGGTAGACGATGACATTCTCGCCAAAGATCTCCCGCCCGATGCGAGCGGCGCGCTCGATGCGCGCAAAGGGGACCGACTCGACCACAAAGGGGTTGGCGCTGATGAGCATCCCTGCCAGTCCTGCCTCCTTCAGCGCCGCCATCCGTTGTCGCGTGGTGTCATCATCGCGACACCAAAAGCAGTTCGTCTCCACAAAGGTCGCCGCTAGGCCGAGATCATAGGCGATCGCGACCAGGCGCAGAAGGAGTGGGTAGTTGAGAAATGGCTCGCCGCCGGTGAAATGCACCCCATAGTTGAGGCTCACCTGTCGGGCGCGCCGGTGCGATGCTGGCATGCTCTGCGCCAGTTGTTGCAGATATCGCGTCGCGTCCGCCTCGCTGATCCAGTCGCCGCCCCATTGCGGCGAGCAATTATAAAGGCAGTGCTGGCAGGCGCTGCTGCACTTGTACGAGAGGAATATCCCGCCAGACACCGGCGCGGGGATTTGTAGCTTTTTCCCGGTCACGACTCAGGCTCCCCCTCCGCTTTTGGCCATTCTAGCGGAAATGGCGGGAGCCGTCAACCGCGCAGGCAGGAAATCCAGCCACGGAGGCTTAGGGTTCGCATGGTTCGGTGTGCAGCGTAACGTGCGTGATGCCCCGCACGCGGCTGCGTAAGGCCACCTCCACCTCGCCGCTGAGGCGATGCGCGTCCGCCAGAGGCATCTCGCCGGGAAGCTGGCAATGCAACGTTACCGCCCAGCCTCCATTATCGCGGCGCACCTGCACGTCATGACAGACGCCCTGCGGCAGTGTGGCGCTCGCCACCTGCTGCACCTCAGCGGCCACTTCCGCCTCTTGCCGGCCCGGGTCGGGTGTGTGGATAACCTGGCCGCGCGGCTCGATGTGCGTGGTCAGCTCGGCGAGATGCGCCATCTCACTGCGCGCCCGTTCCTCCAAGCTGCACGCAATCGTATGCGCCTCTGCCAACGACAACGCGGCATCCGCCTCCAGATGCGCCTCGATGTAGAACTCGCCATTGACCTCACGCGTCCAGACGTCGTGCACGGCGATGCCCAGC
Organism: Chloroflexota bacterium; assembly: GCA_019873665.1. Taxonomy (GTDB): domain Bacteria; phylum Chloroflexota; class Anaerolineae; order JAAYEA01; family JAAYEA01; genus JAIOAV01. The sequence continues at coordinate 3,132 of JAIOAV010000169.1, forward strand.
CCGTCCGCCAGTCGCCGCAACAAGGTCGCCATCTCGATCTGCGGCGATTTGGCCAACACCGTGCCGGCCGGCTCGACATGAATCGTTACGTCCTGAATGTCGTGGTGGCTTTCGCGCAACCTTGTTTGCACCTCGTGCGCCACCGCATGCGCCTGCTCGGTGCTCATGTTCGGGTCCACATGGATATGCAAGTCAGCATAGACCGCGCCTTCGTGACCCCGGCTGCGCGCGTGGTGGCTAGAAAGCACCCCCGGCACCGTACTGGCGATCCGCTCCAGCTCATCGGTGGACACCACCGCCTGATCCATCAGCACCGGCGAGCTCTCCCGGATGATATCCACGCCGATGCGGGCGATG
>JAIOAV010000170.1 GCA_019873665.1 Chloroflexota bacterium
GCCGGACGGGAGAGCACCAGCGCGTTCTGCGCGCCATAGGCGGGCGTGCGTGCCTCGTTGTCCGATAAGATGTCGGTGATCAGGTAGGCCTGACGTGCGTCCAGCACGCGTTCCGCGTGCCTGGGCTGGTTATTCAGGTCGAAGAGGACCGTCCCGTTATAGTCGGCAACGCGCAAGATCGGCTGCGGCGACACCAGCAACCCCCGGTTGGCAAAGGCTGCATAGGCGCCTACCATCTCCAGCAGCGTGACCTCGCCGCCACCCAGCACCAGCGAGAGGCCATAGTCGGTGCGGTTGAGGGAGCGGATGCCCAGACGCTGCGCCATTTCCAGCGCCGCCGGCAGTCCCAGCTCATAGAGCGTCTGCACTGCCGGGATGTTGTAGGAACAGGCCAGCGCCTGCCGCACAGAGACCGGCCCGTGTTCCTTTCTGTCATAGTTCACCGGCACATACGGCGGTTTGTCCCCGTTCGGGTATTCGGTGCGCACGTCCATCACCATCGTGGCCGGGTTCCAGCCGCGCTCAAATGCGGCCACATACACCACCGGTTTGATGGTGGAGCCGGGCTGACGCGGTTGTAGCGCTACATTGACTTGGCCGGCGATCGTCTCGTCGAAAAAGTCCACGCTGCCCAACATCGCCAGAATCTCGCCGCTTTGGGGGTCCATGGCCAGCACTGCGGCATTCGTCGCGTCTTGCGCCTTGAGCGTGGCGATATGCTCACGCGCCGCCTTCTCCGCCGCTGTCTGCATGGTGAGGTCGAGCGTGGTATATACCTGCAGGCCGCTGCGATACAGCCCGGCGCCATACTGCTGCTCCAGGAGCTGGCGCACATACATCACAAAGTGCGGCGCCTTGATCTCGTACGCTTGCGGTCGCAGGTTGAGCGGCTCGGCGCGCGCCCGGTCTGCCGTCTCGGCGGTGATATACCCCTCGCGCACCATTAGATCCAACACGACGGAGCGGCGCGACAGTGCTGCCTCAGGATGCAGGTATGGATCCCAGAGCACAGGCGATTGCGGCAATCCCGCCAGGAGCGCCGCTTCCGCCAGTGTTAGGTCTTGCACCTGCTTGCCGAAATACGTTTCTGCCGCCGCGCCGATGCCATACGCTAAATTGCCGTAATAGATCTCGTTCAGGTAGATTTCCAGAATCTGATCCTTGGAATAACGCCGCGTGATCTCGGCAGCCAGGACCGCCTCCTTGATCTTGCGCGAGAGCGTCTGCTCGCGCGTGAGATAAAAGTTCTTGGCGAGCTGCTGCGTGATGCCGCTGGCGCCAGACACAACCTCTCCCTCGGAGAGGTTATAGTAGAGGGCGCGGGCGATGGCGAAGGGATCAAAGCCGGGGTTGCGGAAGAACGTGGCATCTTCCGTGGCCACGGTGGCCCAGATGAGCGTCTGTGGGATATCCTCGATGGACACCATCGTGCGCCGCCCGCCGGTCGGGTCCATCACCTCGTACAGCAGCGCCCCGGTGCGGTCATAGATCTTGGTGCTCTTGAATGTCGCCGAACGGGCCATCAGGTCATCGGGCGAGGGCAAGTCGCGGGCAATGGACATGTAGCCAACAACCAGCACAACGGTGCCCAGCAGCAGGATCAGGACAGCGAGTACCGCAGCCCACATGATGCTACTGAGATAATAGGTAGTATCGAACGAGGCACTGCGCCGCGGCTTGGCTGCGGCCTTGTTTGGGTAGGAGTACCGTGACAAAAGCGAACACCTTCCTTAGCGTGTGGTAGAGACGTGGCAAGCGCTGCCTCCACGCCATAACGCTGGCCACACCTCTCTGCCCATCCTCAAGACGTTGCCGCTTCCTGCGGGGTTCCCATCAGCACGGCTACCAATCGGCGTATGGCACCTGCTCCACCGTCAGGTTGCCCTTGTTGTCCAGCAGCGACAGCCACTGCGGCCCATCGCAGACATTGACGATCTTGGCCCACTGGTAAGCATCATGGCGCACATAGCGGTTCTTCAGCGTCAGCGCGCCCTGCAGGCGCTCCAGCAGGTGCGAGACGCGGCGGCTGCGGTTTTCCTCCGCGTCGCTGCCGGCAAAGAACGAATCGAGAAAGATCAGCTTGGCCTTCGGCTGGCGCAGATCTGCATAAGCCAGCACACGCCGGTCAGCCATGAACAGCGTGCCCAGGAGCCAGCGCACCGCTGGCTCTTTGTCTGGCCAGAGCGACCGGCTCTGGATAAAGACGCGCTGTCCGCGCCAGAACGCCAGCTCTCCCAGCAGATCCGTCGTCCGCAGCATGATCTTCTCAGGGGGCGGCCCCTGCATGGGCAGCTCGTCCAGCAACGCCACATGCGGGTAGCCAGTGGGCTGGTTCGGCGGCACCGCCACCCGCGAACGGTTGGCGATCTCCTCGGCGATCTCCAACGCGGCCTTGGTGCCGCCGCGCAACAAGAACATCACCCGCTCGCCTGAGATGGTATGTTCCGGAACGCCCAACATATAGCGCAAGTCAATCCCCAGAAGGCGGTTCAGGTTGCTCAAAACATCAACGTCCCAATCCCACTCCAACTCGGACACGCCGTACCTCCCTTGTCAAAACCCTTTTCTGATAGAGTCGTGCGTCCCGGCTATCCTAGCGGGATGCGGCGCGCTGGCTCAGTCCGTAGATGTCGTCCAGGATGCGCCGCGCGTCATCTGCCGATGGCAGGACTGGCCGGCCATGGCCGACGATCACCATCGGCGTCAGCTCGATCTGGCGCACGCCGCGCCGGTCCAGCCGCAGCGTCGCGATGGCGGTGTCGGTGCTCGACTCTTGGTCAAAGACGAAATTCCCCGTGCTATAGAGGATAACGCCATTGCCGTAGAACTCGATCGGTTGCCACGTGTGTGAATGATGCCCCAGCACCAGCGATGCCCCGGCGTCAATGGCGGCGCGTGCCGCCGCGCGCTGGAATTCGCCGGGGGTATACAGATATTCGTACCCCGCATGAAGCGCGACGATGACCAGGTCCGCCTCGCGTTTGGCTGCAGCCACCGCCGTAGAGATCGTCTCGATCTCTGCCCAGGCGATCCCCGGTTGATCCGCCGTGGCGATAAACTCGGTCCCCTGAAAAGTGCCGATGCTTTCGGGTGGATAGCGCGCAAAGGCGAGGAATGCCAGGCGCATGCCCCTGACGCGCACCACCACTGGCGCCAGCGCCTCCCGCTCGTCCCGTCCCGCGCCGACGCCGCGAATCCCCATCATCTCCAGCAGGCGCAGCGTGTCGTAAAAGGCGATCGGGCCATAGTCCAGAGTGTGGTTGTTGGCCAGCGTCATCAGATCCAGCCCCGCGCGACGCAGCGCCACGACCGTCTCTGGCGGGGCACGGAAGACAAAGTACTTGTCTGCCGGCTCGCCGCGCGTCGAGATGACGCATTCCAGGTTTCCTATCGCGATATCCGCTGCCTGCAGGATCGGC
>JAIOAV010000171.1 GCA_019873665.1 Chloroflexota bacterium
GCGGCGCCGCTGGCTCCAGATGTGAGAGGTCTAGCGACGGGATGCGGAGGCCGGTATCAGCGGGCATGACCGACCCGACACCCCATCGTTCGGGCGCGCGCTGTATTGGCAGTGGGATGGCATCGCTTGGCGCGCCACTCGTCGCAGTGGGAGTGGCCAGCAGGATCGCCAGCAGCAGCCAGAGCAATGCCCGATATAGATTGGCGTATCTGCGCATGATACGCTCCAGGCAGCGGCATACAGCGCCGCGCAGAGACATGCCCCCCATACTGAGTCTAGCATAGGAGAGTACAAAGCACAATAGGCCATATGGCCCAAGCGCTCCCCGCCACGCGCGCAGTTGACGACATGCGCCAACCTGCATACAATAAGCCGATTCCTGTAGGCCTTGGCGCGGAGAGGGAGCAGAGATGAAGGAGCGCCTGCAAAAGGCGTTGGCCCGCGCCGGCGTTGCATCGCGGCGACAGGCGGAGGAGATGATCCGCGCCGGACGCGTGCGCGTGAATGGCGCAGTGGTGGCCGAGATGGGCCTGCGCGTGGATCCGAGCACGGACCGGATCGAGGTGGATGGCCAGCCGGTGCATCCCCCCGCCGCGCTTGTCTACTATATGCTACACAAGCCACGCGGCGTCGTCTCCACCGTGCGCGACGAGGGCGGACGCCGCACCATCCTAAACTGATCGCAAGGTGAAATCTACATGGTTGGTCTCGACGCATATCTGCTGGGTTACTGCCACAAGCGCATCAGCTTGGGCTTGCAGTTTCCGACGACACCGTTGCATGACTTCGGCCTTCCGTTCCGCCAGGCTGGCGAAGAAAGCATCCACCTTCTCACGCACCTTGGTGGCGTTGCCAAAGCAGGTATTGGCGGTCACCTCTGCGCGTACCCAGTCCCAGATCGCTTCATCCGGGTTGTAGTCAGGGCTGTAGCCCGGCAAAGCGACCAACCGCAGATGCAAGTCCGGAGTAGACAGATACTCGCGCAGTTCCGGCCCATGATGGGCCGGGGCATTGTCCCAGATCACGATCAATGGCGCCGGATGATTCGCAAGCAACTGTTGCAGAAAGCTGACCGAGGTGGCTGCCGTGGTGTTCTCCAGCACTGGCATGGATTCTACCTCCCCGGTCTCCAGGCAGATGGCCGAATAGTAGCTGGCTTTCTCCCCCAGTCTGGGACTGGTCGAGCCGACCAGGGCGGGTTCGCCGCGCAAGACCCACTTGGCACGCAACTCGGCATCGGCCCGAAAGTGCGCCTCATCTACGAAGAAGATCTTGGCCCCCTGAGCCGCGGCTTCCGCTCGCAAGGTAACGTGCTCCGCGACAAAGGCAGCGCGTTTCTCCTCATTGGCTTTGAGCAGTCGTTTCTTGGGCCGTTTGCGCACAAACCCCAGCCGGTGCAGATAGTTCAGGCAACTGCGACTACTGAGCAGGCGCCCAAAACGCTCTTGCACGAACTGCCGTACTACTTTCCAGTTCCAGTTGGCCAACTCCAGGCCCGCTTCCCGCGGGGAAGCCTGCACCGCGGCCTTCAACTCCGCTTGTTGCTCTGGGCTAAGGGCGGGGGGGCACCACCTGTCTGCTCAAAGGCTAATGCCTCCGGCCCTTGTTGGCGCAGGGCTACTACCCAGTCGCCAATCGTATGGGCATCGCGTTCTAGGGCTTCTGCCACTTGGGCAGCTGACCAACCGCGGGCTAACAGCCACATGGCGTGCCAGCGTTCCCGTTCGCGAGGGGTCGGGGCGCCATACATGCGCTTCCGCACGGCCGTCACGTCCAACTGCCAGCGACTGAGCACTGCCATTATATCGTTCATCACACCACCTCGTAGGTCATGGTATCGAGGCCAGTATACCACAACCGCCCTGCGGGTCTCATTGTGCGATTAGTTTAGACCCCTGTCATCAGGGCCGGCGCGAAAGGAGAGAAAATGCGAGGCGAAAAAGACACGCACACTATTGTGGAGCGCGTTCTGTCTCTTTCCAAAGCGGACCAGACGGAGGTCCTGTTCAGCAGCGAGGACAGCCAGCTCACTCGCTTTGCCAATTCTTACATCCACCAGAATGTCTCGGAAAGCAAGGCCGAATTGCGTGTCCGTGTCGTGCTCGGCAAGCGGATCGGCGTCGCCTCGACCAATGACCTGAGCGATAGCGGGCTACAGAAGGTGGTGGAGGCAGCGCAGACCGTGGCGCGCTTGCAACCGGAAACGCCGGATTTCACCTCGTTGCCGGAACCGGCCCCTATCCCGGAGACAAGCTCGTTTTCCGAAGCCACCGCCTCATTCACGCCTGAAGCGCGCGCTCGCGCCGTCGGCGCGATCTGCCAGCAGGCCAAAGACGCGGGACTGATCGCCTCAGGTGCGTACACCACAGCCCAACGGGCGGTTGCGGTGGGCAATTCGCTTGGCGTGTGGGCCTACTACCCGACCACCCTGGCGGACCTGAACACGGTCATCATGAGCGAGGATAGCTCCGGCTATGCCAGCCGCACCGCGTGGGATGTGGGAAAAGTGGATGCCGCGGCGGCGGGACGAGAGGCGGTAGCCAAGGCGCTGCAAAGCCGCCATCCCAGCAGCATCGAACCGGGCGCTTACACCGTGATCCTGGAGGCGTATGCCATCGCAGAGATCGTGCGGTATCTGAGCTATCTCGGCTTTGGCGCGCTGGCCGTGCAGGAAAGGCGCAGCTTTATGTGCGGCCATATGGGGGAGATGATCTTTGATCCGCGTATCTCGATCGTAGACGACGGGTTGGACCCGGAGGGGCTTCCCATGCCGTTCGATTTCGAGGGCGTCCCCAAGCAAAGGGTCGAGATCATCAAGGCAGGCGTGGCGAATGCCGTCGTCTATGACTCGTACACCGCGCAGAAAGAGGGCAAACGCTCCACCGGCCACAGCCTTCCGCAACCCAACACCTCTGGCCCGGTGGCCGGCAACCTCTTTATGAGCGCCGGCGCGAGCAGCCTTGCAGATATGCTGGCCAGCACCGAGCGCGGGCTATGGGTAACGCGCTTCCATTATGTCAATCCGCTGCACCCGCTCAAGGCGACGCTGACGGGGATGACGCGCGATGGCACCTTCCTCATCGAGCATGGCCAGATCACGCGCCCCGTGCGGAATCTGCGCTTCACGCAGAGCATGGTCGAGGCGCTGCGGAGCGTGGAGATGATCGGCCGGGAGCGGATTACCGAGCAGGCGTTCTTCGGGGCGATTCGCGTGCCCGCCCTCAAGGTCCATGACTTTCACTTCACCGGTGTTACCGAGTTCTAGCGCTCTGTCCGCGGCATATGCTGCTGATAGCCGAGGACAAAGGCATTT
>JAIOAV010000172.1 GCA_019873665.1 Chloroflexota bacterium
CTACCAGAAAAGAGCGTAAAGTCATCATCTGTGCGCTCGCGCATCTGCTGAAAGGCATAGAGGTCGAAGGAGCTGTGTTTGATGCCGCGCACCGTCGGGATCTCGGCGACCAGCCTCGCGATCAGCTCTGGCGTCAGCGTGACGCCCGTCGCGCCCGGGATGTTGTACACGAAGAGCGGCAGCGACGTGGCGCTCCCCACCAGCCGATAGTGATCCACGATTGCCATCTCGTCGGGGCGGTAGTAGAGCGGCGGCAAACACGCCACGGCGGCGGCGCCGATCGTCTCGGCGTGCCGGGCCAAGGAAACCGCTTCCCGGGTGGCCAACGCGCCCACATGCACGATCACCGGCACCTGGTCGCGCACATGATCCATGACGACTTCCGCGACGCGGCGACGCTCCTCACTCGTCAAGAGCAACCCCTCGCCCGCGCCGCCATTGATCCAAAAGCCATGCACGCCGGCCCAGAGCTGAAAGTCGAGCAGCTCGCGCAACATCGTTTCGTTTAGCTGGCCGTCGGCGTCGAATGGCGTGAGAAGCGCGGGATAGATGCCACGAAATGGCATGGTGTGGCCTCCTTGATCTCCAATAGCCCAAAGCGTCATGATAACACCGAATGGCATACGAGTCAAAAGACTCTGGCTCAAAAGACCGGGTCGCTTGGCATCGCCGCCTTTCGGTGGTATGGGCTGCCACTCAACGTGGTGCACAGGCTCCGATGAAGAGGAACTTCTGCGCCGCGCCCGTTCGCGCACTGAGGCAGCCCGAGACGTAGAGCGGGCACAGATGATCTTGCTTTCGCATGAAGGCATGACCGTTTCGGCGATCGCCAGGCAGGTGCGGCGAGCAGCCAACGTCGTCCGGATGTGGGTCAAGCGCTTCAACGCCTCGGGGCTGACAGGGCTGCAGGACATGGCGCGTCCAGGTCGCCCGGCGACGTACACGTCGGTGGAGGTCAGCGAGATCGTGGCCGCAGCGTTGACACTGCCTCGCGACCTGGGCTTGCCCTTCGCCTCTTGGACGTTGGACCGACTGCAAGCGTACCTGAGCGAGGCCAAGGGCATCGGGATGAAACGGAGCCGGATCGCCGAGATTCTGGGCGCGGAAGGGCTGCGTTGGCGCAAGCAGGAGACCTGGTTCGGCGAGCAGGTAGACCCCGGGTGCGCGGAAAAAAGGGGCGCGTAACCCAGCTCTACACCGCGCCACCTCCGCAGAGCGTGGTGCTCTGCCTGGACGAGATGGGGCCGGAAAGCGCCAAGAGCTTTCTGGGGCGAGGTCTGGTACATCGTCCGGACGGACAGAACCCGGCAGAACGCGCCAGGCAAGAGATGGACTACGGACGTCGGGGCCAGGGTTATGTCTTTGGGGCTTTTCGTCCGGCCACCGGAGACGCGCTGACGGAGGTGTATGCTCGGCGAACCACCGCCAACTTCGTGGACTTCCTGGGGCAGGTGGAGCAGTGGGTACCTGCCGAGATCGGGAGCCTCTACGCGATTCTGGACAACCTGCCAGCGCACCGCGCAACGGCTGTCCTGCTGTTCAGCCTGAGCCATCCGCGCTGGGAGTTCGTCTTCCCAAGTACGCCGCCTATCTGAACCTGATCGAGCCCTGGTGGAAGGCCTTGCGTTCGCTGGCCCTGAAAGGACGGCGATTCGAGACCTGGGAGGAGGTCGAACGAGCCAATTAGGCGGAACGTTTCAGCCTGAAGGCCACCATGTTCGCTAACACTCTGGCGGTCGCGAGAGGATCGCAGAGGATGTTGGAGTATGCCTGGTTGGCCAGCGGGCAAGCGCATTCCCCGGCGCGGATCGAGGCGCGCACGGCCTGTGCCTGCGGCGAATGCCATACCTGGTAGAAATCGTACTCTGCCGCGCGCAGCTCTCCCAGCGGCCTGTCATACCCGAGGACGCAACAGGGCCACACCTGCCCGTACGGGTTGATGTGCGCGTTGGTGATGCCGGCATAGCAGGGGAGCACCTGACGCTGTTCTTGCAGGATATGCGCCGCATACTCATAGTACACCAGCCGCAACGCCTCGGTCATCTTGGCCAGCTCGCGCTTGGCGCCGATGTTCTCGCGGATGTGGCGGGCAAAGACCGCCATGAGGGCGGCATACTCCTCACCGGACGGAGTGATCGGGTCCCCCTGATTGAAGAACTCGGCGCGTTGCTCGGCGATCTCATTGCGATAGCTCTCGATATCCAGGGTGTGCACATAGTCCGCGATGGCATCTATCTCGTGCATGTTGGCACGCGAGATGACCGTGCCCACTTCCACGTGCAGGTTGGGATAGCGCCGCCGCAGCCACTTCAGCCGCTCCAGCGTCTCCAGCACCTGCGCGAAATTCCCCGGCACGCCGCGAATCTCATCGTGGCGCGCGCCGATGCCATCCAGCGATGGCTTGACGGTGAAGGGGGCGTCGTAGCCGACCTGGGCCATGTGCTGCAGGATGGCCGCGATTGTCCCCTCGATGCGCTCCGGCAACAGGCCGTTGGTGGGCGTGTGCAGCACGCGCGGCGACAGATGCCGGATCGCCAGGCGAAAGATGTCGGACAGGTCCTCGCGCAGAAACGGCTCGCCGCCGCTCACGTTGAAAAAGTAGACATGGCCCAGCCCGCGGAAGATGCGCTCGATCTCATCCAGCGTCAGCTCTTGGGCGCGCAGTTCTGGCTTTTGCCGGTACAGCTCCCAGATCTTGCACGTCAGGCAGCGCGACTGGCAGCGGTTCGTGACGGAGAAGGTGAGTGTCATGGGCGTGGGCGGCGGTCGCCACCCACGGTAGGCCATGCGCGACGCCGCCAGGCGCGGCAGCAGATCGGTAACATAATCTCGTCCGTTCATCGCGCCTCTCAATCTATGTAGCCAAGCCCGCGCAGCCGGTTCTCCACCTGCGCTGCCTCTTCGTCGCTAAAATCCACGCGATCCGCCGCCTCTGCTGCGCCGCCCTCCGTGTACGTGATGGGGTGTGCCGCTACATGCTCCGGGCGCAGCGCCTCGCGCAGCACGCGGCCCTCCATGTCCGATGGCACCGGCCGATCCATAAGGTAAAGCAGCGTGGGCGCAATATCGGCGATATGCGCGCCGGCGATCTGCTGCCCGGGCCGCACCTGCGGGCCGACAAGGAGCACGATCCCCGCCGGGCGATGGTCGCCCGTAACATTGCGTCGCTCCACCACATCCGCCGGCGTGCCCACCGTCACGGTGCGGCCAGCGGCGTCGGTGTACTGGTAGCCGGTAACCAACGCTTCGTCGTTCCAGGCGATGTGCAAATCCGGCA
>JAIOAV010000173.1 GCA_019873665.1 Chloroflexota bacterium
AATCCTTCCCTGCCTATTTGCAGGAGGTGCGGCGCTCCTTAGTCGCGGTCAAGCCACATCACCCCGCAGCATCGCGCGAGGAGAGCCGCGAGATCTATGTGGTAGCGCGCGGCTACAAGCGTTAACAGCCGCGCAGCGGGTGCGCCCTCAGGAACGCCTCCACCTCTTGACGGGTGGGCATGGCCGCCATCGTGCCGAAGCGGGTCACGGCCAACGCGCCGGCGGCATTGGCAAAGCGCACTGCCCCCGACAGCAGCTGCCCCTCCGCCAGCGCCACGGTGAGCGCCGCGGTGAAGGCATCGCCGGCGCCGGTTGTATCCACTACTTGCACCGGGAATCCCTCCACCATTGTCCTCTCCGTCGCAGTTACCAGCATCGCGCCCCTGTCGCCCATCTTGACGACGATCGCCTGCGGCCCCTGCGCCAGCAGATCTCGCGCCGCCCGCTCCGCCGTCGCCTCATCTTCCACGGGGTAGCCCACCATAGTGCTGGCCTCCAGCATGTTCGGGGAGAGCACCGTCGCGCCGCGCCACGTCTCGACTCCATAGTGCCGTGGCGGCCCCGCGTCGACGACGACCGGAACGTGGCAAGCGTGGGCCTTTTGCACGACAGTGCGCACCACCTCCTCCGGAATCTCAAAGTTGACGAGCACCGCGGCGAGCTGCGCCCAGTGCAGCCGCAGCGTGGCAGCCACCTCCTCGACGGTCAGGCCCGCATTCGCGCCAATCGCCACCAGGATGGTGTTCTCGCCGTAATCATCTACCATGATGATAGCGATGCCGGTATGACGCTCTGGATCAATGACCACGCTGTCGGTCTGCACGCCATCGCGCCGCACCGTCTCCAGCTCGACGCGACCAAAATAGTCGTCGCCCACGCGCCCCACGAGAAGCGGCTCCGCCCCCAGCCGCGCCAGGGCCACCGCCGAGTTCGCGCCTTTGCCGCCCGGCCCCATCTTGAACCCGTGCGCCAGAAGGTTCTCTCCCCTTTGTGGCACGCGAGGCGTTGTAACCATCAGATCCATGATGATGCTTCCCACTACGGCAATGCGCGGGCGCCCCGCCATCCTTTCCCTCCTCATAAAAGTCAATCAGAAATTGGATGCTTGTACACAGCTTGGACCATTCATGTCATGGCGAAGGAGCGAAGCGACCGAAGCAATCCCCAACCAACCGTGTAGGGGATCGCTTTCTCTATCAGTCAACCCACCTCAAATCGCGCAACATTGGCCAGACCGGCGCGTTCTCGTACACGATCTCGTAGAGCGCGCGCAGCAGCCGGAAGGACTCCAGGCGCAACGCGCCACGATTGGCGAGCTGGTTCACCAGATACCAGCCGGTGCGAATCGCCGGGTAACCCTCGGTGAGCTGGCCCTGCTCCGACATATAGGCCACGACCTGCGCCGCCGACATCTGGCCCTGCGCCAGCATCTCGCCAAAGGTGCGATTGCGTCCCGCCATCGCCGTCACCAGAAGATCCCCCACCCCCGGCAAGCCATATGCCGTATCCGCCTGCCCGCCCAACGCCTCCACCACCAACGCCATCTCGCGCACCGCCTTGGCAAAGGCGACGCTCTTGGTGTTATAGCTTTGGCTAATGCGCCCCGCTTTCTCCAGGCCATCAAAGAGGCCGATAGCGATGGCATAGGCATTCTTTAGCGCCGAGCACGCCTCGCAGCCAGCCAGATCAGACGTCGGATAGATCTGGTAGTAGCTCGTCCGCATCAGCGCGGCAACCCGCTCAGCCCGCGCCAGGTCCTCGCACGCATAGTGTACCGCCGTGGGCACACGGCGACACAGTTCCAGCGCCTTGGAGGGGCCAGCGATGTGCAAGTAGCGGAAATCGTCTGTCGGCGCCAGCGGCGTAACCATGCGAGAGAGGCGATGGACGTTGCCGCCCGGCCCCACCCAGAATCCTTTGCTGACAGAGGCAAAGAGCGCCCCCGCCGGCATGTACGGGAACGCATGCTGCATCACCGGCACAATCCCCTCGGACGTAACCGCGTTGATCACCAGATCAGCCCCCGCCAGCGCCTCCGCCAGGCCATTGCTGTAGTAGGTGCGCACGCCCGCCGGGAGGTGCGTTTGCAGGCGGGGATGCTCCTTCCCCTCCTGCACCGCGCTGATCAGGTCGTTGTCCAGCCACGTGCCCCACAGGCGCACATCGTGCCCATTGTCGTCGGCGGGAAAGGTCAGGGCGCTTCCCATATATCCCGCGCCGAGAATCGTGATTACCGCCATAGCATCCTCCCGCGATTTCTTGTTAGGCCAATTCTAGCATCGAACGCCGTCCCATGTCAACGCGGCATGGCGTCAGCGGAATTCCCACGCCGCCTGCACGAATGCCGGATAGTTCGCCGCGACGCGGTCCGAGATCGCCTCCTCATACGGCCGGCCGTCGGTGAAAGGATCAGCCGCTTGCCCCGACACTCTTCCGGGCCCGCCCGCACTGCCTGCGCCGTCTGCGGCGGCGTCAAGGCGCGGAACTGATCGTATTAGATGTTGCCCACAGGGACGATGCGCATTATACCATATTCGCGCGCAATGCATTGTCGCTCCGGGAAATGCGCGGCCTATGATAGACGGACCATCACAGTTGCCGGAATTCGCGTCCCGGAGGATAATCAGACAGTATCAAAGAGCAGGCATTCCCGGCCGCCGCGTTTTAGATCAGGGGCAGCGAAAGGAGCGTCTCTTGGACCAGACATGGCTGCTTGTCGGTATGGTCGTGGTGTTTGTGCTGTTTGTCATCCTGCCGCAGAGCTTGCAGCGACGACGGCATGAGCAGGAACTGGCCGCAATACAGGAGGGAGACTGGATCGTCAGCATCGGTGGCATCATCGGCCAGGTGATCGCGCTGACCGAGTCAGAGTTGCGCCTGCGCATCAGCGAGACCGGCGAGCTGACGCTGGTGCGGCGCGCGGTACGCGCCCGCATTCCCGCACGGTCGTCGTTCATGGACACCGACGAGCAAGATGAGCAGCGCGATGAAGCCGAAGAAGCGGGCGAGGAGGCGGATGAGGAGACGGCGGAAGCCTGAGTCGCGGCCGATTACGGCTTGCCACGGACCGTTGTTGTCGTCGCCGAGCCGGAGCACATCCTCTTCGCCCATGCCAAGTTGTAACCGCACACAGTGCCAGCGCGCCGCCACAAGTCTGCGCGCGTCTGGATAGTGCGCCTTGTGGCCGAGTTGACTTGCACTTCGCTCGTGGATATGATGTGCATTTGCAGATGATCGAGACGTCAATGAGGAGGCCTCTGATATGATTGATGAACAGGTGGTC
>JAIOAV010000174.1 GCA_019873665.1 Chloroflexota bacterium
GAGGGCAACCGCTGCCGCGGCACGGACGGCGGCTGCGGGATCGTGTTGCAGCAGATGGACGAGCGGCTGCACGAGCGTGACATCGTCGCACTCCCACAACCCCTCAATTGCATCCAGTCGCACGGCCTCGTCTTGATCCTGCAGCATGACGCGAAAGAGCGCAAAGAAATCCATCTCAAAATTGTGTTCGGCGCTCTCCACGAATTCGCGCGCGATGTATCGGCGATGCTCGACCGGTATCTGGCTCCATGCCGCGGCAAAGCGCGCCACGTCGGCGCGGCTGGCGCCAGAGAGGGCATGTAGCTCAAAGCGTGTCAGGCGCGCAGCCTTATCGCTGAGCCGCTGAAGCGCCTCATCAAACGAAGGAAACTGTTCCACGAAAGATCACCACTTTCTCAACCGCAAGACGCCCTAATACTCTTTAGGGCAATACATATACTGTGGGCGGGTTCGCCAGCCAGTAACCGGCCAGAAAACGTCATCCCGCCCGAAGACTGACCCGCACTTAACATAACCATATTCCACATCCCATGCCTCGTCGAGAAACAGGACGCTGTATCGCTGGGTGCCGATGGCGTCGCGCAATTCGCCCAGCAGCCGCGTCCCCTCCGGCGTTTCTGCCCCGCCATACAGGCCAAGCAGTTCTTCCATCCCCGTCCAGTGTGCGTGTGCGGGCTTGGCCGCCAGCGTGAGAAGATAGGGGTGGTATGGGATCAGCACATCGCCGGGCAGGCCGCGTATGGTCTGCACCAACTCCCAGCCTGCCGCTCGGTCCTCTGCTGTGGGAATCTGTCGGATTGGATTATACACGAGAAGAAGGAATTGTGCAATGCACAGCACATAGATAGCGATTTCTGCCATGTGCTCCCGCGTTCTCTGCTTCTGCAAGCGCGCCAGAACGCGCGCCAATGCCAGGCCAAAGAGGATGCACAGCAGCGCATACGCGGGGAGGAGCGCGTTCTTAAAGCCGCCCCGATTGAGCCGACCCGCCCAAGAGACGCCTACCATTCCCGCGGCGACAGCCCAGTAGAACAGCGCCAGCCTGGTGCGCGGCTCGCGGAGCAAGCCACCGGCGCACAGCAAGGCGAGCAGCGCGGTGGGCCAGAAGGGGGCCACGATGTCGCGCGTCCAAAAACCCACTAGCATCTTGGTCGCCATGGTGTGCTGCTGTGGCAGATACACCGTGTAATAGAGATACCAGCCGCGATGCATCATCTCCAGGGCGGCGGTACTTGCCGCCATCAGTAGCGCCGCGCTGCCGACAAGATAGAGAGCCGTGCGGCGGTGCAGGATCAACGTGCCGACCATGATCGGCAGTGCCACAAAAAGCGCCGTCTGCTTGGTGAGGAAAGCAAGCGCCAAGGCCGCGCCGGCCGCCAGCTGGCCGCGGCGCGTGGGATAGAAGCGAGCCAAGTAGATCGCCGCCAGCAGGAAGAAGAGAAAAGGCGAGTCAATGCGCGCCAGATCGAACCACGCCTCGCTCAGGCGAAACGTGGCGACATAGAGGCCGCTGCCCAGTAGCGCCGCGAAAGTGTTCTCGCTCTCGCGCCGGATCAGGAGGTAGATCACGGCGCACGAGCCGAGGGAGGCGAGGAAGGAAACCAGCCGCAAGGACAGGAAAGTCCCGCCGATGAGCGCAGCCACGAGCGCAGAGAGGTAGTAGTAAAGGGGTGGATAGACCAAAGGGATGAAGTCCAGGCTGGGGGCGACATATAGCGGCTGGCCGCTGAGGATGCGTTGCACCTGCTGCAGCGAGGCGCCCTCCATCCATTCTAGCTCGAAGGGGTAGGCGATGCGCGCCGCCACAATGGCCAGAAAGACGATCAGATACAGCGCGCTTCCTGCCAGGAGCGTGGCGCGCAGCGCTCTGTGCAGATACGCCCACCCCACCCTACTGCCCATGTCAGCTTTCCTTGCGCCCAGCTCAGCGAGCTGGCAACTGGGGCAAGCTAATGTCGAGCTCCACGCGCTCCAACAGGGAGCGCGCGCGATCCCGCCATTCGATCATCGCCCCGCTGGCCTTCTGTCGCCAGCGCACCACCTCTGGCGGCGTCTCCAGTCGGACACCATACGTCATGGCATTGTAGGCCAGGGCGGCGGCTGCCAGCAAACCCAGTAGCGCTAGGCCCCAGCGACCTGTGTTCCGGCTCAGCGTGGCGCTGCACGAAGGGCAAAGCTGCCACCCGGCGGGCACATAGCGTCCACACTCCGGGCAGCGTCTCCCCTGCCGCCATCTGGCCGGAAAGCGTGTGCCGCAGGTGGAACAGACGGAGGCGGTCGCCACCGATTCGGCACCACAATTCGCGCAACGCATGCTGGCTGCTCCTATGGCAGAATGGAATCTCCGCGAATCAGCCGCAACAGGTCCTGGTACGAGATCAGCAGCATCAGGATCAGGAGGATGACCATACCGACAAAGTGCACGAGTCCTTCGCGTTGTGGCTCAATGCGCTTGCCGCGCACCGCTTCCAGGGCGATAAACAGCAGATGCCCGCCATCCAGAGGTGGGAAAGGCAGCAGGTTAACCAGGAAGAGATTGATGCTGATCAATGCCATCAGTTCCAACAGGTTGGAGAGCCCTGAGCGAGCTACCTCCCCGGTAACCTGAAACAGGCCTATCGGGCCGGTAACGTCAGGCGGAATCGTGCCCCGAATCATGCCGGCGATCCCCCCCACTATCAGCGTCAGGGTCTGCCAGGAGCGCTGCAGACTCATGGGAATCGCCTCCCAGATCGAGTAGCGGATGGTGATCGCCTTGGGGTTCTGCAAGCCGATGGTGATGCCTATCGGTCCCTGCCCTGCGGGATAGTGTGTGCGTGGTACAAGGTACACAGTCAGCCGCTCACCATTTCGGCGCACTGTCAGCGATATCTCTTCTCCAGCGGCTTTCTGTGTGGCCTGCCGCAGGTCCCAGTTGTTTTGCACGATGTGGTCGTTGATGGCGACGATCTCATCCCCCACCTGGAGCTGCGCCATGGCGGCGGGGGAATCGGGCACGACCTCTTCGACGACCACTTGCCCTACCAGGTACTGCTGACCCAATAGCGCCACCACGATATAGCAGATGATCGCCAGCACCAGGTTCATGAAGGAGCCGGCGAAGAAAGCCAAGGCGCGAATTCCTATGCTCTTGCTGGCCAGGCTATCCGGGCGAGACGGATCCTCCTCGCCCATCTTGACAAAGCCGCCGATCGGGATGGC
>JAIOAV010000175.1:0-1179 GCA_019873665.1 Chloroflexota bacterium
GCCACCGGCTCGTCGGTGAGCATGATATCCGCGCCCAGCGCACGCCACTCGGCGCCCGGGGGCGGCAGCGTCGGCCCGACGCGCGTGCCATCCTGGCGGATGTGCCACCGCTCGCGAAAGGCCGCAGGATGCGCCACCAGCGGCACCCGTCGTCCCGCTACGCCGCGCTCCATCTCTTCCATCGTCGCCGCCGGGGGCCACTCCCGCGTCGCCGGCGCCGGGCAGATGGCTCGCAACATGGCGGCCATGGCGCCGGTGTGGTCGTGATGGCCGTGGCTGAGGGCAATCTTGTCAATGGTGCGCGGGCCAATCTCCAGCCGCTGCAGGTTATACGGCAGCGCCACCGCCGACCCACCCGCGTCCCACAGGATGCGCACGCCCTGCGCTTTCAGGTCAACCAGCGCGCTGAAACCGTGCTCTGCCAGCAGTGATACGCCGGCATATTTGACCGCCTCGGTGGAGCGTACCAACAGGTCGGCGCGGTTATCCACGAGGATCGTGATCGCCACATCCTGCGTCTCGCCAAAGCGCTCGCTTCTCGCCATCGTTTGCCCCTCCTCGTCGAGATACGCTCTAGCCCAACTCAACCGGCAGCCACTCCAGATCGTCGGCCACTGCCGTCAGCATCAGGCCCCAGCCGAACGACTCTTTCACGCCGACCTTGGCGGTCAGGCGGTGGACCCCGGCCGCCACCGGCCGCCTCACGGCATATGTCCCTAGCTCCGCATAGCCGCGCGCGGCGCGGTCGGTCATCCCCGTGAAGGTGTTCTCGCCCTCGAAGATCAGCTCGCCGTCCAGTTCCAGCGCCAGGGTGTCGCTGAAACCGAACTCCAGCGCCAGCATGCCCTCCCTCGGCATCACAAAGCGCCGATGCAGCCGTGCCGTCCCCACAGAGATGGGCAGCTCGCGGCAGATGTTCAGCGCGCCATTCGCCTCGCAACGCAGTGCGCCATAGTCCTCCAAGAACCACGCGCTCACCGCGCCCGGCGGCGGAGTGGGCACCACGCCGCGTGTCGTCTCCCGCGCCTCGCCGGTCGAGATGCGCAGCCCGGCAAAGTAGGCGGGGCGATAGGTCCACAGCCCGCACAGGCCGCTGATCACCGGTCGCGCCAACGCCTCCACGACCAGCGGGGGCTGGTCATTCACGCTGATGGCCGCCCGCGCCTCGTCCACCGCCAC
>JAIOAV010000175.1:1189-3138 GCA_019873665.1 Chloroflexota bacterium
CGCCACGCGCAGGCGGAACCATTCCCCGATCGGTATCTGCGCGCTGCCCTGATAGCCGGGGCCGTAATGGAGCTGCCAGCTATTCGACCCGCGCCAGACCGGATCGTATTGCAGCGCGTCCCATTGGCCGCTGGCGTGCGGCACCGCATACGCGAGCTCGTGGTTGATCACGTCGGCAATGCGAAAGGCCACCCCGGGATAGGCGGGGCCCTCCACGCCGACAAGCACCTCGACGACTGGGTTGGGGAGATGGTACGTGGGGACCAGCGCCAGGCCGCTATCCAGCCGCAACGCCTCGCGGCCCTGCCAGATCACGCGCTCACCCTGCGCCGCGCACATCTCTAGGTCATTCAGATCAACGATAGTGGATGGCATCACAACCTCCTCCAGGAAATGGCGCGCCGCCATCGCGCGCCCCAGCAATGATCAGTGTCTCACAACAGAACGTATCAGTGCGCTTGTCTCACGGCTCCACCCCCTGCGCCCGCAGCACTGCCTGCAGGGCGCGCACGTCCAGCGCGCGCGGCGTGACCCGTTGCTGCACGCAAAGCGCGGCAGCGATCCCCACCGCCTGACCCATCTGGGCGCAGATCGGCATCACGCGATAGTTGGAGTGCGCCAGATGTGTGCCAGAGATGTCGCGCCCGGCCAGCAACAAGTTCTCCACGCCGAGCGGCACAAAGCAACGGTAGGGAATCGTATAGTAGCGGCGCTGCGGAAAATGCTTCTGTGCGCCGGTCTCGTCCAGCCCGCTGCCGGAGAGATTGTGCACGTCAAAGTTGAAATGCACGCGCGTTACCGCCCAATCGTCGAACACGCGCGCCGCCAGGATATCCTCATGTGTCAGGACATATTCGCCGATGAAATGCCGCGTCTCGCGGACGCCGATCAGCGACGCGGAGCTGATGACGTAGCATTGCTCAAAGCCCGCTACATAGCGCCGCAGGAACGCCACGATCGGCTCGATCTGGCTGCGGCACACGAATTCGGCGCGGGTCAGGTCCGCCACATCGGTCCCGTCCGCGTCAATGCAGTTGGTCATGTTGCAGCTCACCACCCCTGGCAGCGAGGAGCGGTAGATCAACAGATGCCCGGCGGGAAAGGGGAGGTGCTGTCGCGCCAGCGATTGGATGTCCCCCTCCGGCGCCTCGTAAGTGTCCTCAAAGCTGCCCACGAACTTGGGCACGCGCTCGGTATCCACCCCGGCCACCTTGAACATGAGCGTCATCGGCTGCATCTTGCCATCGCTCTCGCGCCCCTTGCGATACGGCACGCCAGCGCGCGCGGCGATATCGCCGTCGCCGGTGGCATCCACTACGACCCGCGCGCGGATCGCCTCCCGGCCGGATTTGGACTCGGTGATCACGCCGCGCAGCGTCTGTCCGTCCATCATGACGCCGCAGGCAAAGGTGTATAGCTGTATCAGCGCGCCGCTCTCTACCAGCATCTGCAGCAGCACCGTCTTCAGCTTCTCCGGGTTGATGATCCGCCGGTTCGTCGCGTCCTGCGAGCGATCCAGGATCTCCTTGTAGATGCCTGCCTCGGCCGTGTCGCCGGTCCAGTGGCTCATCAGCCCGGCGGTGGCGATGCCGCCCACAACGCCAGTCTGTTCGATCAGCAACGTCCGCACCCCTTGCCGGGCGGCGCAGATCGCCGCCGCGACGCCGGCGGGCCCGCTCCCGGCGACGAGTACATCCACATCGTGTCGGATCGGGACCTGACGCGATGGCTCCGTATAGTAGTCCACGTCTCCCCCTTCTGGCCTTGCAAGGCGACCTATCTGCCCGAGCCGCGCGGCCTTGTCTCGCCCAGCGCGGCCGCTCCCTTGAGAGTGAGGTAGAGGGAGAGCGCGCGGCTCCCCTTGACCTCCAAGTACCCCTCAGCCACTAGCTCTGACAGAAGGCGCCCGATGATGCCCGGGGTCAGATGCGATAGCTGGCCATAGTAGG
>JAIOAV010000176.1 GCA_019873665.1 Chloroflexota bacterium
CCCCCAGCGCCCGCCGCAGGCCGATCTCATACGTCCGCTCCGAGACGCTGACCAGCATGATGTTCATCAGGCCGATGCTGCCCACCACCAGCGAGATGCCGGCGATCAGCGAGAGCACCAGCGTGATCACCTGCACGATGCGCTGGCTCTCCTCGCTGAATTGCAGCGTGTCATAGATGTAATAGTCCTCCGGCGTGCCCTCCGTCAGGCCATGCCGCGCGCGCAGGATCGTGTTGATCTGCGCCACGGCGAAGCGGCGCGAGGCGGTGTCGCGCGCGTCCACCCGCGCCGTGATCAGGCCGACGCCGCCGCTGCCGCCCTGGCTCAGCCGTAACTGCGCCGTGCGCAGCGGCGTGACCATCGCCCGCTGGGTATAGCCCATCATCCCGCCCGGGCTGCCCAGCACGCCGATGATCTCGAAATTCTGCGTGACACCATTGACAAAGATGCGCAACACCTCGCCCACCGGATTCGCGCCCTCGCCCCACACCTGCGTCACGAGGCCCTCCTCCAGCACCACCACCGGCGCAGCGTTTGCCTCTTCCTCCGCGGTGAAAAAGCGCCCGTACCTGATCTCCATGCGGTACACCTGCAGGTACTCGGGCGGCACGCCCACGATCTGCCCCATCGGCACCTGCTGCCCGCGGTAAAAGACCTGCCCGTACGCCTCCACCTGCCCGATCACCGCCGACGCGCTGGTGGCGAGCTGTCGCAGCGCGGCCACATCCTCCATCGCCAGCGCCGGCTGCTGTACAATGCGGTCGCCCGACATCTTGCCGCCCACCACCTCGACCTCGACCGCGCGAACCGCGCCCGGCGACTCGACCATGAACGGCATCATGCGGTACGCGGGCCGGATCTCGACGATGCCGTGCGAGAACGCCTCCATCTGTTGCTGTGTGGAGCGCCGCAGGCCATCGCCCAGCGACACGATCACGATCACCGCCGCGACGCCGATGATCACGCCCAGCGTGGTCAACGCCGAGCGCAGCTTGCTGGAGCCCAGCCCCAGCAACGCAAACCAGAGATTAACCGGACGTAACATGCTTGCCCCCTATCGAAAGTCAATCAGACGGGAGATTGCTTCGCCGCTCCGCGGCTCGCAATGACAACCACGCGACACGGCTCGCAATGACAGGGCTGTTCTAACTTTGCTTTCCCTATCCATAGACCGCGCCATACGGCCCGATGGGCTGTTGCAGCGGCACGCGCACGATCTCGCCCTCCTGCAAGCCCTCCAGCACCTCCGCCGAGACGCCGTCGTTCAGGCCGATCTTGATGCGACGCCGCTGCGGCTGGCCGTCCACCACCACAAACACCCACGTGCCTTCCATGTCATACCGCACGCCCCGCGACGGGATCACCAGCACGTTCTCCTTCTCCGCCAGCGGGATGGTGAGATTCACGCCCATGCCGACCATCAGCGGCAATTCGACATCTGCAAAGGACACCGGCACATCGAACACCGTCACGCCGTTCTGGTATGTGCCAAAGGGCGGGATCTCGCCCACCTGCCCGGTAACCGGCTTGGCGCTGCGAAACGCCTCGAACTCGACCTGCGCCTCCTGGCCCGGCTTGAGCAGGGTGATGTCCACATCGCTGACCTTGGCGATGACGCGCAGCGCCGCTGGGTCCAGCATCTTGACCAGCGTCGTGCCGGGCGACACCACCGCCTCGGGCACGACATTCACTTCGGAGATCACGCCGTCAAAGGGTGCCACCAGCCTGGACTCGGCCAGCGCCGCCTCTGCATCCGCCACCGCCCATTCCGCCTTCAGCACGGCGGCCTCCGCCTTGGCCCGCTCCACGCTGGGCAGCTCGGCATCCAGCGCGTCCAGCTTGGCCTGCAGCTCCTGCACCTTGGCCGCGGCGCTCTCCACGGCGATCTCCAGCTTGAGGCGGGCCACCTCGTCGCCGCCCGCCGCGATCTCGGCGTCCAACGCCGCCAGCGCGCGCTCCGCCGCGCGCACCGTCTCCTCCGCCGCGCGGATGTCCATCTCGTAGCGCAGCTTCCCCAGCGCCAGAGCGTCCGCCTTGTCCAGCATGTCCATGCGCAACAGCCACGTCTCGTCCTGATCCTGTTCGCTGGGGTTGGGGATGAGCACGCGCGGGCCGTGTTTCACCTCGGCCACGTTATAGATGTACTGTAGCTGCTCGATCTGCGCCTTGCGCTCCTTGCTGTCGCGCAGCTCAGCCAGCGCATACCGCGCCTGCGCCAGATCGTCAACCGCCTTGGCCCGCTTGGATGCCAGCGTGTCGCGCCCCTCGTCGAACTCGGCCAGCGCGCGCTCCGCCTCTTCCTGTGCAGCCTTCGCCTGACGCAACTGCACCTGTAGCTGGAGCCGCTCGGTGGAGCTGACCGGCCGGGATAGCTCGGCCAGCGTCGCCTGCGCCTCCGCCAGCGTCGCCCGCGCCTCGACCAGCGCGCGCTCCAGCGCCTCCTCGTCCAACACGATCAACGGGTCGCCCTTGCGCACGCGCAGGCTGGGCGCGGCCAGAACCTCCGCCACAACGCCCTGCGCCACCTCAAAGGCCAGCTCCCCCTCCCGCTCCGACGCGACGACGCCATAGAGCCGCAGCACGTCGCGCACGCTGCCTCGCGTCACCGGCACGTCCTCCGTGCCCACCACATCGCCGCCACCCGGCGGCTGCGTCGGGTTCAACAGGCCACGCAGTTGCTGGTACACCAGATATCCGCCCACCACCAGGCCGGCCAGCACGATCAGGCAGCCGAATCCGGCCAGCCGCTGTGTGGGAAACCGCCGACGTCCTTTTCCTCTTGCCATGACATCCCTCTTTTTGGCTGTCAGCTTTCGGCGATCAGCTCCCGATTCTGCTGATCGCGGAAAGCTTCTCTTGCTGATGGCGCAACGCCCTCAAGATCGGAAGAGCACGTGGGAGAGGGTGTGCCCTCACCCTGCCCTCTCCCGGCGGGAGATGGTGTGCCCTCACCCTGCCCTCTCCCAGCGGGAGAGGGTGTGCCCTCACCCTGCCCTCTCCCGATGGGAGATGGTGTGCCCTCACCCTGCCCTCTCCCGATGGGAGATGGTGTGGCCTCACCCTCCCCTCACCCAGCGGGAGAGGGGGTGCCCTCCC
>JAIOAV010000177.1 GCA_019873665.1 Chloroflexota bacterium
CCGCTCCCTCCGGCGATACGATATAGAGCATGGCGTCGGGAGAGCCCATCCGCCCGCGAAAGTTGCGGTTGCCGGTGGAGACGCAGACTTCGCCCGCCGCCAGCACGCCCATATGCCGCCCGATGCACGGCCCACATCCGGGCGTGCCCACCGTCGCCCCGGCTTCGACCAGAGCCAACAGGCTGCCGTCGCGCATCGTCTCTGCTAGCACCTGGCTGGAGGCCGGCACGACGATCATGCGCACGCCGGGCGCAATCCGTTTCCCGCGCAGGATCGCGGCGGCAGCGTGAATGTCCTCAACTCGCCCGTTGGTGCAGGTGCCGAGGAATACGACATCCACCGCCACGTCGTGCAGCGTCGCTACATCGTGCACGTCGTCGGTGGCATGCGGCACAGACGCTTGCGACACCAGGGTATCCAGGTCCACTGTGATGGTGCGCTCATAGCGTGCCCCCGGCTCCACCCGCAGCCAGTCGCGCACGTGGAAGCGCTCGGCCACCTCGCCCGAAGGCAGGATGAGCCCGGCTTTGGCGCCGATTTCGGTGGTCATGCAGGCAAGCGTTTGACGAGCGGCGAGGGAAAAGCCATCCACCCCATGATACTCGACGCTGCGATACGCCGCGCCATCGGCCCCGATCTGCCGTGCCACGGCCAGCGCCAGATCCTTCGGCGCCGTCGGCGGCCGCAAGTTGCCGGTGACGAGGACGCGAATCGTCTCCGGCACGCGCAGCCACGTGTGGCCGCTGGCCCATGCCAGCGCAATGTCGCTAGAGCCCATGCCAGTGCCAAACGCGCCGATCGCGCCATAGCTGTTCGAGTGCGAGTCAGAGCCAAGGACGATCTGCCCCGGCTGGATCAGGCCGCTCTCGATCATCACCTGGTGGCAGACGCCACGCCCCACATCGAAAAAGTTCGCGATCCCCTGCTCGGTGACAAAGCGCCGCACACGTGCCTGGTTCTCCGCCGTGGCCACGCTGGACGCGGGCGCGACATGATCCATAAAGAGCGCGACGCGGTTCACGTCCTGCACCCGCTGCACGCCCAGCTCCTTTTGCATCACGTCAATGATCGCTGGCGTCAGCGAATCCACGCCCATCGCCATATCCACCTTGACGACGACGAGATCGCCCGCTTGGACCTCCTGGCCAGCCGCATGGCCGATGATCAGCTCAGCTAGCGTGTGTGGCATGGCTTATCTCCTTGGGTTCGATGGGCCCCTCAATCCAGTGGCGCAAGATGTCATCCACATCTCCCAGTGTCAGCGGCTTTTCGTCGGCGACCGCCTTGATGTGCTTGGTCGCCTCTTTGATCTCATCATCGGTCAGGCTCAGTCCCAACTGCTGCGCCCGATCCCGCACGGCGTTCCAGCCGGTGAGCCGGTGCGCGATCGAGATATAGCGGGTCATGCCGAAATCCTGCGGGTTAAGGATCTCATACGTCTCGGGGTTGTTGAGCACCGCTTTGGCGTGCACTCCGGCTTTGTGCGTGAAAGCGGTGATGCCGGTGATATAGTTGTTAAAGGGGATGCTGATGCCAACGATATCCGCAACCACATTATCCAGCTCGCGCAGCATGGTGAGGTCGTATTTGCGCACCAGCTCTCTGTTCTCGGCATACATGCGTGCGATAAAGCCTCCCAGCGGGGTGATGCCGTTTCGCTCGCCGATCCCCAGCACGCTGGTGTCGATGTGGGTAGCGCCCGCCTCTAGCGCGCAAAAGCTATTGGCGATGGCGCAGCCAGAGTCGTTATGGCCGTGGAACTCGATGCCAGCGCGGACCACCTGTCGTAACGCCGCCACCAGCTCGTACACCTGTCGCGGCTTGGCCACGCCGACCGTATCCGCGATGCCGACGCGATCCACGCCGATCTCGTCCACCGCGATATACACCATCAGCAGGTCGCGCAGGCGACTGCGGAACGAATCCTCGCTGCTAAAGCGTACCTCCAACCCCTGCGATTTGATATACGACACCACCTCGATGGCCGCATCTATGATCTGGCTGATGGATTTGCCGTGACTGAACTGACGCAGGTAGGAAGAGGTGCCAAAGAGGACGTCAATGCCATGCACACCGGTATCCACCGCCAGCTTGGCATCCTCCATATTACAGCGGGTATGTGTGAGGAGCTTGGACTTGAGCCCCAGCTTGGCAAGTTGTTGCGCATCCTTGAGGCTTTGCGGTGAGGCAGCGGGCGATGTCAGCTCGATATACTCCACGCCGAACCGATCGAGCAGCTCTGCGATCTGCACCTTCTGATCTGATGTGAAATTGGCGCCGACGAATTGCTCCCCTTCGCGTAATGTGGACTCGATGATGTTAAAGTTCTCCAGGCTCATCGGGTTCTCCCCTCCCAAAGTGAGTGTCTCAGACAACAAAAAAGCCAACCCCCGTTGCAGACGCGCTGCGCTGGGTGGTTGGCTCTCGTCTTTGCAGGAACGCCAAGCGGCCCAGGCTAGCGCCTGGGCTTCTTGCCTTGCTGCGCCGCTGGTTGCAGCGCAGCGTCATCCATCTCACTGTACGTGTTCACGGGTGATGCCATGTGCTGACTGCCCTATCCCATTCCCGGGGTACAAAAAAGCGCTCATCAAAACCGAGTCGTGCCGCGACTCTGAGCGCTCTACCCTGAGTGGCATATATTATAGCACGGGATCCTCTTGCTGTCAAATCGGGGAAATGTCACCGGTGGTCTGCGCGATGAGGTCGGCCATAGCGGAGGGCGCTTCCTGCTCCAGCCAGCGAAGCGGGCGCAGCGCGCCTGTAGTGAGCAGGGCGAGCTGTTGCGCGGGGGCGACCTTGCGCATGGCGCGAATCCGCACGCCCAGCCACGTCTGCCACATGTAGAGGGGCAGCACTTGGCTTTCGGCAGCTCCCAGCGGCCAGAGCGACTGGTAGGCGGTCAGGAAGGCTCGCGCGCCCCTCTCGTCCGGTTCCCATGTCTGCACCAGTGAGGCGATGCGGTCAGGGGCGATGTCGCTGGCGCGCCGAAAGGCGAAAAAGATCAATGCCTCCCCGATATCAATAAGGCGCGCCTGGCGGCTCACCCAGTCCATGT
>JAIOAV010000178.1 GCA_019873665.1 Chloroflexota bacterium
CCTCCATCAGCGCCGCCTCTGCCAGGATCGCCACCGTCGGCCCGATCTTGACGCCGCCCCAGCTCAGCAGCTTGAGCAGCACCGTGATCACGCCGATCATCAGCACCGCGCCAGTATGCGGCACAAAGCGCCGCCCGATCAGCGCGATCACCACGCCCAGAAAGGTCAGGGTCAGGCCATTGAAGAAGGTGTTGCTGAGAGGAGGAAAGATCACGTGTAGGTACGATCCCAGAGTGATCTCCACCGCGCCCCACAGCGCGCCAAAGATGGCGACATAGACCCAGTCACGCAGCGACCACTTCATGCCGAACCTCCTCTTGCGGGATATGCGGCGCGTCGGCGACGACCTGCCCCGCCTGCAGCGTAACCACGCGCTGCGCGTATCGGCGCACCAGCCGGTCGTCGTGGGTGATGAGCAGGATTGTCTGCCCCTGCCAGTGCAATGCGGCCAGGAAATCCATCAACTGCGTCAGGTGTGCCCAATCCTGGCCCAGCGTGGGCTCGTCCAGGATGAGCAGGCGCGGCGCGAGCGCCAGCGCCGCCGCCAGCGCCGTGCGTTGCATCTGGCCGACGCTGAGCAACTGCGGCTGGCAGTGGCGCAGCGGCCACAGATCCGCCGCGTCCAGGATCGCCCGCAGGCGATCATCACGCGGCCACCCCAGATTATCGCCGCCATATGCCACCTCGTCCAGCACCGTGTCGCAGAGGAGCTGATGCGCCGGGTTCTGAAAGAGCATGCCCACGCGGCGGCCCACCGGCAAGCGGCGTGCGCCCGCTGCCCAGCGGATCGCGCCGCGGCGCGGGCGCAGGATGCCGCTCAGCAGGCGCGCCACGGTTGTCTTGCCGGCGCCATTGGGGCCCACCAGGGCCACAAGCTCGCCGGGATAGAGCGCCAGAGTGATGTCGTGCAGGACATCCCGCCCACGATAGCCGGCGCTGACGCCTGCCAGCGCCACCAGCGGGGCGGTGTCGCTGCCGCACACCGGACTGCCTGGTAGAATGGGCTCCATTCCCGGCGCTGTGGGAGGCACGCTGCGGTGCAGCACTTCTTCCGGCGGGCCGTCGGCGGCGATGCGCCCGCCCTCCAGCACGATGGCGCGCGACGCATGCGCGGCGACGGCCTCCAGGCGGTGCTCCGCCAGCAGGATGGTCACTCCCTGCGCGTGCAGCCGCGCCAGCGCCTCTAGCACAAGCTGGGCACCCTCACGATCCAGGTTGGCCAGCGGCTCGTCTAGCAGGAGGAGCGACGGCCCCATCGCCAGCGTTGCGGCGATCGCCACGCGCTGCTGCGCGCCCCCCGAAAGCTCGCGCACGGCGCGCTCGCGCAGATGCGCGATGCCAACAGCGTCAAGCGTTTGTGCCATGCGGCGCGCGATCTCATCCTCTGGCAGGCCGAGGTTGCGCGGCCCAAAGGCGATCTCCTCTGCCACCATCTCGTGAAAAAGCTGCGTCGCCGGGTTCTGGTAGACGATGCCGACATGGTGCGCTCGCGCCGCCACACGCTCGATTCGCGCGTCGCGTCCGCCGATGACGATCTCGCCCGCGACGTGCGCCGGAACGAGTTCCGGGATGATGCCTGCCAGTGCCAGCAGCAGCGTGCTCTTGCCCGAGCCGGACACACCGGTGAGGAGGACGTACTCGCCGGGCGCGATGTGCAGCGCCGGGACCTCCAGCGCCGCCGTCCGGCCATAGGAAACCCGTAGCCCACGCAGGCGGATCATCCGTGCGCCTCCGCCTGCTGCTGGCACTCTTCCAACCACTGGATGATGGCAATGATCTGCTGGCGTCGGTAGCTTGCCGCCAGCGCCGCGACATCGCGCGCGTCCGCGACGGCAACTGCTGCCACATCAAGCGCCTCTAGGCGGCAACGACACAGCGCGATCTGACGCGCCAGCAGGCCAGCGGCCGCCTCTGGTTCCAGCAGGCGGCAGAAGTAGAGCTTGGCCAGCAGCTCCACGCGGATGTCGCGCATGTGCGGCACGGGCGCGTGCAGCCAGGCAAAGAAGGCGGCGCGCCCCGCGTCGGTGAGCGCATAGACCCGGCGCGGCGGGTGGCCTGCCTGCGGCACCGATGTCGCCTGCACAAGCCCCTCCGCCGCCAGCCTGTGCAACAGTGCGTATACCTGGCTGCGTCCCGCCTGCCAGACGCCGCCCAGCTCGCGCCGGAAGGTGGCATAGAGCTCATAGCCGTGGCGTGGGGATTGCATCAGAAAGCCGAGCAGCGCGCGATCCAGCGAGAGGGCGCTCATTTCGGGCATGAATACTCATCACCTGAATAGTCAGAATATGAATAACGACATTATACGAGGGTATAGCGGTTGCGTCAAGGGGAGATCATGCGCGACGCGGGGGAAAAAGAGAGGGGGCGGGAAACCCGCCCCCTGCCTGTGCTTACACTGTGTGTTTCTCTGGCTCTTCCCAGAAGTAGGTCTCGGTGTTGAGCAGATGCTCATCACCCGGCGGGTCATCCACCGGGAAGCCATTGAGATAGTTCCGGAACCCGTTCTTGACGATGATCGGCTGCGGGATCTCGCCCAGATAGCACGGATACGGCAGCTCCTCCGCCCAGATGTCCAGGATCTTGAAGAACAGCTCCGTCTGCTTGGTCGGGTTCACCTCGCGCGACACCTGGTTGTCCCAGATGTCCCAGATCTTGCGGATAAAGTGATCTGCTGGCGGCTCCTCGGCATTGGGGTTCGTCGGATCAGCGTACCAGAAGCTCCAGGCGTTGCACCACGGCCGGTCGGTCTGGCGGCCCAGCCAGATCCACGGGGCTACCAGCGGCACAACGGTGCGGTCGCCGCCCCACCAGGCGGACTCGATGTCATTGGCGTTAAAGTGCTGGGTATAGAGCGAGCGTTCCGAGTACTTGTAGGTGGCCTTGATGCCCACGTCGGCAAAGTACTTGCACACCATCAGGATGCCATCCTCAGCGGGCGTGCCGGGCTGATCGGTGCCCTCGATGATAAAGCTGATCGGCCCGCTGCCATCCT
>JAIOAV010000179.1 GCA_019873665.1 Chloroflexota bacterium
GATCTCGTCCAGCGACGTGGCGTCGAACCCGCGGCGGCGAAACAGTTCGCGCGCTGCCACCAGGATCGCCTGCCGTGTCTCTGCCTTTTTCCGCTCCCGCCGTCCCGTCTCTGCCATCTCCACACCGCTCATCTCATCTGCTGACATTATACACCAGTCCATTATTGTTGTCAAGTCTTTGTTTGTACTCAAGTATAAGTTCATGATGGCCTCTGCGCCCTTGGCGTCCCGACGGGGCGATGTTCCACCGCGGAGAGCGTGATTTCCCCTCTGGCGCGCATGGTGCTATGATGCGCGCAACTCGGGCTTGGCCTAGTGGCGTGCCGCGCCGGCGGCATCATGGAGGACGCGATGATTCGTTTGCTGGGCCGCAAGGCGCTGATGCTGCTCATCCTGCTGCCGTTGCTGAATGCCATCGGCTTTCACTATGCGCGGGCGCACCCGCGTTTCATCGCCGCGGTGGGCTACTCGCTGAACCAGTTGCGCTCCGCGCCGCGGCCGGGCAGCTACGCCACCTATTTGCGCGGCGTCTGGCGGGGTGACTGGGGCAGTGTGGACAACGCGCCCATCGCCACCGCGGTGCAGGAGCCGCTGCGCTGTAGCCTGCAGCTCCTGCTGATTGCGCTGGCGGTTACGGTGGTCGCCGGGCCGCTGCTGGGCGTGCTCTCGGTCTCGGCGCGCAGCAAGCGGCTGCGGCCATGGGCGTTTGCCTTCTCCCTGCTGGGCCTCTCCATGCCCGGCTTTTTCCTCGGCGTGGTGGTGCTTGGCGCCATGCTCTACCTGACGCTCTACGCGGGCCGCGGCAACACGCCGCTGCCGCTCAGCGGCTATGGATTGGACAAGCACCTGATCCTGCCGGTGCTGGTGCTGGCGAGCCGCCCCGTCTTTCACGTGGCGCGCATCACCAGCGGGCTGCTGGAACACGAGTTCCAGCAGGACTATGTGCGGGTGGCGGAGAGCAAGGGGTTGGGCCGGTGGCGGCTGGTGTGGGGGCACGCCTTCCCCAACATCGTGTCGGCGGTGGTGGTCGCGCTGGGGCAGTCGGCGCGCCTGCTGATCAGCGCCCTGATCATCGTGGAGACCCTCTTTCTCTGGCCGGGGATCGGTCGCCTGATGCTGCTCGATCTGGGCATCCGCACCGATGGCCGGCCGCCGTCTGGCTATTTCGCGCACCCGGAGCTGCTGGCGATGCTGGCGATGATCTTTGGCGCGCTGCTGCTGCTGGCCGATCTGTTCACCAGCCTCGCCGCCCACGCGTCGGACCCGCGCCTGCGGGCGGCGATGGGCGGCGCGGCAGGGATGCCGCGCGGGGAGGGAGCGAGATGAGCCGCCCGGACAGGAACTATCCGCTCTATATCGGCGCGGCGTTGAGCTTGCTCATCCTCGTGCTGGTGATATTCGGCCCGGCGCTGGCCCCGCGCGACCCCGCCAAGATGGAGACCGACTTCATGGTCATCGGCGGCGAGACACTCGTCCCGTCCTCGCGGCCGGTGCCGCCGTTCCGCGCGGCCATCTTCCCGCTGGGCACCGACGACATCGGCCGCGACCTGCTGAGCCGCATCCTCTGGGCGTTTCGGCCCACCATGCTGCTCTGCCTCATCATCGCGGCGGTGCGTCTGGCGGTGGGCGTGCCGCTGGGGCTGGTGGGCGCGTGGTATCGCGGCCCGGTGGAGCGGCTGATCGAGCTGCTGATCAGCGCGTCGCTGTCGGTGCCGCTGCTGGTGGTTGCCGTGGCGGTGGTGTCGTTCATCGGCGCGCACCGAGGGCTGATCGCCTTTGTGGTAGGGCTGTCGCTGGTGGGGTGGGCGGATACCGCCGCGCTGGTGCGGAGCCGGGCGCTGGCGGTGGCGCAAGAGCCGTTCATCGAGAGCGCCCGCGCCGTGGGCGTGCGCGCCCGCGACATCCTGCGCCGCCACATCCTGCCGCAACTCTGGCCTATCCTGCCCGCGCTGATCGCCTTTGAGCTGGCCGCCGTCACGCTGCTGGTGGCGGAGCTGGGCTTTCTGGGCATCTATATCGGCGGTGGTTTCATCTATCTCGTGCAGCGCGGCGATGTGTTGGACGACTATCGCATGATGACCGAGAGGTATCCGGAGCTGGGGCAGATGCTCTCCGCGGTCTGGGCGCGCATCATCAAAGCGCCATGGCAGCCCGCCATCGTGGGCGGGATCGTCATGCTGATGGTGCTCGCCTTTAACCTGCTGGGCGAGGGATTGCGGCGGCAGATGGACATCACGCGGCCACGGCGACGGGGCGGGTGGGCGTGGCGGCGCCGCCCGTCGCCCGCTAACGCAGATAGCACCACGTCCACGCCGCGCCGATGAGGTCCAGCGCGCCAAAGGCGAGGAGGATGGGGGGCGCGACGCCGGCCAGCACCAGCACGAGGCAGCAGGGGAGCAGCGCCAGCCGCGTGTGCACCGTCCAGCGCATCAGCGCGGGGACGCCGGTGGCGGCGAGGCGGACGTAGTAGTAGGCGATAAAGAGCGCCAGCGCTCCCACCAGCCGCGCCCACGGCTCCTCCCGGCACGGCAGGCCGCACGGCTCCAGCAGCGCGCGCGGCGCGACGAAAAGGATCACCCCGAAGGCGGCGATATAGGCCGCCCAGACGCGCAATGTCAGCGCGGCGCGGGCGGCGCGGGGCGTGGGGTGCGGCGTGGCGTGGGACATGCGGCTACCTCCGCATCAGCTTTTCGATCATCTCTGGCGCGTCCGCCTGCCGGTAATAGGCGCGATAGGCGGCGGTCTCCTGCAGCAGCTCGCGCAGCCGCGTCTCGACCTGCGGCAGCTCTGGCGTGGCGCGCCCGCTCCCTGGCCCCACCACCCACTCGTCATCCTCGGCGTGCAGCACGATCAGCCCTTTGGCGGCCAGCCAGCGCAGCCCGGCGCGCACCGTGGCGGCGCGCTGCGCGGTGGCCGCGGCCAGCGCGCGGATGCTGACGCGGACGCGGGGACTACCCTC
>JAIOAV010000180.1 GCA_019873665.1 Chloroflexota bacterium
TGTCCACGTCGGGGTGATAGAACACCGGCACCAGCCCCAGCTCGACCATCTTGTTGAGCACCTGAAGACGTGTGAAACGAGCCATATTTCCTCCTTTGCCAGCATTCAGCTTTCAGCCGTCAGCGGTCGGCAAGCCACGGCCTGACCGCGGAGCGGTGAAGGTGTTGTTTCATCTCGAGACGCGGCCAGAGGTGTCGCCGGCGGCGAGCTTCTCCACTTCCGCGACGGATGCCAGATTAAAGTCGCCAAAGACGGTGTGCTTCAAACAGCCGGCGGCGACGGCAAAGTTGATGGCGCGCTGCGGGTCCTGCGGCCACGTGCGCAGGGCATAGATCAGGCCG
The DNA here is from genome assembly GCA_019873665.1 of Chloroflexota bacterium. Taxonomy (GTDB): domain Bacteria; phylum Chloroflexota; class Anaerolineae; order JAAYEA01; family JAAYEA01; genus JAIOAV01. The sequence goes on from JAIOAV010000180.1 coordinate 342, forward strand.
CCGACAAAGGCATCCCCCCCGCCTACCCGGTCCACGATGTGCGTGATGTCGAACAGCGGCCCGGTGTAGAACGCGCCCCCCTGCCAGAGCAGGCCGGACCAGGTGTTGTGGCTGGCGGAAAGGGAGCCGCGCAGCGTGAAAGAGATCGTCTTCAGGCGCGGGAAGCGCTCCGCCATCGTGTTGCACACCGCGCGGTACGCCTCCGCATCCACCACGCCGGAGAGGATGTCCACCCCCGGCGCCGGGATACCCAGCGCCTTGTCCGCATCCTCCTCGTTGCCGATGGCCACATCGCAATAGCGCACCAGCTCCGGCATCACCTCGTTGGCCCGCCGCCCCCACTTCCACAGCTTGGCGCGATAGTTGAGGTCGCACGAGACGGTCAGGCCCATGTCGCGCGCCGTCTGCACCCCCTCCAGACACACCTCCGCCAGGCTCTTGGAGATGGCGGGTGTGATGCCGGTCCAGTGAAACCAGTCGGCATCGGCGAACACGGCGCGCCAGTTGATCATGCCCGGCTGGATCGTGGCGATGGACGAGCCGTCGCGGTCGTAGATGACCTTGCTCGCCCGCTGCACCGCGCCGTTCTCCAGGAAGTAAATGCCGATGCGCTCGCCGCCGCGCACCACCTTGCTCACGCCCACGCCATACTGGCGCAGGTATTGCAGACACGCCTCCCCCAGATCGTTGTCCGGCAGGCGCGTCACGTACTCCACCGGCATACCGTAGTTGGCCAGCGAGACGGCGACGTTCGCCTCGCCGCCGCCATAGATCACGTCGAAGGAGCGCGCCTGCGTAAAGCGGAGAAAGCCGGGCGGCGAGAGGCGCATCATGATCTCGCCAAAGGTTACCACCTTCTTCATCTCTTTCCTCCTCACGTTTCGCTGTCCTCATCTCCATGCGCCGTGAGCCACGCGCGCAGCAACTGCGCCCGCGCTGTGCGGCCGAGTCGCAAATACCCCGCGCATTCGGCCTGCAGCGACAGCACCGGCACCGATAGCTCTGCCACCTGCACGAAACGATACGCCCCCTGATCGCTCGCCACCCACACGCCGTCCGCGCCGCATATCTCCACGTCACCCATGATTTCCACCTGAATGCCGTGGATCTCCAGCGCGCCAAAGTGCGACCGAATCCGCTCCGTGCCGCTAAAGACCACCGGCCGCGTCACAAACGCGGCGAGGCGGCGCGCGATCTCATAGACGCCGCGCGCGTCGCTCGATATGTCTATGTCGTGTGGCTGCACAGGCACTCCCTGCAGGCGGCAGCCCAGGCTGCCGGTAACCGCCCATACCACATCGCTGCCGGCCAAGCGTTGCACGATGAGCCGTAGCACATCGAGATACCGCTGGAGCGCGGGGTCGTCGGGCGCCGGCATCTCAGGTGATGGCATGATGGCCCATGTGTTCGGCGTCCATCTCCTTCAGCTCGCCGGTCACGGTGAACACCACCCGCTCGCAGATGTTCGTCACGCGATCCGAGAACCGCTCCAGGTTGTGCGCGGCCCAGAGGAGCTGCGTGGCCTGATCAATGGTGTGCGGGTCGGCGATGATATAGGTGAGCAGCTCGCGATAGACCTGGTTATAGAGCGCGTCCACCTCGTCATCTTCCAACGGGATGGCGCGCGCGGCCTCGACATCGCGCTGGATAAAGGCATCTAGAGCGCGTCTGAGCATGTCGCAACCCTTTTCCGCCATGCGCGGGATGTCAATCAACGGCTTGAGCAGCGGCTGCTTGCCCATGGAGATATTGATGCGCGAGATCCCTTTGGCATAGTCGCCCATCCGCTCCAGCTCGGTGGCGATCTCCAGCACGGCGGCGATGGTGCGCAGGTCGCTCGCCATCGGCTGCTGTGTGGCGATCAGCACGAGGCAGTCGCGCTCGATGGAAAAGCGCAGCTCGTTGATCACGCTGTCGCCGTCAATGATGCGCTGCGATGCCGCCATGTCGCGCCGCTTGAGCGCATCCACGGAATCTAGGATCGCCTGCTGGACCATACTCCCCAGCGTCAGCATCTGATCCTGGAGCGCGTTCAGCTCTCTGGTAAACGTCTCCCTAGGCATGCACCCTCCCCCTATAGCTTGTACACTTCCAACAGCCGCCGTTCCGTTTCGCCCTCGACGTGCGCGACCACCTCGACATACGGCGCCAAGGTCGAGTTCTTGAGCTTGCGCTTCAGCAGCTCGTCCACCTGAAAGATCCCCGCCGAGTTGCTGAGCTTGATCGTCATCCGTACCGGGCGCTCCGCGCCCCGGCTGATCTCCACCGATTCGACCGCCTGCGCTGAGACCGAGTGGATGTTCACCTGCCCCGTCTCAAAGGGGATACGCGAGCGCCCGGAGGTCATGTCCAGCGCGTCCGCCACCTTGACGACCCCCGCCTCCAGCGTCAGGCAGCGCACATCCCAGCGGTGCGCGATCACCGTGTGGAGCACTTCGGCGACGAGGATGGTTCGGGTGCGTTCGTCATAGAGGCCCTCCAGGAGCTGGCGCGCCTTGGGATAGGCCAGCGTCAGGCTGTAGCTCTCGTGCTCGTCGCGGTGGATGGCGATGCCGAGGTCGTGCAGGCACGCGCCC
>JAIOAV010000181.1 GCA_019873665.1 Chloroflexota bacterium
CAGTGCCAGCGGCACGATGTCGGCGATCATCGCCTTGGCGGTGCCGTACGCCAGGCCGTAATAGAGGCCGTAGATGGTATAGAGGATCCATATCTGCGCACCGTTCCGTGCCAGCGCAAAGCCGAGATAGATGACAGCATAGACGAGCCAGCCCCCGATGATCAGCGTGCGCCGCCCAATCCGGTCCGAGAGCGAGCCGGCAGGTGTGGAGATGAGGGTGTACACGAGGTTGAAGGTTACCAACATGCCCAATACGCTGACGACATTCAGCCCACGCTCTTGGGCGCGCAGCACGAGGAAAGCGTCGGACGAGTTGCCCAGGTCAAAGAGGCCAACGATCAGCATAAAGACAAGGAATGGCTGGCCCAAGCCGGCAAAGGTGATGCGAGGCGCGTGCAGGCGCTCCGGCCGCGCCACGTCTCGCGCGCCGATGGCCAGCGCCAGCACGGCGAGGAACGCCGGGATCAGGCTGATGAGCACGACGGTGCGAAAAGTGCCGGCATCCAAGCGCAGCCCGCCTGCCTGCGTTCGCCAGACAATACCCAGGGCGATGAGCAAGCCGACGACCGCGCCGCCGGTGTCCGCGGCGCGGTGAAAGCCGAACGCCAGGCCACGCTGCTGGGGAGAGATGCTATCGGCCACCAGCGCATCGCGCGGCGCTGTGCGCACCCCCTTGCCCACGCGGTCCGCCCAGCGGATGACGGCAATCATGCCCCAGGAGTTGGCGATATAGAAAAAGGGCTTGGCGATGGCCGAGATGGCATATCCGGCCACCGCCACCCACTTGCGCCCGCCGATCTTGTCCGAGAGCCAACCGGAGAACAACTTGAGCAGGCTGGCGGTGGCCTCGGCGACCCCCTCGATCAGGCCGATGATGGCCGTCTGCACGCCGAGCACGTTGGCGAGAAAGAGGGGCACGATGTTCAGCACCATCTCGCTGCTGATGTCCATGAAAAAGCTGGTAAGGCTGACCGCCCACACGTTGCGGGGCAGCGAGCGCAAGCCGCGCGATTCGCGCGTTTCGTCCATGTGGTCATCTCCTGGAGAATGATGTATCTCAAGCTATGTTAGGCTAGCCAACACTCGCCTCTTTGCTGCTGCCATTCCTCTAGGCCGATCTCATGCCAGTGCCACGAGAGATCGGCTACCGCGCCCGCACCGATAGCCGCCGAGACACGCTCGGCGGCCTCTCGCATCTTGCCGAGCTTCCTGCCGTCCATCTGGTATAGCTCTCTCCCTATCTCTTTCACGCGCGGATGCTTCGTCGGTGCGTCGCCGGGTAGCCAGAAATAGCCGGAGCCGCGCTCTGAGCGATGGGTGGAGCAGCCCAGATCCACAAGCTCCTCCACCAAGCGCTCGAAGCGCGCCGCTGCGCTATCGTCGCCGGCATCTACCCAGGCCACGCTGTTCCAGAGCTTTCCCAGGAGGTTCTGAGCCTCCAAAACCCACGCGGCGTTTGTCAGTTGAATGGTGAGCGCGCACTTGCCCGGCTCGGCCGTAAAGATCGTCGCCTTCTTGACGCGCAAGCCCCGTTCCCCAAAGCGGGCGGCGGCCTGGGCGCAAAAGCCGTGTATCTTCTGGCGCAGTTGGGCTTCCACCTGCTGCGGCGACCGCCCCTGAACCGGGATATCAGCGAGAATGACGATATCTGCGCTTGGCATCGTCCTCTTCTCCCTTCGTGCGCGCAGAGCCCGTCTTGACCCGTGGGCCGGCGCCTGCGACGGAATCCACCCGGTTCCCCTACAGCACAGATCAGATCGCGCTATGCTGCGGGCTATCGCGGGATGCGAACCTCTGAAATATAGAGCACGCGCACGAATCTGTCAAATAGGCGAAATCCGCGCTCACGGCGGCATCGTGCCTCCGGCAAGACCGCCTTGACGTGGCTCAGGATGAACCTATAATGACGCCGGTGATGCATCTCAGGAAGGAGCAGGAAACACCCCTTGGCCCATGTTGGCGGAAGGTGGCAACGCAGGCATGCCTCAACACGACAACTCTGACGATCCCTTTGCGCGCTACAGTGAAAAGCCAGTGCCGCTGCGCCCCTTCGACCCGGCGGCGCTAGAGACCTATGCCGCATATCGGCGGCGGTTGCGGGATTTGCTTGGCCCGCAGGCGCAGATCGAACTGCGCGGCTCCACAGCACTGGGGCTGCCCGGCAAGGGCGAACTGGACATCACCATCGTCGCCGCTGACCGCGACGAGTTTGCGCGTTATCGCACGGGCGCGAGGTCGAGCGCATGGTCAAGCGGGCTGGCTCGGAGGGGGAGCGAATCGAGGCGGCCATTCAGGCGCGGCTGCGCGCCGACCCGGACGCGCGACAGCGCTACTTGGAGCTCAAAGAGCGCTACAGCTACTCGCGGCGCGAGTATTACCGGCAAAAGGACCGCTTCTTTCAGGAGTTGCTGGCAGACTCCCCAATATCATCCGTCAAGGAGGATATCATGCGTTTCGGAGAAGGACCGAGGATCACCGATAGTGAGTTCTTCGGCGTGCTAGACCTGACTCGCCCCGGGCTGGAGGCAGTGCGGGCTGCCACCGCGCGTGCGGATTGGCCTGCCGCCAAGGAGGCATTCGCGGCATATGTGCGGCAGCGCGCGCAGCCGGTCTGGTTCTTTGACTGGCGCGCTCGCCCGCAAACGCCCCTCCCCAGCTATGACACCACCGAGGCGGACCGCATCGTGCGCAACATCCTCACCAGCGTCAGCGTCGCGCACGACTTTGGCCCGGAGGGAGACATTGACTGGGAGTTGAATCCCATTGACTACAAGGAGTGGACGTGGCAGCTCTCGCGGCATCCCTTCTGGCCCAAGCTGGGTGAGGCATATTGGGCTACGGGCGACGAGACCTACGCGCAGGCGTTCGTCCGGCAGATGATGCACTGGGTTAAACACGTGCCGCGCCCCGA
>JAIOAV010000182.1 GCA_019873665.1 Chloroflexota bacterium
AACTGCGACGCGCAGCCTGCCGGGATACTGGCGTGTCGTGGCGCGGCGGTCTATTTCATCCGCTCACATCACATAGCGGTCAGCGATGTGGACGAGAGCGGCTTTTACGGCGAGGGACTTGGCTTTCAGATGTGCCACCACGTAACGATCCAGCGCTGCCGCTTTGCGCGCAATCTGGGCAACGGCTTTCACCCGGGCGCGGGCAGCACTGCCGCCCTCTTTGCCGATTGCGTCGCCGAGGAGAACGCGCTGGCGGGCTTTTTCTTCTGCGTGCGCGCCAACCACATCACGGTGCGCGGCTGCGCTTTCCGCCGCAACACGGTGGCCGGCGTCTCCATCGGCACGCGCGACTGCCACAACCTCATCACCGACTGCCAGATGGCGGACAATCTGGGGCCGGGCGTGCTCGTGCGGGGCACAGCGCGGCCGGTGGAAGTGCACTCGATCCACATCACGGGGTGTCGCATCACGGGGAACGCGTGCGACACCGGCAAGGCGCAGGTGGACATCATCGGCAGCGCGCACGACATCATCCTGGAGGGGAACCGCATCGCCGGCGAATCGGGGCAGGAGCGCGCCGGCGTGTTCGTCGCGCCGACTGCACACAACATCTGGCTGGCGGATAACGAGATCGCGCAGAGCTTTCCCGCCCTGATCGCCGACCGCGCCAGCCTGGCAACAGCGCGGCCCGCTTTCGCAGCAGGGACAGAGGCGGCAGAGCCGATCCACTTTCGTCATCTGCCGGCGTAGCGGCGCGCCGCGCTAGCGCGGCACCTTGTAGATACGGATAGTGGGGTTGTGCATCGGCGCGGACGGCCCGGTGAACTCCTTGACGAGGGGCCACTGCGTGAAGAGCGTCTCGTAGAAGCGCCTGTCCTGCGGGTAGCTGACGCGATCCACAAAGTAGCGGTCATACATAAAGGAACTCACCACCACGTAATCGTATGGCTTCTGACGATAGTAATCCAGCGAGTGCTCGGAGAGACGCCAGTACTTGTCAGCCCGGTAGCGTTTGGTGGTCGTGCCGGGCATCCACGAGAACTGGAGCGGTGGCGTGTATTCCTCGAACGCGATGCGCGCGCCGGTGGGGATGTTCTCTTCGATCCACGCCTTGGCGATGGTGCGTGTGTCCGGCTGCGTGAGGAGGATATCGTAGGCTATCTGCTGGCGCACGGGGCCTGCCACCAGCGGCACGGCCACGGCCAGCACCGCCACGCCCCGGATGAGAGCCGGCAGCGGTCGGCGCAGGCGCGCCCACGGGATGCGCGCGTCAGCGGCCTGCAAAAGCTCCGAGATGAGACGCGCCGCCAGCACCGCCAAAAAGGGCAATAGCGGCATCATGTTGCGCGCAAAGCGCACGCGCTGCGCCGCGATGAGCCAGTAGTAGAGGAGCGGGAACAGGAGCAGCAACAGGTCGCGCCGCGTGCGCCGGACGATCGCGGCAAAGAGGACGCTCACGGCAGTTACGACGGCCAGCGCGTGCCCCATGCCGTCGTTATACAGATAGAGCGCGAACCAACGCCAGTTGTCCGAACCCTCTGCCCCCTGGTGGCCAGCGCGATAGTGCTCGATCTCGGCCCGTAGTCCCTTGCTAAAGGCATCATAGTCGAGCAGCGCGTATGGCGTGGAGAGCAAAAAGCCGCCCAGCGCGGCCAACGGGATGAGGATCACCGCGGGATCAATCAGCTCGTCCCAATCGCGCCGGGTGGCAAGGAACGCCACGCCTGTCGTCACGAGCACCAACCCGGCATTGTACTTGGCGCCCGCGGCGAAACCCGCCATCAGCGCGCTCAGCGTCAGGCAGCGGAGGGTGTGATCCTCCAGAGCGCGTGCGGCAAAATAGAGGCAGAGCGCAACAAAGAAGGCCGCCGGCACATCAGTCGTGATATAGTGCGAATGCTCGATATGCAGTGCCGTCGTCGCCAGGATGAACGCAGCCCAGAGCCCGACGCGCTGATTAAAGAGCCGCTCGCCAATGCCATACACGACCGCCACCGTGAACGTGCCGATCAAGGCCGTGAGCAGGCGGCCTGCCTGATAGATGATCCCCTGCCAGACGAGCGGGTCCAGCGTGATCCCCCGCCAGCTCGCCCACGCTCTGGCGACCGGGCGCAGGATCACGATCAGCAGGGTCTGTGCGTAGGTGTAGAGCGTGGGATAGTTGAACCAGTGCGGGTTTAGATCGCCGGTACGCTCGATCTGCAACGCGCGATCAACGATCGCCGGCTCGTCCGGATGATAGACATACGGCAGACCGTAATTCGTGCCATAGGCACGGAGCGCCAAGGCAAAGAGCAGGATAGCCGCCAGCACCACCCACATGGAGGAGCGCGTCTCAGAATGGCGCGCTCCTCTGTCTTGATGATGACTTGCAGTTGCCCGATTAGCGGGACTGCACATCATTGTCCCTCTCAGGCCTGGTCGAGGGTGCGGCCCATACCCTTGGTCTGTTCGACGACGCCGGCGAGGGAGAGTTCCTCGGCGCGATGGCAAGAGACAAAGTGATCGGGGCGCACCTCGCGCAGTTGCGGTGTCTCCTGGCGGCAGACCTCCGCGGCGTAGCGGCAGCGCGGGTTGAAGTAGCATCCCGCGGGCGGGTTCGCCGGGTCCGCCACCTCCCCTTCCAGCACGATGCGCTTGGAGCGAAAGCGCGGGTCCGGCTTGGGCACCGCCGACAGCAGCGCCTCGGTGTAGGGGTGCAGCGGGTTCAGGAACAGCTCCTCCGTCTCCGCCATCTCCACCAGCTTCCCCACGTACATCACCGCCACCCGGTCGCTGATGTGCTCCACCACCGACAGGTCGTGCGCCACGAACAGGTACGTCAGGTGGAACTCCGCCTGCAGGTCTTGCAGCAGGTTCAGGATCTGCGCCTGG
>JAIOAV010000183.1 GCA_019873665.1 Chloroflexota bacterium
ATGGCGACCGGGGGGTTGTCATCCAGAACTATGGCGACGCCCCCTCTTGTGCGGTGCCGCTGCCCCCTGGCGCGATCGCCGTCAAGCTCTACACGCGCGACGAGCCGCGCTGGCGCGACTTGGGCATCCCGATCCCCAAGAGCCAGGGGGAGCGCATCGCTGCCGTGCCGCGGCCCTTTGTTGACGCCCTGAAGCATGACCTGCCCTCGTCTATCACGGCGCAGGATGGGCGTGTGGCGGTCGAGATGGTGCTGGCTGCTTATCGCGCTGCACACGAAGGGCGGCGCGTAACCTTTCCGTTGGCATAAGAAAAGGGGGGCTTGCGCGCAGGCCCCCCTTTTGTTGCCCTCCGAATTCTGCCCGCCTACCCCTTTTCCTCACGGATGTACGGCATGCCTAGCGCCGCCGGCGCGCCGACACGCCGGCTGACCGCCTCCCAGAGCGTGATGATCACCAGCACGATGATCGTAAAGATGTACGGCATCATATTCAGGAATGCGGCGGGGATCGTCGTGCCCGCTGCTTGGAGGCGGAACTGTACCGCCGTCACGCCACCAAAGAGGAGCGCGCCGATCACGGCACGGATCGGGTCCCACATGGCAAAGATGACCAGCGCGATGGCAATCCAGCCGCGACCCGCCGTCAGGCCCTCCGTCCAGCCGGGCGTATAGGCGAGAGAGAGGTGCGCGCCGCCGAGGCCGCACATCATGCCGCCGAGGATGGTGTATGCGTAACGGGTCTGCACCACGTTGATCCCCATGGCGTCGGCAGTGCGCGGGTTCTCGCCCACGGCGCGCAGATGCAACCCCGGTCGGGTGCGATAGAGCCAATACCATGTTGCCGGCACCAGGATATAGAGCAAATATGTGAGCACGTCCACCTGAAAGATCGCTTTGCCCACAACCGGCAGTTGTGAGAGGAATGGCAGCGCCACTCGCTCAAAGCGCGGGCCGATCATGCCTACCAGTGGTTGTCCGTTCGGCCCCAGCTTTTGCCCCAGAAAGCTCGCCAGCCCGCTGCCGAAAATCGTCAGCGCCAGCCCGCTCACCGTTTGATCCGCGCGTAAGGAGATCGTCAACACCGCGTGCAACAGCGCGAGCAGCCCGCCGACGATGATCGCCGCGAGTGCGCCGAGCGTGGCGCTTCCCGTGTGGAACGCGGTGGCGAAAGCGGTTACTGCGCCCATGATCATCATTCCCTCGACGCCCAGATTCAGGACACCGGAGCGCTCTGTGAGAATCTCGCCGATGGTGGCATAGAGGAGCGATGTCCCGGCTCGAATGGTGACGGCCAGGATGGACACCCAGAGCGCGAGGTCAGTCAGCATCTACCCCTCCTGTATCGCCGGAGCGTGTCGGAGCTGTGGATGTTGTGGCCCCTATCCAGCGGATGCGGTATTCGGCCAGCACCGCACCTCCCAGCACAAAGAAGAGAATCGCGCCCTGCAGGATTTGCGCCATCGCGGCGGGAAGTCCCATCGTGATCTGGATCTGATCGCCGCCGACGAGAAGGCCGGCTAGAAGCACGCCGACAAGCAAGAGGCCCCATGGGTGCAACCGGCTCAGCCAGGCAACGATGATGGCGGTGAATCCATAGCCAACGGCCAGACCCTTCTGTAGGCGATATGAGATTCCGGCGACCTCGCCAAAGCCTGCCAGTCCTGCCAGCCCGCCGCTGATGAACATCACCAGGAGGATGTTGCGGATGACATTGATGCCCGCATATCTGGCCGCACGCGGGTTCTCGCCGATGATGCGGATTTCATAGCCCCATTTTGTGCGCGAGAGAATGAGCCACAGGATAGCCGCGGCTACCAGCGCAAAGACTAGGCCCAGATGTACCCGCGTCCCCGGCCAGCGCGGGAGGCGCGCTGCCACCGGAAAGGGCGCCGAGCCGGGGAAACCGTATCCCTTCGGGTCCTTCCAGGGCCCATAAAAGAGGTATTCGATCCAGAGGATGGCGATATAGTTCATCATCAACGTGACGATGATCTCGTTTACCTTGAGATATGCCTTGAGCAGCGCCGGGATCAGGCCCCACAATCCGCCCATGACAAAGGCGGCCACAAACATCAAGGGCAAGAGCGCCCAATCGGGGAGCCCGGGCAGGTATTGAGGCGCAAAGAGCGCCACGCCTGCGGCGGCAAAGCCGCCCATCACCAGCTGCCCCTCGGCCCCGATGTTCCAGAAGAGCATGCGAAAGGCGAGCGACACGCCCAATCCGGCCAGCATCAGCGGGATTGCCTTGACCAGCGTCTCGGAGATGGCGTACTTGCCGCCAAAGGCGCCGACGGCCATCGCTCGATACGTTTCCCATGGATTGGCGCCGGCCAGGGCAAGGATCACCGCGCCAAAAAGGAGCGCCGCTGTAAAGGAGAGAACGGGCACCAGGTACTGAGCGCTGCGCGACGGCTCCAGGCGACGTTCGAGGCGCAGACTCACTTTTCCCCTCCCTCTCGCGCGGGCAGTGAGCCGGCCATCATCAGGCCGATCTCTTCCCGGCGCGCCTCCTCGGCAGGCACGATGCTCATGATCCGCCCCTCGTACATCACGGCGATGCGGTCCGCCAGTTGCAGGAGCTCATCTACATCTTCCGAGACGAGCAGGATAGCCGCCCCTTGTGCCCGCTGTTCCAGCAGTATACGACGCACCATCTCGGTGGCGCCGACATCCAGACCACGTGTGGGGTACATTGCCACCATCAAGCGCGGGCGAGCGGCGATCTCGCGGGCGATGATCGTCTTTTGCAGATTCCCGCCGGAAAGAAGCTTGACGGCAGTCTGGCGTCCTGGCGTGTCAATGTCGTAGGTGGCGATCAGCCCATCCGTGAACGTCCCGATCGCTCCC
>JAIOAV010000184.1 GCA_019873665.1 Chloroflexota bacterium
GCCGGGCTGATCGGTGCCCTCGATGATAAAGCTGATCGGCCCGCTGCCATCCTTCCAGAGGCGGATGCCATCCGGCCCGCGCTTGTCATACCCCGCCTTGTCCAGCAGCTCGTTCGCCTTCTTGGGGTCGTACTCGATGTAGGCGTTGCTCAGCTTGGGATAGTACTGCGCCGACATGCTGATGGGGCTGTACTGGCGCGGCGTGGCCATCCCCTCATACAGCAGCTCGTTCAACTGGTTGCGATCCACCGCCAGCGAGAGGGCAATGCGCACGTCTCGATTCTGGAAGAACTCGCGCAGCTTGGGCTCCTTCGTGGTGTGGTTGGTGTTCAGCGCCAGATGCGAGCCGTGGATCCCAAGGAATACCTTGTAGCCGCCCTTGGTCTCGTTCTCCTTGTAGAGCGTAAAGTCCGAAAAGCTCATATGGCGCGCCTGAAAGTCGATCTCGCCGTTGATAACCCACATGTTCCTAACGTCAGCAGAGCCAAAGAGGCGATGCTGGATTTTGTCAATGTACGGGAGCTGCTGGCCCTGCTCGTCCACTCCGAAAAAGTAGGGGTTGCGCTCCATGATGAACATCTCTTCCGAGAGCGGGCTCTTGTACACCCAGCCACCGACGCCGGGGCGATCGGGGTTGAGTGCCCAGGTATTCCGGTTTCCGTAGTACGATTGCCAGTCGTTGAATCCCTTGTCCTTGTATTCCTTTTCCAGCGCTGCTTTGTCCTTGGCAAAGTCCATATGAAACTGCTGCATATAGTGGTGAGGTATCCATGGCGACTGACGTCCGATGGCGATGAGAAAGAGCGGCTTGGGATGGGCGAATTTGAACTTGATCGTGTAATCATCCGGTGCGCTGAGGGTTGCCGGGGTGTTCTTGGGGCCGCTCACCCAGTTGCTGCCCGGGTTGCCAGATGGGACGATATCCTTGTTCATCCGGTCGTTGTTCCACCACCACATGATGTTGGCACTGGTGAACGGCGCGCCATCGGACCACTTCATCCCCTTGCGCAGATGGAATGTCCATTCGGAGCCGTCTGCGTTCACTTCCCACGACTGGGCGATGCGCGGCTGCATGGCGAACTTGGAGTCGAACCAGATCAAGCCACGGTCGATGTGCTTGTTGGGACCGGTACTGTCGGAGACGCCACTAAAGCAGCGGCGGATCGTACCGCCATACTTGCCGATCATCTCCATCACCGGGAACACTTTCGGCTCGATGGGGAGGCGCTCCTCGACTGGCGGCAGCTTGCCTGCCTTGACCAGCTCGGCCAACATAGGGGCTTCTTTGTATTTGGCAGGGACGGGGGTGGCGGTGACGACCTTCTCAACGACCTTTTCCTTCTCGACAACCACCGTCTCTTTGACGGTCTTTTCGACGGGAACCTCTTTCTCGACGACCACCGTCTCCTTCACAACCTTCTCAACCGGCACCTCTTTTTCGATCACCTGCGGGGTGGGCTGGGCGCACGCCTGCACCGCCGCCGCGACGGTGGCGAGCGCCGAGGCCTTGAGGAAATCACGTCTGCTCAGCTTGCGAAACATCTTTGCTCTCCTCCATATTGTGCACTTAACGACAAGACTCGCGAAATGGCTATATACGCCTGTACCATGTCGCTCGTGTCGTGGCACCTCCTTTCGCGCGGCTTCGGCCCGCGACTACTTTGGCCGGCGAAAAGAGGACATGCGCTGCGTGTACCCGCACTCGGTCCCATAACGCCGGCCAGCGTATGCCGTGGAAAAGCTGGAACACTTTTATTTAACCACATTTTGGGCTATTTGTCAAGATTGGTGCAAACGTGTGTAGTAAGCTCTCAGCTCTCAGCGATCAGCTACAGCCTCGCGAAAGCTCACCGCTGGTAGCATCGCCGCCGACAGGCGTGCCGCTTGAGGCGCAGGCTTGCCACCGCATCCGTCTTCCCGCGCGTGTGCGGATGGTGTATAATGCATCCAGAACACACGGTGAAAGCAGGAGGCACAATGCGATTCATTCCAGGGACGGCCATTGCGACAACGGTGACGGCGACGGTGCGCGAGCCGGTGGATGTGATCGTGGCAGGCGGCGGGACGGCGGGGGTGGTCGCGGCCATCGCGGCGGCGCGCACCGGCGCACGCACGTTGCTGGTCGAGCGCCGCAACATGCTCGGCGGTATGATGACGGGCGGCAACGCCGGGCTGACTACCTATACCGTCTATGACAAGCGGCAGGGGCCTTTCCGCCAGATCATCGCCCAGCTCGCCACGGACCCGGCGGCGGTGCAGATCGTCGGTGGCATCCCGCGCGAGATCACGCAGCGGCTGATCGCGTCTGGCGACGCGGTGGGGACATCTGGCACGGGTGGCGCGTACGTCTTTACGGCGCAGGAGGCGCTCAAGCGCCTGCTGCTGCAGATGCTGGAGGAGGCGGGCGCGCGGCTGCTGTTGCACGCGTTCGTGGTGGATGTGATGCGCGAGGGCGACGCGCTCTCCGCCGTCGTGGTGGAGACCAAGTCCGGGCGTCTGGTGTATCCGGCGACGGCGTTCGTGGATGCCACTGGCGATGTCGATCTGGCGGCGCGGGCCGGCGTCCCGTACACCGTCGGCGTCGCGGCGGACGACCATTGCGCGCTTTCCGGCATCAGCGCGCCGGGCAGCATGGGCGCGATGGGCGTCA
>JAIOAV010000185.1 GCA_019873665.1 Chloroflexota bacterium
AGCCATAGATAGACTGGTCCGGATCGCCGACGGCAAAGAGGTTACGGTGCTTGCCCGCCCAGAGCTTGACCAGCTCGTACTGCGCCGTGTTCGTGTCCTGGAACTCGTCAACCAGGACATGCGCATATCGCTCCTGGTACGCCTGACGCACATCGGCGTGATCGCGCAAGAGGCGCACCGTCGTCAGGATGAGATCGTCAAAGTCCAACGCCGTATTGGCAGCCAGGATCTCTTGATAGCGCTTGTAGATGCGACTGACCGCCTCGTGCCAGTAAGTCGGCGGGTTATAGTCGTCCGGCTCAATCAGCTCGTCCTTGGCCCGCGAGATCGCGTGCAAGACAGTGCGCGGCGGATAGAGCTTTTCGTCGAGATTCAGATCTTTGAGCGCTTGCTTGACTACCGTCACCTGGTCGTCGCTGTCAAAGATGGCAAAGCTCCGCTCCATACCCCAACGTGGCGCCTCGCGGCGTAGGATGCGGGCGCAGATGGCGTGAAAGGTGCCGATGGTCAGATAGTCGCCTCGGCGCCCCACCAGCTCGGCCAGGCGATCCTTCATCACGCGTGCGGCCTTGTTCGTAAAGGTGACGGCCATCACGTTATACGCTGAGATGCCGCATTCGCGCAGCAGAAAAGCGACGCGATGCGTCAGCACGCGCGTCTTGCCCGAGCCGGGGCCGGCGATCACCAGCACCGGCCCCTCAGTCAGCGTAACCGCTTTCCGCTGCGCCGGGTTGAGCGTTGCCAAGAGAGGAGAGGACTGCATCATGACAACCGTTCCTCGCCGAGTCTCATATGAGGCTCATATTAGGCCCAAACAAGCTTTCATTCGCAAAGAACTCGGATGCCGTGATCCCGCAGCGCACATCGTTCACGTATTTGCCATTATAGTAGCGTGTGTAATCCGGCGCTTTCATGGTAACCCTCGCAGAGCTTGTGTTCACCCATCACGTGACATCACGGTGACGCTTTCCACATGATAGGTCTGCGGAAACATGTCCACCGGCTGCACGCTCTGCACGGTGTATCCCGCTGCCCCCAGCGCCTTGAGATCACGCGCCAGCGACGCCGGGTCACACGAGACATATGCCAGACGACGTGGCGCCAGGTTGATCAACGCAGCCAGCGCTTCCGGCTCGACGCCGCTGCGCGGCGGATCCACGATGGCGAGTTGGACCGGACCTTCCACTTCTGGCAGCGCATCCGCCACGCGACCTTCCCAGAACTCGACGTTCGGCAGCTCCGCCGCATTCTCCACCGCATCATCCAGCGCGACGGCGCTCTCTTCCACGCCGATCACTCGGCCGACTTGCGTGGCCAGACTCAGGCCGAATGTCCCCACGCCGCAGTACAGATCGAGCAGCAGCTCGTCGCCCGC
The DNA here is from genome assembly GCA_019873665.1 of Chloroflexota bacterium. GTDB lineage: Bacteria > Chloroflexota > Anaerolineae > JAAYEA01 > JAAYEA01 > JAIOAV01. Next base: position 1,376 of record JAIOAV010000185.1, read on the forward strand.
CGGCTGCAATCCCTCCCGCACGAGCCGCACCAGATGCTCCGTCTGCGCGGTGTTCACCTGAAAGAACGAGGTCGCCGAGATGCGAAACGTGCGCCCGCCGATCTCTTCGCGGATGTAGCCATTCCCGATCAGCGATACCGCCTCCCCGGAAGCGGGCAACCAGACAAACGAAGCGGGAAAATCAACCTCCAGATCCGGCTGCTCGGCGCTCTCTGTCTCCAGAATGACCATCAGATCGCCGGTATTGATCCCGGCGCGCAGCGAGAGACGCCTCAGCGCGGGCCACTCCACATCCAGCGCGGCGACGATATCCTCCAAGTAGGCATGGAGCAGGTAGCACTCCTCGATCGCCACCACGCGATGGCTGCGCGCCGCCAGATACCCCAGCGCTCCGTCCGGATCCACCGCAAACTGCACATGGTTGCGATAGTTCCAGGGGAAATCCATGCCGAGGACAGGCTGCACGGGTGCCTGCGCCAGGCCACCGAGGCGCGTCAGTTGCGCGCGAACGATCTCTTCCTTGAAGGCCAACTGCGCCGGGTATGCGGCGTGTTGCCACTGGCACCCGCCACATTCCCCAAAGTGACGGCAGGGAGGTATCACGCGGTGGGGGGACGGCGTGAGAATCTCAACTAACTCGCCCCGCATATAGCTTTTCTTGTCTTCGACCAAGCGGATGCGGGCCTTCTCGCCCGGCAGCACATAGGGCACAAAGATGACCTTCCCTTTGAGGCGCCCGACCCCTTCGCCACCGTGAGAGATATCCGTAAACGTCACTTCAACCAGATCTCGGATAGTAATGCTCCCTTTCATGGGGAATGGCTGAGGTACGCTGAGACCGTAGATAGTATAGCACGCCTGCAGCGGCATGACAAACGGACGGTCGCAATAGCGAGAGCCTGCGGGAGCTCGCGCCAGATGGGCCTTTGACGAAAAACCGTAGCACGCTATAATATGCCCGCAGGGGGTGCCATGCTCACTTCTCGCCGCTATCACCACCATATTGCCCTTGTCGCCATGCTCGCTCTGCTGGCGTTCACTGCGGGTTGTGGCGCGGGGGACGGGCTTTCAGACCTCGCGTTCTGGCGGCCCACGCCGACCGCCACATACACCGCAACGGCCACCGCTACAGCGACCGCCACCGTTACCGCGACACCGTCTCCCACCGCGACCGCAACAGCTACTGCAACGCCCACCTACACGCCGACGCACACGCCGACCGCCACTGCCACAGCAACGCCGACCGCCACCGCCACGCCAACGGTTGAGCC